>JBOHFC010000385.1:0-5729 GCA_050701375.1 Pseudonocardiaceae bacterium
GTGCGGTGGTGCTCCACATAAGTGGGGTTGCGAAGGCGGTCCACCTCGACGTACGGGGTGCGGTCGAAATACGACTGCGCCACCGTCAAGCCAGCCTCCCCCGGGTCGTCGGGGAAGATCCAACGCATCGGGTGGGTCACCGCGAACACCCACCGACCGCCGGGGCGCAGCACCCGGGCCACTTCTCTCATCACCTCCGCCGAATCCGCGACGAACGGCACCGCGCCGAACGCCGAACAGGCGAGGTCGAAACTCCCCTGGGCGAAAGGCAATCGGCCGGCCTCGGCCTGCACCAGGGGCACCGAGATTCCGGTTTCGCCCGCCGCGTGCACCGCGTGCAGCAACATCACCGCCGACAGGTCCAGGCCGACGACCTGCGCGCCCTGGGCAGCCAGCCAGCGTGCGCAGGGCGCCGACCCGCAACCGACCTCGAGCACCCGCCGGCCTACGACCTCACCTAGCAGGCCGGCGGCTGATTCGCGAAGTCCCTCCGGGCACCAGACGAAGTCCGCCGGACCCAGGAAATCACCGTGCTCGGCAAGGTAGTCCGCTGCGTCGGCGTCCCACCATCGACGGTTGGCCGTCACCGTCTCCGCGACGTTGACCAGCTGTTTCACCACACCGACAGTGCCCAGCGCCGCATCAGCGCTACAGTGGCTGTCCAGCGGGATAATCCTGTCATCGTCGTGGCCTGGTTGCGGCGCGTCGGTCACTGAGGCAGTCTCTCACCACGAAGCGGACGAGTGCGGGGGTCGGGTTTGCTGCCCTGACTCCCACCTGGGTACGATTGGCTTGCGCTGTCGTTTCGCGCTGCCCAGGTTGTCAAGCGAGCCTTGGTCGTCAAGCTAGCTCGGTTGTCAAGCTCGCTCGGTGTCAAGCTCGCTGCATGGCGAGGGTGATCCGCTGGTGAGGTTGATCTGTCGGGTGAGGTTGAGCTGTCGGGTGAGGTTGATCTGGCACAGCGGGGAATCAGCACACCGACACAGCAGTTGAGACAAACACCGACCACCCGACCCTATCCCTTCGGAGCACCCCACCGCATGTCCACCGACACCACCACCGCCCCGGCCCCGCAGCAAGTTGCCATCAACGATATCGGGACGGAGGAGGACTTCCTCGCCGCCATCGACAAGACCATCAAGTACTTCAACGACGGCGATATCGTTGAGGGCACCATCGTCAAGGTCGACCGCGACGAAGTTCTGCTCGATATTGGCTACAAAACCGAGGGCGTTATCCCGTCCCGGGAACTGTCCATCAAACACGACGTCGACCCGGCGGATGTCGTGTCGGTGGGCGACGAGGTCGAGGCCCTCGTTCTCCAGAAGGAGGACCAGGAAGGCCGACTGATCCTGTCCAAGAAGCGCGCCCAGTATGAGCGCGCCTGGGGCAATATCGAGACCCTCAAGGAGAACGAGGAGCCGGTTCGCGGCACCGTCATCGAGGTGGTCAAGGGTGTTCTGATCCTCGACATCGGGCTACGCGGCTTCCTGCCCGCCTCGCTGGTCGAGATGCGCCGGGTCCGTGACCTCCAGCCCTACGTGGGGCGGGAGCTTGAGGCCAAGATCATCGAGCTGGACAAGAACCGCAACAACGTGGTGCTCTCCCGGCGCGCTTGGCTCGAGCAGACCCAATCCGAGGTGCGCAGCGAGTTCCTGCACCAGCTGGCCAAGGGTCAGGTCCGCAAGGGCCAAGTTTCCTCTATCGTCAACTTCGGCGCTTTCGTGGACCTCGGTGGTGTGGACGGTCTGGTGCACGTCTCGGAGCTGTCCTGGAAACACATCGATCATCCCAGCGAGGTCGTCGAGGTCGGTCAGGAAGTCACCGTCGAGGTGCTCGACGTCGATCTGGAGCGCGAGCGGGTGTCGCTATCGCTCAAGGCAACCCAAGAAGACCCGTGGCGCCAGTTCGCGCGAACTCACCAGATCGGGCAGATCGTGCCTGGAAAGGTCACCAAGCTGGTGCCTTTCGGTTCGTTCGTCCGGGTCGAGGAAGGCATCGAGGGTTTGGTCCACATCTCGGAGCTCTCGCAGCGGCATGTCGAGATCCCTGAGCAGGTTGTGCAGGTTGGCGACGACGTGATGGTCAAGGTCATCGACATCGACCTGGATCGCCGACGGATCTCACTGTCGCTCAAGCAGGCGAACGAGGGACTGTCCCCGGAGATGGAGTTCGACCCGGCGCAGTACGGCATGACTGCCGAGTACGACGGCGAAGGCAACTACATCTACCCCGAGGGCTTCGATCCGGAAACCAACGACTGGCTCGATGGTTACGACAAGCAGCGCCAGGAATGGGAGCGCGCCTACGCCGAGGCGCAGGTCCGTTTCGAGCAGCACCGCAAGCAGGTCGTCAAGGCGTCCGAGGCCGAGTCGGAGGCGGTTGAGGATCAGAACTACTCCTCGGAGACGGCCGAGGTGCCTGGGGCGAGCACCAGCACCACCAGCACCACCAGCAGCAGCAGCGCTGGCACCGGAGGCTCGCTCGCCAGCGACGAGCAGCTTGCGGCGCTGCGGGAGAAACTCTCCGGCGGCGTGTAACAAAGTAAGCGCCACGATCGTCCGATGCTGCGGGTCGGGCTGACCGGAGGCATGGGTTCCGGTAAGTCGATGGTCGCCGCCCGGCTCGCGCGATGCGGGGCGGCGATCATCGACTCGGACCGGATCGCCCGAGAAGTGCTCGAGCCCGGTAGTGCCGGACTGAGTGCGGTGACCGACGAGTTCGGCGAAAAGATTCTCGCCGCGGATGGCACGCTGGACCGATCGGCGCTGGCAGCACGGGTCTTCAGCAACGCGGAAGCTCGAGGCCGGCTCAACGCCATCGTGCACCCGCTGGTCGCAGCCCGCTCCGCGGAGCTGGTCGCGGCCGCGCCGGCTGAGGCTATCGTGGTGCAAGATATCCCGCTGCTCGTCGAGGTCGGGGCGGCAGCCGGATTTCCCCTGGTCATCGTGGTACACGCCGATGCCGTAGTGCGGCAGTACCGGCTGATCGAGCAGCGTGGCATGGCGCCGTCCGACGCTGCGGCGCGGCTCGCTGCCCAAGCCACTGACGCGCAGCGTCGAGCCGTCGCCGATATCTGGCTGGACAACGGCGGCTGCCGTGACGACACCCTCTCTGCGGTCGACCTGCTGTGGACACAGCGGTTGGTTCCTTTCGAGACCAACCTGCGTCACCGTTTCCCGGCAGAGCGCCCTACCAGCCCCGTCGTGATCTCGCCGGACGGCAGTTGGCCAGAGCAGGCACAACGGGTGATGGCACGGATTGCCGCGGTGGCGGGTCGGCGCGCGCACCGCCTCGATCACATCGGCTCCACAGCGGTCCCTGGTCTTGATGCCAAGGATGTGCTGGACATCCAAGTGGTGGTCGCCGACCTCGCCGCGGCGGAGCTATTCGCTGACGACCTGCTCGGCGCCGGACTCATCCGAAGGGACGGTCGTTGGTGGGACAACGCCCGCGACGGCACCGCCCGGGACACAGCGATGGCGACCAATGCCGATCCGGGCCGGGCCGTCAACTGCCATATTCGGCCGGTCGACTCTCCGACCTGGCGCGACGCCGTACTGTTTCGCGACTGGCTGCGAGCCCATCCCGATGGCGTTCGGGAGTATGCAGAGCTCAAGCACCGGCTGGCTGCGCGGCAGTGGGACAGCATCGACGCCTACGCCACCGCAAAATCCCCATTCGTGGCCAACGCACTGGACCGCGCACAACGGTGGGCCGCGCGGACCGGCTGGCTGCCGGCCTGAGGCCGGCGTCAGTGCGGCCGTCAGTGCCGGCTCCAGGTCGGCGAAGCTCCCAGCGTGGACAGCCAGCTGTCCAACCGGTAACCGTGCCGAGCCAGGCCATCCAGCGCCCGATACGTAGTGGCCAGCGCTGCCTCCGCGACAGACCTGTCGAGCAGCCCGGCGACGACGGCAGCCAGCAACTCATCGGTGTCCAACACATCGACGCCGCGGCCGGCGTGGACTACGAGGTCCAGGTAGTGGTCCTCGGTGCGCCAACACCCGGGCTCTACGTCGATGCGCACCACATCGACGTAGAGCCCATCCCGTTCGTGCCCGGGACGATAGAACCAGTCGGTGACCCGCAGCCCCAACCCAGGCAGCAGCCAGGACTCCAAGGCTTGGATCGACCGATGGTCCACGACGTCTCGGGCAAGGTAGAGACCGAACGGCTCGACCCGGTATTCGCGGACGGCGCGGACGAACCCCTTGGGGTCGGTGTTGGTCATCGCCTCCAAGTCGAACAGTTCAACTTTGGGAGGGTGAATGTGCGGGGCGGTCTGGGCAGTCGGTCCGTGCTGGGCCGTCATGGGGATCGACCCTACGCGAGGACAGACTGTCAGGGGTCCGGCCTACTCTCGATGCCATGACTGACGCCGTCGCTGTCCCGCGCGACTTGCTCCCCCGCTCCGAGTTCCGCCCAGCCGCGGACAGCCTGCGGTCACAGGGGCGGTTCAAGGTGGTCAGCGACTACTCCCCGGCCGGCGACCAGCCAACTGCAATCGACGAGCTGGAGCGCCGGATCACCGGCGGTGAGCGCGACGTCGTGCTGCTGGGCGCCACCGGAACCGGTAAGTCGGCCACCGCCGCGTGGCTCATCGAACGGGTACAGCGGCCCACGCTGGTTATGGCGCCGAACAAGACCCTTGCCGCGCAACTAGCCCACGAGCTGCGGGACTACTTCCCGAACAACGCGGTGGAGTACTTCGTCTCCTACTACGACTACTACCAGCCCGAAGCGTACGTCCCACAGACCGACACCTACATCGAGAAGGACTCGTCGATCAACGACGACGTGGAGCGGTTGCGCCACTCTGCCACGATGTCGTTGCTGACCCGGCGTGATGTCATCGTCGTCGCGTCGGTGTCGTGCATCTACGGTCTGGGCACACCGCAGGAATACCTGAACCAGTCGATCCATGTCGCCTGCGGCGCCGAAACCGGTCGTGACGCGCTGCTTCGGGCCCTGGTCGACATCCAGTACACCCGCAACGACCTCGCCTTCGCCCGCGGGACGTTCCGGGTGCGCGGTGACACCGTCGAGGTCATCCCCGCTTACGAGGAACTGGCCGTCCGCATCGACTTCTTCGGTGACGAGGTTGAGTCGCTCTACTACCTGCACCCGCTCACCGGGGAGGTGGTGCGGGAAGTGCCCGCGCTTCGGATCTTCCCGGCCACGCACTACGTCGCCGGGCCGGAGCGGATCGAGCGCGCCATCACCGGGATCGAGGCGGAGCTGGCGGAGCGGCTGGCGCTGCTGGAGCAGCAGAACAAGCTGCTGGAAGCCCAGCGGCTGCGGATGCGGACCCAGTACGACGTGGAGATGATGCGTCAGGTCGGGTTCTGCTCCGGGATCGAGAACTACTCGAGGCATATCGACGGGCGCGGGGCCGGCTCGGCACCGGCCACCCTGCTGGACTACTTCCCGGAGGACTTCCTGCTGGTCATCGACGAATCGCACGTCACCGTGCCGCAAATCGGCGGCATGTACGAAGGTGACACCTCCCGCAAGCGCACCCTGGTAGATCACGGCTTCCGGCTGCCCTCCGCGATGGATAACCGGCCGCTGAGCTGGGAGGAGTTCCAGGACCGGATCGGTCAGACGGTGTACCTGTCGGCCACGCCGGGGCCCTACGAGATGACCCAGGCCGGTGGCGAGTTCGTCGAGCAGGTCATCCGCCCGACCGGCTTGGTGGACCCGGAGGTCGTCGTGAAACCGACCAAAGG
>JBOHFC010000386.1:0-5617 GCA_050701375.1 Pseudonocardiaceae bacterium
GCCGAAGCGGCCGGTGTGCTCGTCGAGGTCGAACAGCAGCACCACGCTGCCATGTAGTTGCTCCGGGTTGACCGCCAGCCGGGTGGCGAGGTGACAGAAGATCGCGACGGCGACCTTGGAGTCGGAGGTGCCGCGTCCGCACATCCATCCGTCATTGATGACGCCGGAGGTCGGTGGGTGGCTCCAGGTGGTTTCGTCGCCGAAGGGCGCGCTGTCCAGACAGGCGTCGAGCACCCACCGCGGGCCTGGGTGTCGGCCGCGGATCTCCGTGGTGAGGCCGACGGTGGCTCCGGTGTTTTCTCGGAGCGCTCTGGCGGCCAGACCGTGTTGATGCATCCAGTTTGAGAGCAGCTCGATGATCGGGTCGTAGGGATCGATACCGGCCCGGGTCGGGATGAGGACTAGCTCACGGGTCAGCCCGATAACTGAGTCGTGATCCTCCTTGGCAGCGGCCAGCACGCGGCCGAGATCGAGGCCGGGGGAATGCATGGTCATGGGTGCCTTCCTTGACCTGGATCGCTGAGGGGCGTCCGAGGCGCGGGCAGGGCCCGGATGGCCTGGATGGTTTCCACACGGCACGCGGCGGCGTAGCACTGCCGGGCGTGGTCGATGAGCCGTTCAGCCGCCTTCGCGCCGAGCAGAACACCGGAGTCGAATGCCTCCGCTGAGGTCAGGGATGGGATCGGCACAACGGCACTCGCCTCCGAGGCGCAGAAAAACCGCTCTGGTGTACCCGGATCTTCCACGACCACGCCGATGTGCAGAGTTTTGCCGAGGCTGCGATCAGCAGGGTCGCGCAGATCCAGAAGCCGCAGAAGGTGATCGGTGAGCACGGCGTGGCGCGGCGGACCGAACAGAACCCGGTAGTGCACGAGTTCAGAGTGCGCGGCGAGCACAGCTTCGATGGCCGCCAAGTAGGTCGTGTCGCGAGAGCGAGATCCGGAGATGGCGAGGTATCGCCGGGCACCCTCGACGACCGCGGTCATGGCCTCGCGCAGGTCACGGTGGCCGACCAGGAGCCGGGGGGTTTCTTCGGTACTAGCGAGCGGGGCGTCTTGGTGCGCGAAGAGGGCCTCGGGTGGTTGGCCGTATAGTCGGCGAGGAGTCTCCGGTAGCGGATGCTGGTGATGTGGCGACCTAGCTCCCACCCTGAAAGCATGCTCGGGGTCACTCCGGCTGAGCCGTCGGGGGCGTGCTGGTCCAGGTCGGCGCATACGGTCTCCAACGTCGCGGGGATCGCCAGGCAGCTTGCCGCAGCGGGGTGACGACCTTGTTGCTGGTTATCGCCTTGCCTGCTCGCGCCATCGTCCCTCCGCCTGGTGGTGTTTAGTCGACTGCCGCCGGGTGCTGCACGATCATCTCTCGCACGGTGTCGGTGCTGGTGAGCTTCTCGCAGACCGCGACCCAGGCCGGGCGCTTCGCCACCAGAATGTAGCCCTGAGGTGGGTGGAATGAACCGAGCATTCCGGTCAGTTCGACGGCGGAGAAGCCTTGGTACTCCCGCACCCGTCTGATGGGTAACGCAAACCCACGCTCCAGACCCTGGAGGTAACCATAGACCGACGCACCGTTGCCGGCTCGGGCCTGATCGGCGATGTCGGCGATGCGACGCGGGGTGTCGACGATCGCCTCGTCGAGGTCGATGATGGCGCTCAGGCACGAGACCGGTGCGGTGAGGTATACGTACCAGGTGGTCGGACGGCCGGTTAGGTAACGACGGCGGAATTCGTGCCGTTTGAGGCCACACCACATCAGCTCGTAATACTCGGGGTCGAGCGACATCAGCACTGGTTCCGGCGCTGGGCTGAGGTCGAGGCTGCCGAAGAGGTCTTCCTGCACCAGCACGCTTCCTCTCTGCCTTCTTGTGGGTACCACCGAAGCGACGATGACTGTAGCGACCGTTCGGGCGGGGGTAGCAGGCGACGAGCGGGCCATCGGTGTTCGTCATCGTAGGTGAGCAATAGAACGAAAATTGATGAACAATCTGGTGGATAGCCGGTGATCTGGATTCATTCGACACGCTGAGTGACGCTTGCCCTGTCAGACGCAATAGGCATGGAGGCGAGCGTGAAGACCAGTACGAACGACGCGGTGATCGGTTTTCCTCGCGAGTCCACACCGGGAGACCGACGGACGCTCCTGACTCCCACGGTTGCGCGGGCGCTCAGCGAAGCCGGCTTCGCCGTTACTGCGGAGCCAGGTATCGCTACCGGCATCGGCTGCCCGGATGCGGTGCTGCGGCGCGAAGGCGTCCGTTTCGCAGATGCGAGCAAAGTGTGGTCCGCGCCGCTGGTGTTGCGCTACAAGTGCACCGACCCTGAAGACCTGGCGCTCTTGACCGCACGCCAGTCAATCGGTGCACTGTTCCACGCCGAAGGTGACCCGCGCCTGCTCATCGCGTTGACCGCCACCGGAGTTACCGCCTACAGCTACGAATTCCTTGCCGAGGGCAGCCGGTTTCCCCTCGGCAAGCCCGGTGGGCAGATCGCCGGTGTCCAGGCCGTGCTGCTCGGCGCTCAAGCCCTGCAATCGGCAGCAGGCCGGGGGGTGCTGCTTGGTGGTGTGCCCGGCGCGGAACCAGCGCGGGTGGTCGTAATCGGGTGCGGCAACGTCGGTTCGGCAGCCGCCAACACTGCGGGTGCCCTGGGTGCCACTGTGACCGTGCTGGCGCGGTCCGCCGTCTCCGCCGCGTCCTATGAGCGCCGAGCGCCTGGTGGTGTGCGCGTTGGGGTCAACACACCGGAGCTGCTGCGTTCCTGCCTCGCACAGGCGGACCTGGTGATCGGCGCGATCCTGGTTTCCACTATCGACACCCCACCCATGATCGGCGAGACTGACCTGGCTGCTATGCAGGCTGGCGCGGTGATCGTGGATGCCACCTGCGGCTACGGCGAGGGCTATCTCCCTACCGCTGGTTCCGTCCAATCGCCCGGTGATCCACCGCTTGTCGTCCATGGCGTTCTGCACGTCAAGCTCGACACCTTGCCCGTCCTGGTGCCGCGCACCGCGAGTCAGGCGTACACCGCGAACGCCGCGCCGTACCTGCTCCGATTGGCCCAGGTCGTCCTGCGAGGCGTTGAAGATCCTGTGATCGCCTCGGCGTGCATCGCTCGCGACGGAGCAATCGTGCACCCGGTGTGTCAACAGCACCGGCATTCTTCGGAGTACCAGCGTGATCCCCACCGTCGCGACCGCCGTGGTGGACGGTTATGAAGCGCGGGCCCGATTCGCCCGCGCCGAAACCGACATGGTGTCCAGCCCCCGCCTGCTATCAGGGCTCCTCCGCACCATTGGGCATGTGGCCGAGGTCCCGTGTGGAGCGGGTCACTTCCTGGCCGACTACGCCGCGACCGGAGTCGAGACAACGCTGATGGACGGCAACGCCGCCATGCTCGCCGCTGCGGTCGAACGCGCGGCCGCTGTTGGGCTGCCCGGCGACCGCATCCACGCCCATATCGGTTACCTGCAACAGCTCGACGACCTGATGGGCGTTGACCTCGTGGTAATGCCTAACGACGCGCTCAACCAGATGGCCTGCCAAACCCCACCGGTCGAGCTGCTGGCGGCGATTTACAGAGCCCTAAGCCCCGGCGTCGAGCTGCTTGCCCAAGTCGCATGCACGCATCCCGGTGGCAGGATGGATACCACAGGCTGCTACGACCCCGGTCGGCGGCACGGCATCTGGTTCGCCGACCACTACCTTGACCCCAACCGAGCATGTGGTGCAGTGCTGAGGCGCCGCCGCCAACACCACGCGGCCAACGGCACCCACGTGCGCGTGCGCTGCCGGTCCCTCACCGCGACCGTGGCAGTGGACTGCCTCACCGGCTATCCCCCCAATAGCCCGAGCCTGCCCACCTCTGGTTTCGAGTTGGTCACCCAGTTCGGGCTACTCGGGCTGTGCCGGATGCCGAGCACTTCATCGACTGCTTCACCGCAGCACATGAATTCGTCGAATCCGGCGGATGGGCGGCTGGGGCGAACTGGGTAGCCAGCACTTCCTACCAGCGGGTGGAGCTGACCGAGCAGCTCTACCAGGTTGCCGCCGCGCCCGCAGGGATCGATCTGCTGCTGGTCCGCCGAGTGCCCATCACCACAGACCCTGACTTCACCGCTGTCTGGATCTACGTCGGAAGGAAACACCGCCATGGACCCCGCCGCGGTACCGCGCTCGGTTGAGCTGGTCTTTGCACCGGTCGGTATCGCCCACATCACCGAAACCAATGCTGATCTCATCCGCGCGGCTGCTCGAGGACAGCAGCGGCTGCGGGTCACGACCGCCGCGCAACTCAACGGCACGCCACATATCGGCACCGTCGTCACCGTGCTGACAGTCTTCGCCCTCACCGCCCACGCCGCCGACGCGCTCAACTTGTCTGCGACAGTCATTTTCGACGCCCTAGACAATGCCCCAGCCGAGCATGTCGAGCTTGACGGACAGATCTACACACGGACGGTCGCCGACCTCATCGATTCTGGTCATCTCGATCGTGAGCAACGCGTCTCCGGCTTCGAACGCCTCCTGAGCTGGGCATCCCGGCGCTGTGGCATTCGGTACGAGTTCCGGCCCTACGCTGTCTACCAAGGGCTGAGGCCGGTGCGGGAATGCCTGCACGCCATCGCCTCCCGTCAAGATAAGTTCGCTCCGATCGTTGCTCCCGCCGACGGCATTCTCCGTATTCGGCCCCGCTGTCCCGAATGCCGTCTGTTGGAGAAGTCAGCGACGAGCCTGCGGATCACGGCCGGAGACGGAGAGGTGCACCTCGACTCCCGATGCCCTGTTCATGGGGCATACCGCGAGACCATCGACGTGGCGGGATCGCGCGGCTGGTACGACGCCAACACCCCGATCCGGTCCATCCAGAAGGGTTTCCTGCTCGCTGCGGAACGCCGGAACGAGATCTTTACCAGGCCTGCTCGGTGTCGATCGACGGAGCCGACTGGGGGGCGCCTGGCACGCCCATGTTCTCGAGCCTGCGCTGGCGACCCTTGGCATCCCCGTCCGGCAGTGGCCGATCAGCGTGTTCACTCCGATGGTCCTTGATCGCGGTGGCGGCAAGCTGTCCAAGACCCTCTACGTGCACTACGGCCCTACATACGCCGACCTGCCCGACGCGCTCCTCAATCTCGACGCGCTGCTTGATCGTCACGGCGACGACGCACTTGAGTCAATCTGGGCCGAAGTGCGGCGCTGGGCCGTCGAGCCTCGGCGGCTGCACCGCGCCTACACCGTCGACTATCTTGCAGGTCTTCTGCCCGAGATTCGGATCCCCGCCCAAGCCAAGCAGCTGAACAGCGCTCGGGACCCCGCATCATGATTTGCGCTGTTTACGACCTCACCGACTGCGCCACACCCAACCCCGAGCCCCAGAGACTCCTCGGCGTCATGCGCAATGCAGTCACGCGGCTGGGAGCCACCGTGCTCGGCGAGTTACCGGTGCTGTTCCAGCCTCACGGCATTACCTGCGTCCTCGTCCTCGCCGAATCGCACCTCATCGTGTCCACTTGGCCCGAACATCAGCTTGCCCATATCGACCTGTTCACCTGCCGTGCCGACACCGACCCTGAACTTGCCCTCGAACCCATCATCGACATCTTCGGCGATCCGAAGGTGCAC
>JBOHFC010000387.1:0-6072 GCA_050701375.1 Pseudonocardiaceae bacterium
CGGCCCGGCGTGGTGGGCCGCACAGAGCGGACGACGGGATTCGAACCCGCGACCCTCACCTTGGCAAGGTGATGCGCTACCAGCTGCGCTACGTCCGCATGCTCCCAACGGGACTTGACCCGGCTCCCCCCGGTGCGTGCCAGAACTCTAGCCGACACGGGAAGTCAGGATCAAGCCGCCCCCGAGCTCAAGGCAGATCGTTGGCGATCATCTGGTCGAGCGCGTCGTCGACGTTCATCCACCGAGTCTCGTTTCCCGGCAGGACGATGTCGTAGCTGGCGTCGAGAAACTCGGCGAGTCGCTGGGCGCTGGCCTCGAACACGGCGTGACCAGAGGGCGAGTTGAGTTCCACAACGACGATCTCGGGATCACCTGAGCCCGGCCGGATGCGCACGTCGCCGTCACCCGCGTCGGCGATGAGACCGTCCGCGAGTAGGTCTCGGGAGAACACCCACTCAACCCAACCAGCCCGTCCGGTGCGAAAAGCCGCGACGATAGCGTATGGATCGCGAGTGTCGTAACGCAGCGCAACCTGAACAGGCACCGCAGGAGTGCGTGGTGCCAGCAGATCAAAGACCGCCGATGAACGGAGGGTCACATGGTCGTTACGCATCGTTGTCGCCCCTTTCTGTGCCGTCAGCCATGAAACGATTGACTTTGGTTGCTGTGACGCGGGAATGGCTGAGCTACGCCCGGATGCCTGCGACAGACCACCCGGACGGGGCAGGGAAGCTCCGACGAGCGACGGGGTCGTCGCTCGTCGTGCCTAGCTGCCGCCCTCTGAGCCGATATCGTGAGGCAACTAGCCTGAACCGGTAGGTTCTGCCCGGCGTAGGTACGACGTGAGGATCTCTCTGGTGGCCGATGAGGCTCGATCAAGCGCCCCCCGGCCCGACCGATGGCGAAATGGTTCGGAGCGGGTGGCGCCGGCTCCCAGTATGGGTGAGGGCCCTTCCGACGTCGAGTTGGTGCAAAGACTCGGGGATTCTGATGGGGCGGCGCTGGCGCAGCTGTATCAGCGCTTTGGCCGGCCGTGCTACTCGTTGGCCCGCCGCATCTGTGCCGACGAGGGGCTGGCAGAGGATGTGGTGCAGGAGGTGTTCCTGACTCTGTGGCGCGATCCGACCCGATTCGATCCAGCGCGGGGCGGCTTCGCCACTTGGCTGCTCACGCTCATCCACCACAAGGCGGTGGATGCGGTGCGAAGAGAGAGCACCATTCGTCGGCGCATGGTCGCTGCACCGGAAGCGGGCGAGGACTGGTCGCCAACACCGGTACCGGGCGCCGATCAGGCGGCATTGGAGCGGGTCGCAGCCGGGCAGGTGCGTGCGGCGCTGCATCGCCTGCCGACCGAGCAGCGGCAGGTGCTCGCGCTCGCGTATTTCGGTGGGCACACTCAGCGTGAGATCGCAGTTCTTACCGGTGTCCCACTAGGGACGGTGAAGTCCCGCATGTTTACCGCTGTGCAGCGGCTTCGGACCCTGCTGGCCGATCAGCTGGGACCGGACGCGCTGGTCGCCGAGGCGCGTGTGGCGAGAGAGGCGAAGCGATGAACGACCAGCAGAGCCGTGTTTCCGGCTGCCCGCATCGCGACCTGGCGGTCGGCTGGGCGCTGCACGCCCTGGAGCCGGCCGAGGAGTCACTGGTCGCCGTACACATGCCGGACTGCCCGACCTGTCTCAGTATCGCCGCAGAAACCGAGGAAATTGGCGCCACACTGGGTCTTTCCGTGCCGGAAGCAATTCCCAGCGCCGGGCTGGAGCAGCGGGTACTCAGCGTCACAGGCGCCAGTCGGGTTGCGCCGGTCGCGTCACTTGTGTCCGCGACACGGCCAGCGCGACACCTCGCCAAAGCATCGCGGCTGCGCGCCCGGGAGCTGGTTGCGGCCGCGGCGGTGATCCTGGTGGCGGCTGGGGTGGTGCTCGGGGTCCGGGTGGT
Organism: Pseudonocardiaceae bacterium; assembly: GCA_050701375.1. Taxonomy (GTDB): domain Bacteria; phylum Actinomycetota; class Actinomycetes; order Mycobacteriales; family Pseudonocardiaceae. The sequence continues at coordinate 1,939 of JBOHFC010000387.1, forward strand.
GCAGCTCAACGGTGAACTCAACCAAGCACAACGCCAGGTCACGGGTATGTCCGAGGCGATACAGAGCGCTGCGGACCCGGGGTCGATCCGCGTGCCACTGGTCGCCAAGGACGGCCGTGCAGTCGGAATGGTGCTCGCGAACCGGGACCAGGTCGCGATAGTAGCCACCAGCCTGCCCAGCAACCAGGAAGACCAGACCTACGTTCTGTGGGGGCTCAGTGGTGGGGGAGCGCCTGTGGCACTGACGGCCTTCGACGTAGCGCACGAGGCGCCTGGACCGCACGCTGCACCCTCGCCGAGCGGACCACGGAGCTTCACCGGCTACGCGATCTCTCTCGAACCGGGTCGGCACGCCCCTACAACACCGACCGATGTCGTGGCGAGTGGGCAGGTACCAGGCTGACAGTCGAGGAGAAGCAACCCCGCAAGGTCACCGACCGTGCTGGTCACGAGAACAGGTTCAGCCGGTTTCGGCAGTGGGTGCGCCGCCGACCCGGCGTCGATCTCGCCTACCGGATCCTGGTCGGCGTGGTGGGTACGGTGGTTCTCGCGGCTGGCATCCTCGCCATCCCCTATCCAGGACCCGGGTGGCTGATCCTGTTCGCCGGTCTCGCGCTTTTGGGAACGAGTTCACCTGGGCCAGGCGGGTGCTCCACTGGACCCGCGCTCGCTACGACGCGTGGACCGGGTGGGTGCGCCGGCAACCCGCCGTGGTCCGGCTGGGAGTGATCGTCCTGACCGGGGCCGTCGTCCTGGTCACCCTGTGGTTGGTGAACGCGTTGGGCTTGGTCGCTGGATGGGGCGGCCTGCGGTGGGATTGGGTGCGTTCGCCGCTGGCCTGATCCTGTATGGTGAGCCGCTACCGCAGTCAGCAGGGGGCGATTAGCTCAGCGGGAGAGCGCTTCGTTCACACCGAAGAGGTCACTGGTTCAATCCCAGTATCGCCCACCATCATTTACGCAGCTCAGAGGCTTTATCCAACAAGATCATCATTGCTTTGGGCCAGCAACGGGCCATTGCGATCTGTGATTTGATCGTGGTGTCGCCCTCGCCAGGTGATCTCGATGACCGAGAACCACGACCTGGATGCCTGCCAGGCTCGCGAACTCGCCGGGGTGCTGGCGCCGGCGGCGATCGAGGCCGCACAGGGCGATGCACATGCACAGCCCGCTGAGAGGGCCGGTGGCCGCGGACGGGCGGTTCATGCCATCGTTCCATAACCGGATAGGCAGCCGAAGGGCAGCAGTTCCCGCGCTACCCCGGGACGAGCACCCTGAGCTGAGAGAATGCGCTTAGTGTCGCCAGCTGTCTTGCTGGCCCGGTTGGGGTGTTCTGGCGTGCCACAGTCCGTGGACGTCGAACCGGGAGACTGGGACGAGGGCGGCGCAGGTCACGCAGGACTCGACCAGGATTCTCCGGGGTGGTTGGTCCGGGCTACCGATGGCTACCCATAGGTACCAGGGTGTGGTGTCGTCGGTGTGCTCGTTCACGAGGTGTCACCGCCCCGGTAGTGGGCTAGCAGTTCGTCGGTGCGGGCCGCGGTGGTGTCGTCGAAGGCGCGTGCCTGGCTGACCAGGGTGGCGCGGTGTTGGTAGAGGGTGCGCAGCAGGTCGTCGATGGCGTTCACGGCGTGGTTGACGGCCCGGGGCGACTGCCCCCATGAGCACCCGACGCGACATCGCCCGCCTGCTGCTCACCCCGCAACTGATCGGCGAACTTCGCGTCACACCCTCACCGACCCGGGGACCACGCCGAGTCCCCGCCGAAAACCGCATCCAATGGTGGCGGGACGAACAGGGAATCTCAACGAACAGGCCATGGCGCGGATGAGAACGGAAGTACGCGAGTTGTCTGGCGTGTACGACGTCTTGTCAATTGGAACCGGCCGGACCGCCGGGAGCCTCGAGGAGCGTTACGGGGGTCGCTCCCCCTCACCCGGCGGCCCGGCCGGGGTCTAGTGGTCTCGCGCCGCGCTGCGGAGTTGCGCGTATCGGGTGCGCCCGGCGTCGGTAATCGTGACCTGTTGTCGCCCGGTGGGATCGGGGTCGGCCAACGCCATCTGCCCGGTGTCGGTGAGCCGGGCGAACGGCTCAGCCAGATAATTCGGGGTGAGGACGTTGCGGTCGAAGTAGTCGCCGTGCTGGCGGGTCACGCCACCGTCGTGCACGCGGCTGAGCACGATCCACGCGAGCAGGTCCCCCGCATCGGCGGTCATCACGTGGCGGCGGCCAGCATCGCCCGCGCCACCTCGACGGCTTCGGCACGCGTGAGCACCGTCGCGGTATTCATCGTGGCATCCAAGGTCACCACCACCCGGCGCGCGACGACGCCGTCCACCAGATCGGCCTCCTGCCACAAGATGATCGTGCGGTTGCAGCCCTCGGGATCGTGACCGGTGAGGGCGAACCGGTGCGAGCGCTCGGCGGTCATCGCCTACCACCCGTTCCTCTAGCCGGGGGATCGTCATTCGCCGCTGGGTTGACTAACGCCTGAATGGCCCGCCGTCGTTTCAGCAGCTCTTCCACGAAGACGTCGTTTTCCGCGTTGCAACCCCGGTCCGCGTTGTCCACGAACAGCTTGACCAGCACCTCCCCAGGAGTAAGAGGAGGCGGCGCAGCGGGAGAGGTGTCGACCATCTCGGCGCTCCTTCCTGGCTAAGGCGCTGATCGGAGTGATTCGATTAGCGTTTCGAGGTTGGCGCTTATCTCGTCGAGTTGTCTGGGCAACTTGCTCATGGTGTCGAGCTGGGTCTGTATCTGGTGAAGGCGCTGGTCAATCGCGGCAAGTTTTCCCAGCACGTCGTGATCAGTACGGTGCACCGACTCGCCGACGGGATCCACGCTCATAGCGTGTTTCCACGATGCGCGGTCTGGGTTGGCCTGACGTGGGCGGCGGTTGTCCGGTAGGTCGGTCGAGGGTGGTGGGCTGGACCGGCGGCGCTGGGGGTACGGCCCCCGCCGGTCCAGCCAGCTCGGGGGGCCGTGCAGGGCTGGCGTGTCCGTTGCGCTGAGGCGGTGCTGCGTGCCGGGTTGATCACGTTGACTAGGTAACAGCAGTTCAGACCGTGGCGGTAGACGCAGCGTAGTCAGTTCCGCACTATTCCGTAATCGACTATTCTGCGGGTGACTATTCGCTGTTCAGGGCGGTCCAGGCGTCGGTGATGATCTCGTGAAGGCTTGATTTTTCGGGTCGCCAGCCCAGTTCGGATCGGATGCGGGTGCTGTCGGCCAGTAGTGTCGTCGGTTCGTGGGCGGCGGCGGTGTGCCGTCGTGGGACGGGTCCGTCCGGTCACTGTCTCGGCGGTGGCGATGACGTCATGCACGGTGCTGGGGTGGCCGCTGCCGACGTTGTAGGCGCGCCAAGAAGTTGATGCCTGTGCTGCCAGGCCATCTCGATGCAGGCCCGGGCGCTCGGTGCTAACGGCTCGGCGCGCAGCCGCTCGCGGGCCGCGGCGGTGAACGGGATCCCCACGGTGGGGCGGCCGGCCTCGGTGCTGACTGCGGCACCTTCCTCGTTCAGGGCGACCATCCCGGAGAACAGCGCATCGAACACCGGTGCCTCGATGACCGCGACCGTCACCAGTTCCACCGTGAGTGTGAGCGGTTCGAGCACCATGGCGCAGGCGAAGACGCGGAAGTCACCGGCCTGGCGGGCCCGCTCGAAAGACGCGAAGGGCTCGTCGGTGTCGTAGGCGATCGGGTCAATGCTGTTGCCGTCGTGTTCGCTGTTGCCGAGGAACTCTTCGCAGAACTCGCGCTGGACGTTACGCCAGAGAGAGAAGTCATTGTTTTGATGCGCCGGTGCCAGCGCCGCGGGCTGGAAGACACCCGCGGGTATTACGTGGTACATGCCGCCCCCGGCGGCCACTGACTTGGTGTCTCGGTGATGCAGGTACATGCGGTGACCCTCGATAGGGTCGCGCCGGATCGTCAACGTAGCGATACCGGGCAGGACGGGCCGCGCGGACAGATCGAACGGGTCGATGACGCTCCGCCGGAACGGCAGGTCCGGGAAACTCGGGCGCTTCCGGCCCGCAGCGAGCCACGCTTGCGCGAACTCGTGCCCCAGCGCTTCATACACGTCAAGAGCGCTGAAGTAGGACGTGTAGTTGAACCCCAGTGTTCCGCGAGAACC
>JBOHFC010000388.1:0-28741 GCA_050701375.1 Pseudonocardiaceae bacterium
GGGTCGAACCGGTCCACCGCATAGATCAGTCCCACGGTGGCGACCTGGACCAGGTCGTCGAGGGCTTCGCCGCGGCCGGCGAAGCGGCGGGCGATGTTGTGGGCCAGCGGGAGGTAGCCGCTGATCAGCTGCCCGCGCAGGCGCTGCCGCTCGGGGTCCTCGGCGGCGAGCTCGGCGTAGCGGCGCTGCAGCGGAATCAGATGCGCGTACTCGCCGCGTTCGGACTCGACCGGGGACACCGCCGGGGTCACAGCTGTTGTGCCGGTCATCGGGGGCCTGCGTGGACGGCGCGACCGCACACTGCCGCTACTCTCACCCACCCGAGCCCACCGATCACGCACCGTTTCGGAGGCGACCTCGGTCCAGGTGCCAGTGACGCGGTCGACCGAACAGCGCTCAGCAACAGTTCCCACGGTCATCGGGTGCCCCTCGTCGATCTGCCCGTCAACGGGCCAGCGGCCCTGGACTGGCCTAGCAACAACGTTAGCGGATACCGTTGCGTATGTATATTAGTTGCGGTAATGTACACACTTTAGGCCTAATGCGAACGGCCGTGTGAGTCAACCAGCCCCCGTCACGACACACTGTTTGCGTACATACAACTATGCGAGGGACACTGTGTTGATGAACACCACGCAACCCGCAGGGGACGGGGCTGGCCCCTCTCTCGAGCAGATTGACGCGGTGATGCTCGCGGCTCGGGTCCTTGTCGCGGTCTCCGCGCAGTCGGTGGCCAGCGTGGAGGACCGGGTGACCCTGCCCCAGCTTCGGATCCTGGTGGTGATCGCCAGCCAGGGCCCGCAAAATCTGGCATCGGTCGCCCAGGGACTGGGCGTGCATGCCTCCAACGCCACCCGCACCTGCGACAAACTCGTCGAAGCCGGCCTCATTCACCGCAGCGATGATCCCTCCGATCGCCGCAACGTGGTCTTGGAGCTCACCCCGTCCGGTCGACAACTCGTCCAGAACATGATCGAGCACCGGCGCACCGCCATCGGGAACGTCCTCGCGGCGATGTCACCCCAGCTGCGTAACGACCTTGCGCCCGCACTGCAGGCTTTCGCCGACGCAGCCGGAGAAATCCCACCCAGCCGAGCATGGACCCTGGGCTGGACCACAGAGCAACCACGCGTAGCGGGGCGGACTGAGGCGGATTCCTGGGCGCCGGGCTGATCATCACCCGGCACGGCGCTATCCGCGGGTTGACCACCGCGGCCGCGGTATGGGAAACCACCGCGATCGGGATGGCCGTGGGCGCGGGGCTGGTGCTGCTGGCGGTCGTGGTCACAGCACTGCACTTTGTGATTGTGCTCGGCTACACCATGTTGCTCAGGCGGATGCCGGGGTCGGATCGGGCGGTGACCGGCTTCAGGGTCGTCTACCAGGACGGTCGCGGGGTCTTACGTGACGTGCTCGCCGCCTGCACCGAGCGTGGCTGGTCGGTTACCTCGTTGGCAGCGGACAGCTCGGCGGTCTCCGCGCACCTTCAGACGCTCGTGGCCGATGATCCGGAGCCGAGACGACCGGTCGGCGTGACGCTGGAACTGTCGGGGTCGGGGGCCGCGAACGCGGCCGCGACGCTCGCCGCGGTGGATGGGGTCGTGCGGGTCGAGCGGCATGACGACGAGAGCGAGTGACGTTGTTGTACCGGACGCTTGCTCGACGGGCGTGTTCTCCACCGCCGCAGTTCCACTCCACCCAGCGGAAGGAATGGGAGCGGGGTTGAGGCAAGCACCGTCTGACGACGCGGTGGTGGGGGCGTTGGCCGCGGTATGGTGCCGCTCGGTGGGCAGCGCCTGGACGTTGGAGCTTCCCGAGCTCGACGGTGGCCCCGCCCCTGGGACGATCAGGGAGCGGATCGGTACGGGGATGCCGATCTGGCAACCGGCGCCGGAGGCAGAGGCGGCCAGGCTGCTGGCCGATCGCGGACTGAAGGTGTTCCGCGATCTCTCCGCCGGCCCCCGTACTCGCAGTCGGCGCGGCATCGGCTACGCGTGTCCCGACACCGATGCTTGAGGTTTGGGTACACCCGCGCCGCTGCTGATGCCGGTCTGCGACCCTGCCATAGCTCCGACAACACGCACGGCGAGGCCGGGTGGCCGTGGGTTTGTTGGTGTCCGGGCTGGGTACCGGGTGGTGGTGAGGCCGGTTTCGGGTGTGTCGGGTCGGTGGTTGGTGCTGACCGCCGGGATGGGCGCTGGGCATGATCAGGTCGCGGGGCAGCTCGCGGGCGGGATCCGGGCCCGCGGTGGGCAGGTGCTCGTGGTCGATCTGCTTGATGTCCTGCCCGCGGGGCTGGGGAGGGGGTTGCGCTGTGGTTACTCCGGGATGCTGCGGGGCGCTCCGTGGTTGTACGAGGGTATTTTCTGGGCGTTGTTTTGTGATCACCGCTTCGGTCAGCCCGGTGTCTACCCGCTAGACGCTCTCGCCGCGCGGCGGCTCCGCCCGCGGATCGAGCGGTCTCAGCCCACTGGGGTGGTCTGCACTTTCCATCTGGCTGCGCAGGTGGTGGGTTGGATGCGCCAGCGCGGTCAGCTCGCCGCGCCGAGCGTGGTGGTGATCACCGAACCGGCCGTGCACCGGCAGTGGCTGCACCCCGCAACGGACCTGTTCTTATGCCCGTACCCGTGGGTCGCCGAGGCGGCACGCGAGCGGACCGGGCGGCCCGGGTGGACGACCGGCCCGGTCGTTGATGACCGTTTCCGGCGACCTGCTGAGGGCACTATCGGGCGACGGTCGATGCAGTTGCGCGCCGGTGAGGACGCGGTGTTGATTTCGGCCGGGTCGTGGGGGGTCGGTGCGGCGACAATCACGGCGAGCCTGTTGACCACGCTGGAGGCGGTGCGCCCGGTCGTGCTGTGCGGCCGCAACGAGCACCTGCGCCGCCGGGTCGCCGCCCTGCCAGGGTGCCTGGCGCTGGGCTGGCGAGACGATCTTCCTGACCTGTTCGCCGCAAGCGCGGTGCTGGTCGATCAGTCCGGCGGCAGCGCCTGCGCGGAGGCATTCGCCGCGGGCTTGCCCGTGGTGGCGCACCGTCCGCTGCCCGGTCACGGGCGGCTCGGCGTTCGGGCGCTCGCCGAGGCCGGGCTGGTGGCCGCGGCCCGGGATGGGCCCGCGCTGCTGGACGCGGTTGATCGCCTGCGTCGAGCGGGCGCGTGGCGGCAGGCGCAGCTGGCTCGCGCGGCCGCGGTGTTCGTCGCGGATCCCGCTGAAGTCCTGGCACGGTGGGTCGCCACCGAGGAAGCTCCCCGGCCGGCGCGACCGCCGCCGGAGCTCCCGGCGCAGAGTGCTCCGCGGGCTGATCCCGACCGGTTGGCTACCGGGTATGGCCCGTAGTGGGGTCGGTTCGACGTAGGGCGCGGGACCCACGGATGGCGGGGTTGAGCTCGTCGGAGGTTTCCACGGCGATCAACGACGAGCGGGCCAGCAGAACGCTGCCGGCCAGGATGCCGAGGGCGCCGGCGAGAGTAGGGATGACCCAGTAGCCGCCGCGCAGTTGCTCGCCGAACACCAGCACCCCGTAGAGGATGCTGCACAGCGGGTCGACGGTGGTGATGGGCGGCTGGGCAGCCACGATAGGTCCTGCTTGCAGCGCGTTCTGCACCAGGAACACGCTGCTGATGCCGACCGTGACCATGGCGTAGAGCTGCCAGGACACCAGCACCACTCCGATGCCGCGGTCGAGCTGGTGGATCGCGCCGTTCATCAGCGCGGCGGTGACCCCGAACCCCAGCCCGGCGGCCGCGCCGAACAAGGCGGCCCGCCGGCTCGCGGTGGCGCGTAGGCCGGCCACCACCAGCACCAGGCCGATCACCACGCTGAGTGCACTGGCGAGGATCCAGCTCAGCGCTGTGGGCGGATGCCCGCGTTGCGGTGCGGTGGACACCAAGACCAGGGCCACGCCCGCGGTGACCGCCAGGGTTCCCCACACCGCCTCACGGTCGACCCGGGCGCGGAAGACCAGCGCACCGAGGAGCAGGGTGAGCGGGAGCTCACCGACCACCACCGGTTGGACTACGGTGAGCCCGGCGAAATGCAGTGCCGTGGCCTGGAACACGAATCCCCCGATCATCCCGGCGATCCCGAGTAGCCACACCGGGCGGCGCAGCAGGTCCAGAAGCAACGCCAGCCGCATCGTCTCCTGCGCCGGGGCCTGCCGGGCCGCTTTGCGTTGGAACACGGTGCCGATCGCGTTACTCGCCGCGGCGCACACCGCCAACAGCAGGCCGATCACGGTGGCACCCGCGAGTGCCGACGCGGCTGATGCGGCCGATGTGGAGCCAGCGTCGGGGACCGGGTCAACAGCACCATCCCCGCGATCATCGCGGTCAGTCCCACCGCTTCCAGCGCCAACCAGACCGGTGCGGCCCGCACCGTCTCCCCGAACACCCCGATGCCATAAGCAATGCCCACCAGGGGCTCGGCCGCGGTGATCGCCGGCAGCGACGCCCGCAGCGCCGCCGCCTCGAACGCGCTCTGCGCCAGCAACAAACCGACCACCGCCACCGCGAGCAGCGCATACGGCAGCCACGACTCCAGCAACCGCACCGCGCCACCGTCGAGGACCAGCATGGCGGCCCGAGTGAACCCGTCCTGGACGCCGAACAACATCCCCGCCCCGGCCGCGAGCAGCCCCGCCCGCGCCGCCCCCGAGGATCTCCGCGCGAACGACACCACCACCGCGACCAGCACAGCGATGACCCCCACGAAAACCCAATTGCGCGGGGGATCGGTCAACCCGATCCCAGCGCCCGGCTGCGCCGCGACGATGAACGCCGCGACTCCGGCGATGAGCAGAACGGCCCCACCCCACTCCCGGGCGGCCAACTGCTGCGCCGAGAGCAACCTGGCCAGCACCAGCGCGAACAGCAGGTTGGTGGTCAGCAGCGGCTCGACCAGGCTCACCTGACCGTCCCCGCCGCCCAACGCCAGCGCCCCGAGGACCTGCCCACTGATCATCGCCCCGATTCCGGCCAGCCACACCGGCTTGCCGATCAGATCAGCGAACAGCCTGAAACTCAACGAGTCAGCCGGCGGTGCCTGGCGCGCCACCCGCTGCTGCAAAACGAAACCCAGCCCCAGCAGCACCGCCGCGGCCAAACCCAACCCGATGGTCACCCCAACCCCACCCGCCCCCCGCGCCGGCCGGCACGCGTGCGGGCGACTCCCTCGCCGCGCGGCGCTCTCAGGCCGTGGTCACGCAGCGGACCCAGCACCAGACCCCGCGCAGCAGCCAGGCCCACGATCTGGGGTAGTGCCGCCACCGTCGCGTTCCAGGCCCCCGGAGCCGTCGCGTGGTCGGCGTCATGCAACAGCAGCGTGGCGCCCCCGCGCAGGCCCGGCGACACCACCTCGAGCACCGACCTCGCGCTCGCCGCGGCCGTCCAATCCCGTCCCCACACCGTCCAGAGCACCGGATGCATCCCCAGCCCTCGGGCCGCCAGCACGGCATCGCCGGTCAACACCCCGTAAGCCGGCCGAAACCACACCGGGGCCACTCCGGCCACCTCGGTGACCAGCTCGCGGGTCCGCGCCAGGTCATCTCGGATCGCCGGAAACGGCCTACCCAGCAACCACCGGTGGTTCCAACCGTGCACCGCCAGCTCGTGGCCCGCCGCACACACCGCGCGGCCCAGCTCGCGGTGCCGGGCCAGGGCCGCCCCGAGCACGAAAAAGGTGGCCCGCACATCGAGCGCCGCCAACATCGCCAACACCGCGGGTGTTGAATCCACGCCTGGCCCGTCATCGAAAGTCACCGCGACATGATCACCAGGACCGCACCCCGCCAACCCCGGCAACCACCGGCGCACCGGCGGCAACCAAGTCGCCGCCGGGCCCACATGCCACGCCGCACCAGCCAGCAACGTCACGCACCCGACCCCAGCCAGCCCGGCGAGGCCACGGCCAGACCCAGTACCAGTCATCAACACCACGTTGAATACCCCTACACCAGCACATCCACCCGCGCACGAGCGATACCACCCCTCGATCCCGCCGGCTCCCGGGTCTGTTTGGAAGTCTTGCCCCGCGGGTAAGCCGCAGCGCGTGCCTTGACGGTTTCCCAGTGCACGTGTCGAGGGTGCGCTTGTCGAGTCTGGAGGGCCCATTATGCGGGTGCGGCGGAGGCTGGCGTGGTATCCGGGGCGAGCCCGGGCAGCCACCCCGACACCAGCGTTGGTGGGGAACGGTTCGGCCCTTCAGCCGGGCGGATGAACGAGATGCGCGTCCTGTTCGTGCACCCGAGCGCACTGATGTATTCGGAGTTGTTTCTGCGCCTGGAGCCGTTGGGGCTGGAGCGGGTGGCGGCGGCTGCTCGGGAGGCGGGCCACCGCGTCGGGATCATCGACCTGCAGACCCACACCGTCGCCGAACTCGACCGCGAGCTGGCCCGGTTTCGGCCGGACGCCGTCGCGTTCGGCCTGAACTACCTCGCGAACGTTCCTGAGGTGATCGATCTCGCGCACCGGGTGAAGCGGCTTCGACCCAGCCCGTATGTGTTCGTCGGCGGGCACTCGGTGTCGTTCATCGCCAGGCACGTCCTGGAACAGGCCGACGGTGCGATCGACGCGGTCCTGCGCGGCGAGGGCGAGGTCGCGGCGCCGTTGCTGCTGGCGGCGCTGCCGGACCGGGCGGCGCACGAGGTGCCGGGTGCGGTGACGTTGACCGGTACCGGACCCGGTGCGCCCGGAATGCTGCCCAGCATCGACATGCCGCTGCCCGCCCGTGATCTGCTGCGCCGGCGCAAGCGGTATTTCATCGGGGTGCTCGACCCGGCCGCGTCGGTGGAGTTCACCCGCGGCTGCCCGTGGGACTGCTCGTTCTGCTCCGCGTGGACCTTCTACGGTCGCAGCTACCGGCGGGCCTCGCCGGAGGCGGCCGCCGACGACCTCGCCGCAGTGCAAGAACCGGGCGTGTTCATCGTCGATGACGTCGCGTTCATCCGGCCCGAGCACGGCGACGCGATCGCCGCGGAACTGGAACGCCGCAAAATCCGCAAGCAGTATTACCTCGAAACCAGGGCCGACGTCCTGTTGCGCAACGAGGAAGTCTTCCAGCGCTGGCGCCGGCTCGGGCTGAAGTACATGTTCCTGGGCATGGAGGCCCTGGACGCTGAGGGACTGGACCTGTTCCGCAAGCGGGTCAGCCCCGACGACAACTTCCGGGCACTGGAGGTCGCCCGCAAACTCGGGCTGGCCGTCGCGATCAACCTCATCGTCGACCCGCAGTGGGACGTCGAGCGTTTCCGGCAGGTCCGCGAGTGGGCCCTGGCGGTCCCCGAGATCGTGCACCTATCGGTGATGACGCCCTACCCGGGAACCGAGATCTGGCACACCGAGGCGCGCGCGCTCACCACCCTGGACTACCGGTTGTTCGACATCCAACATGCGGTGCTGCCGACCAGGCTGCCGCTGCAGGCGTTCTACCGCGAGCTGGTCAAGACCCAGGAAGTGATCAATCGCAAGCATCTCGGGGTACCGCCCTGGCCAAGACCGCGCGCATCCTGGGCCGGCACCTCGCGCACGGCCAGACGAACTTCGCCCGCATGTTGTGGAAGTTCCATCAGATCTATAACGCCGAGCGCCAGTACGCCGATCATTCCCGGCCGGTCCACTCCGAGCTGCCCCCGCCGAGGCATCACGATGTGGCACCGCGCGATCGTCGACAACTCTACGTCCATGCGGCGCCACCGCGGGGGCCGGTTTCGGGGCCCGCGACTGCGGGTAGCTCGTGAAAAAGGTCTGGCTGGCGAGGGGTCCACTATGCGGGTGCTGGTGTTGGGCGGGGACGGTTACCTGGGGTGGCCCACCGCGGTGCATTTGTCTGATTGCGGGCACACCGTGGCCGTGGCCGACAACTTCGCCCGCCGCGGCTACGACCACGAGCTGGGGGTGGACAGTCTGGTGCCGGTGGAGCCATTGCGGGTCAGGGTGCGGGCCTGGGCGGAGCTTTCCGGCCGGCGAATCGAGACCTTCTGTGGTGACATCACCGACGCGAGTTCGCCTGCCGGGCGTAGGGACTGCGCGCCACCGATCTGAACCAGGGCGTGGTGTACGGCCAGCAGATCCCGGCCACCGCCGCCGACCCGAGGCTGGCGACCCGGCTGGACTACGACGCGATCTTCGGCACGGTGCTCAACCGGTTCGTCGTCCAAGCCGTCCTCGGCCACCCGCTGACCGTCTACGGCTCGGGCGGGCAGACCCGCGGCCTGATCGACATCCAGGACACGGTGGACTGCATCCGGCTGGCCTGCGAGAGCCCCGCCACCCCACCGGCTGTCCGACAACCTGATCACCTCGCTGTTCGCCACAGTGCAGCGCCACCGCCACCGAGTGGACCTAACCGCCATGCGCCCCACCGTCAACTGGCGCGCCACAGTCAGCCCACCCACCGCAGGCTGACTATGCCCCGGGGAGGCCCACCCTGGAATTGAATCCAACCTGGTGGGTCTCCCCGGGCGGGTCCTACAGTTCTTGAATAACCCAGTCGATCATGACGGCTACCAGGCACGACAAAGCTCCCAGCAGCAATCCAATGCGAGCGTGCTTACCCATAACACCTCCCAACGACGAGGCAGCGGACAACTTCGGTTGCCCGCGACAGCGGCCCGCTAAACGGGCAGCAGGCTGCGTCCCGGTGGGCTGGGCGGCTGGCCCTGGAGCAGGTTTGCCACCAGTGTGGCGGCATCGCCGACGAAGAGTTCCCGACCGCGCGCGACGCGTTGCGAACGCAGTGCGGCGTCGTCGGTGAGCCTGGTCAGCGCGGCGCGCAAGCTGTCCTTGTCATCGACGAGATCAGTGAGCCCGAGTCGGGCCAGCGCGCCGGCGTCGTGCTGGCCGTGACCGGCGATGGGTCGGAAGGTCACCACCGGCAGCCCGACCCGAAGGGCCTCCTTGGAGGTCAGGCCGCCGGCATTCTCCACGAGCACGTCAGCCGCTGCCATCAAGCCGGACATGCCGTCCACCCAACCCAGCGCCACCGTGCCCGGCACATCCGCGAGTTTTGTGCGCAGCGCTTCGTTTCGGCCGCAGACCACCACCGGCACCCAACCGGGTAAGGACGCGATGGCGGTCACCGCGGCCCGCACTGTCCCCAGGCCCAGCGACCCGCTGACCACCAGGGCGACCCGCCGCGAGGCGGCGACCCCGAGCTCGCGGCGCACCGCGGTGCGCAGTCGCGCCGACGCCTCGCCGAACTCCGACCGCACGACCGGTCCGCACACCTGCACCGGACCGCCGCCCAGGCGGCGCACCTCACGCGCGGCGTCGGAGGAGATGCACAGGTAGACGTCGGTGGCCGGGTGCAGCCACAGTGAGTGCGCCGAGAACGTCGTGACGAAGGTCACTGCCGGGCAGCCGAGCTGGTCCCGGGCACGTAACCTGGCCACCGCCAGCGCGGCCAGATGGTAGGTCGAGACCACGACGTCAGGCTGCAACCGGGTGATGTGGCGGCGCAGTCCGGGCAGCGCCAACCGTACCGGGATCCCCACCCGCTCCCCCGCCTGCTGGCTGGCCAGGAAGAACTGCCGGTAGACCAGGTCGTACAGCCAGGGAGCCCGGTTGACCAGCCACGGGTATATACCCCGCAGCCAGCGCCCGGTCGGGGCGGGCATGAGCTCGGTCAGGTCCGCGACGTCGACGTGATGACCGCGCGCAGCCAACCGCCGAGCCACCTCCCGAGCCACTGCCACATGCCCACGTCCCATTGCCGCGGTCACGATCAACACCCGTCCGGTGTCGCCACTGAGCATCACGTATAACCCTCCGCGTCGCGCCCCGCTCGCCGGCCTGGCCCCGCGGATGGCACCAGCGGATGCCCAGGACCGCAGGCAGAAAAACTCTGCACCGCGGGCGGAAAACCCGACTCGCGTCAAAGGTGAGCCCGCCGGTGTGACGTTTGACCGGCAGGACCGTGGGAAGCTAGTGACTGCGGCGGCGAGTCTGGAGGTGGGCATGGGGATGGGCAGTTGTTGGTCTACCCCCTGATCCTGGTCGCCGCCCTGTTCGTCGCGGTCGGCGAGGTGATCCAGCAACGGTCCGCGGCGGCCGCACCGCCCGAGCGCAACCTGTCACCACGGCTGCTGGTGTGGTTGGTGCGCCGACCCCGGTGGCTGGCCGGGGTCGCCTCCTCTACAGGGGGTAACGCGCTGTTCGCGGTGGCGGTCGGATCCGCCAGTCTGGCGCTCGTCGAGGCCGTGTTCGTGGTGCGGCTGCTGTTCGCACTGATTCTGGCCGCCGCATGGGGACGGCATCGGGTTCCGGCCCGGGACCTGGTCGGCTCCTTGGCGATCACCGTCGGGCTGGTGGCGTTCATCGTCGCCGCCCGACCGCGCAGAGGACCGGTGGCGGTGCCCGATCTGCACTGGATCCTCGGCGGTGGCTGCATTCTCCCGCTGGCCCTGGTACTGACGGTGATCGCGAAGGGATCCGCGCCGGCCCGCAAGGCAGTCCTGCTCGGCGCGGCGGCCGGCAGTCTGTTCGGGTTGCAGGCGTCCCTGACCCAGAGCGCGATGCACGTGCTGACCCACCGGGGCGCTGTCACGCTGCTGATGACCTGGCATGGCTATGCGGTGGTGACGGTGGCCCTGCTGGGCATGCTGCTGGTGCAGAGCGCCTTCGAGGCGGCACCGCTGCCCGCGTCGTATCCCGCGGTGGTGACCACAGAGCTGATCGTCGGCGTCGCGGTCGGGGTCTTCGTCCTCGACGGGACGCTGCGGCTGGGCACAGTCGCCATCGCCGCCACCGCGGTGAGCCTGCTCGTGATGATCGGCGGGATCTACCTGCTCACCACATCACCGTTGGTCACCGGGGCGCTTGATCGGCTCATCCGGCAGCAGGATATAGGGCTCGCGCTGCGCGTCGAGCAACGGCTGGTCCGGGAACTGCAACTGGCCGACCGGGCTGCCCAGCGGGTCGCCGGCGGCCGAGCCGATACCCCGCTGCTGCGCCGGGAGCTGCGCCGGATCGAGGGCGGCATCCAGCGGTTATGCGAGCTGCAGGACGACATCCGCCGGCACCGCGACGCCGAAGAGCAACGACTGCGTGCGATGCCAGCGGAGCAGCGCCGCGAAGCTGCGGCGTCCGCGCGTGCTTTGCTGGAGCGGGAACGGGTAGTCGACGAGCATGCGCAGCGGCTACGGGCCCGCGCGCACGCGCTGGCTACGGCTGGCGGAGTGGCGTGGAGTCCCGGGACGGCGGCATAGCCGCAGTGTCACCGATGCTCACCACGTTGGTCTCCGCGGCGGCCGCGTTGGTGGCCGGCATGTGCCTGGCCGCTACCGGGCTGCTGCAGCAGGGCGCGGCCAGCGAGGAATCCTCGGACAAGCAGTTCTCGCTGACGATGATCCTGGACCTGGTCCGCAACCCCGAGTGGCTGGCTGGGATCGGAGCCGCGGTGGGGTCCTACGCCTTTCAAGCGGTCGCGCTGGCCACCGGCCCGCTGTCGCTCGTACAGCCGCTGGTGGTCTCAGAACTGCTCTTTGCGGTACCCATCTCCGCGCGGCGCCATCGCACCCGGCTCGGGGCGCGCGAATGGGCCGGGCTGCTCACCGTGACCGCGGGCCTGGTCGTCGGTATCGTCGCCGCGGACCCGCACCGGGGACACCCGATCCAGCCGTTCTCGGCCTGGATCTGGCCACTGGTCGCGGTGGTGGCGATCGCCGCGGCCGGGGTGCTCGTCGGGAAAGCGATCTCGGGACCAGCGCGGGCCAGTCTGTTCGCGCTGAGTGGGGCCACGGTGATGGCTTTCCAGTCAGCCCTGTTCGCCGCCACGATCGCCGCACTACGGGCCGACGTCGGGCACACCTTCGTGACGTGGCAGCCCTACGCGCTGATCGTCGCCAGCTTCACCGGGTTGTTCCTGGTGCAAAACGCCTACCAGGCGGGACCGCTGGCCGCGAGCATGCCCGTCATGGATGCGGTGCTGCCCATGGTGTCAATCGGATTGGGCATCGGGCTGTTCGGCGAGCACGTGCGCACCACCGTATTCGGCCTGACCGGCGCCGCCGCGGGCATCGCGTTGCTCGTGCTCGGCATCATCATGCTGGACACCTCGCCGGTGATTAGCCGTCAGCAGCGCGCGGAACGCAAGCAACGAGACGACGCTGCATCATCGGCCGCCGTGCGCACACTATCCTGATCGTCACGGCGTTCCCGATGCCCCAGCCAGCCGACGGCTCCTCATTCGGATCCACACCGTGGGTCGAACCAGCTACCGCGCACGCTGCCACCGCCGCAGGATGTGGTGGACGATCAGAACGAGGATGAGCGCGGCGATGGCAATGCCGAGGTAGAGCTCGTAGCGGCGGCCTTGCGCGTAGAGGGCGTCGATGTGGTTGCCGGCGAAATAGCCCACGGTGGTCCACAGCCCGACCCACAGTGCGGCGCCGAGGGCGTTGAAGGCGAGGAAGCGGCGCCAGGGCATGGTGGCCAGGCCGGCGCCGATGCCGTTGGCTTGGCGCAGCACTTCGATGAACCGGGCGACGGTGACGACCTTGCCACCGTGGCGGTGGACGAAGCCTTCGGCCTTGGTCAGCCGCTTTTCGGTGATGAAGATGTAGCGCCCGAAACGCAGCACCAGACGACGGCCGCCGAAATGGCCGATGGCGTAGCCGATGTTGTCTCCGATGACAGCGCCGAGGAAGGCGATGATCCCGACCGCGACGATGTTGAGCCGTCCCGCGCCGGCGTAGACCGCGGCGGCCAGCAGGATGGTTTCGCCGGGGACGGGCACCCCGAAGTCCTCGGCGAGGACCAGGCCGCCGACGGCGAGGTAGCCGTAACGGTCCAGCAGCGGGGCCAGGGTGGCGAGGATCCCGGGCAACTGTGGGGTCAGGTCAGGTCCGCCCCTCGGGTTGGCGTTTGTCCTTCGGTTTCCGAGGCGAGCGCGGTGGCGACGTCGCGGGGGTAGGTCCGTCTGGCGATCAGGAGCAGGATCAGTCCCGCCGCGGCGAGCGGCCCCAGCATGATCAGGAAGGTGTGATCGAGCCCTGCGCCGTCTGTGACAGTGGCGTTGGCGGTGGTGTTGGGTTGCCCGAAGCTGCTGTGGTGGCTGCCGAGGCGGGTGGACAGGTAGCCGAACAGCAGCGGGGCGATCGCCGCCAACCCCGAGCGCAGTACGGTGCGCACACCTTCGGCTCGGCCCCACAGCCGGGAGTGCATGACGTCGAGCCGAGCGGCGTCCAGTGCCGGGTTGGCGCCGCCGAGCCCGGCGGCGGCGAGGAAGAACAGAACTGCGGCGACAATCAGGGAGCCGGTGAGCAGGCCGGGCAGCAACAGGACAGCCGTGATCAGGAAGGCGATGCCGGCGACGACCGGTCGCGCGCTGAGGAAGCGGCGCTCGATGAGGCGATCAGCGATCCGGCCGCTGAGCAGGACGCCGAGGATGGCGCCGGCGCCCAGGACGACCAGCAGCGTGCTGGCCACCGACTGGCCTAGCCCGAATCGGCCACGCATGAAGATCACCGCGAAGGTGCGCAGCCCGGAGAAAAAAAGGTAACCCAGCGCCGAGGCGATGATCAACATACGGTTAGTAGGAATGGACAGGACGTAACGCACCGCGCGTGACAACGGCCAGTCTGCGGGGTCGGCGGGAAATGACGCGCCCAGAATGCGGTGCGACCTCGTCGGCTTCCACCAGTTGTCGCACCGTTCCGGCCTGGTTTGCGGTCAATTCTCCGGGGTGATCGCCGGCTGGTTGTCCGGCGAGAACCTGGGCGGCTGGGCGGATCTGTTGGGCGCCAGGTGGTAGCTGGCTCTGGCCACCGCGGGCCGGTTCAGGCAACAGCTGCTGGATCGCTATCGCCAGCGCGAAACCGGGAACGGCGAGCACCTAGAACGACGCCCGCCAGGACAGCGCCGCGGCCACGTCGCCGCTGACCAGGAAGCCGAACGCGGCGCCGATGAGCTCTCCGGACAGGATGTAGCCATAGATCCGGCCGCGCTCGGCGGCGGGGAACAGGTCACCGGTCAGCGAAGCCACCGCGGGCCAGGCGGTGGCCACGACCGCGCCCAGCGCCAGCCGGGTGATCAGCAGCATCGCATACGAGGTCGCAGCGCCGCTGACGATCATCGCCGCGGACCAGAGCAGCACGCTGATCCAGAGCAGCCGGGTGCGGTTGATCCGGTCGACCAGCACCCCGATCGGCAGCGTGGCCAAGGCTCCGACTCCGATGGACGCGGCCACCAGCAGCCCGATGTCGGTGTTGCCGATGCGCAGCGAGCGCTCCAGTTCGACGGCGACGGCGCCAACGGTGGCCGCGTCGGCAGCGCTGAGTCCTAGCACCCCGGCCAGCAGCGCGATCACTCGAAGCCGGGCGGCACCACCCACCGCCGAGCGCAGCCGATCCTCGACGTGGTTCCGGAACCATCGCCGCACCCAGGTGACCGCTACCGGTGTGCTGTGTCCTGTCATGGTCTCCTGCCCCGGCCGGGTCGCCTCGGACCAAGTCGGTCGTCCGTGCTCGGCGCGGCGACGGCGACGGTGTTCAGTACCGACAGGAGCGGTTTCCCCCTCACTCACCCGGCTACTCATTCCTGTGTTGTCCCTGTTCATCCGCTACATCGACCACGTCGCCAAGATGATCAGGGTGGCCTCGATCATCCACTGGCTTGCTGTCATCGATCCGGACGCCCGTGCGCAGGATCACCGCCCTGATCCGCGAGCAATGGGGACCGCGCCAGCCGCACGGTGCACCCCGCGATCAACACAGCACCGATCGCAGCACCGGCGGCCCAGCCCCCCTTCCGGACATGCTCCCCGAAGACCGTGATGCCGATCCCGAACGCGACGATCGGGTTGGCCAGAGTCAGCGGCGGCTGCGCGGCGACCAAGCGCCCGGCCTGCATGGTCTTCTGCAATAGGAAGAAGAACGACGGGCCCAGCACGATCACCAGGTAGGTCTGCCACGCGGTGAACACCCCGCCGAGTCCACCGCCGGCGTAGGCCGTGGTGATCCCGGCGACCAGGCTGGCGATGAGACCGAAGCCCACCCCGGTCGCCACCCCGAAGTAAGCGGCGCGCCGCGCGTGGTGCCGGCGGTAGCCCAGCGCAACGAACAACCCGGCGAGCGCGAGGGTAACCGTAATCGCGATAGCCCACAGCGTCGGAGACGCCGCGCGCCGGTGACCTCCCGAGGGGCTCAGCGAGTACAGCAGCAGGGCCAACCCCGCGGTCATCCCCCCGACCGCACTCCACTCCCGGGCAGGTAAGCGGCTGTGGAACACCGCCGCAGCCAACAGCAAGGTGAACCCCAGCTCCAACACCAGGATCGGTTGCACCAGCGTGATCGGACCGGTCGCCAGCGCTCCGGCCTGCAGCACAAACCCGACAATGATCGCGCCAATGCCGGCGAACCACACCGGCTTGTGGGCCAGGTGCCACAGCATCCGCAAACCGGAACGCTCCGCCTTCCGGCTCGTTACGGTCGGCCTTGCGCTGCAGCACTGAAGCGACAGCGTTGGCCACGGCGGCTAGCACGGCCAACGCAATGCTCAACACTGCGGACCTCCCACCTGATGCCCTGCGTGGACTCTAGTCGGGCTGGATACCCCACCGCCTGGTGATCGACTCTCCGGGGCCGAGCTGGCGGAGGCCCTCGCCGCTCGAAACCGTTGTGGGCACACGTCATTGGTGAACAACGCCGGGCTCAACGGACCGGTCGGGCCAGCCTGGGATTGTTCCGGCCGCCGCGGCCGGATGGTGAGCCTGACCAGCCAGGCCGGCCGTGTACCGCTGGCCACCTACTCTGCGGGAAACCCTGACTGAGACCAGAGTCCATACCGTGTGGCTGGCCACATCCGACACACCGGGTCGTCGCTGGCAATCGATTGCCGGCACACACCCAGCCCGGCCCGTCGACAAGTCCTGCGCCGCTACTCGACAAGATCGTCCACCCCAATCGCTCGCTATCTCGGCATCACCGACCCCATGACCTGGCTACGCCTCTACCTGGTGATGCGACTGCTCGCCGTCTACCACCTCGCCAACCTCGAACCACGAGACACGGCGCTGTCGGGTGGGCCTCGCCGGCTACATCGCGGCCAAGAGCGGTCTTGAAGGACTCGTAACCCGGCCTGACCACCGATCGAGGCCTCTGACGGCCCAGCAAGCGCAGCCTTCCAAGTTGGCCATGCGGGTTCGATTCCCGTCGCCCGCGCCCGCCATGGTCTGCTGACTCCTTGCTGTCAGCTCCAGTGGGTCAACGGCTTAAGCGGGTCAATGGGTTCAGGACACCTCCGCCCATGGAGCGCCCGGACGCTCATCGAGCAATTTTCGGAGCTGCTCTGCGGTGGTACGCACGTCACGCTCCCAGCGCTGCGCGTAGTCCCCAGGGCTGCGTGCAGCATCGAGCTGGGCGAGCACCCAGGTCCGGATCAGCGCGGTGGGCTGGACATCACGCTCAGCCGCGAGCTGACGTAGTTCCTCGATCCGATCCACCGGAATGCGAACGCTATAGACCGCCGTAGGAGCTTTCGCCGGCTCCCGGCGCGGCGTCCAGTCCAGCTTCTCATCCGGCGTCGCCTCGGCATCCTCCGCGGCCGCCGCGATCCTCTCCAGGATCTCCTCATCAGCCATCCGCGCTCTCCTTCCCGCCATAGACGCGACGCATGCCGCTATCCGCCGGCCATACCGTAACGACATGCCACAACCCGCTCGGTGGATGGCCATCGGGCACCAGCACCGCGACCAGAACCCGGTCCATCCCCCGCCGAGTAACCGATCACCCGGATTGCCTCACCGGTGCGCGACTTCGGATCCCGAGCCACCAACCGACGCGGATCGAACACGGCCTCGATGGCATGCTCGGGCTCAATGTCCACCGCACCGCGGTAGCGATCCGAGCGCCGCAGGTGAGCTGGGTCAGGAACATCCGCCGCGTCGATCGGGAGCCGGTCAACGGTTACGCCGTCGTACAGATCAACCTCCACCCAGCCATCGTAATACGCCGTATCACAAAGCCGCAATCGGAGTCGGGGACAACATCGCACAAGCTGGCCAACACCCCCTCGGCCTCACTCCCTCTGCGTCGACCCTGTAGATACGGCGCGCGCAGCAGATGGATGTTAACGGTCTTGAACATTCGACTCATCCCCGGGGCGTCCTCCTGATCCGCTGCCAGCAGCAGCCGATTGACCCGCTGGGTGGCGTCGATCTGCGCGACAGTTCCGCTCATTCCGGATTTCCACGGCGAGATCGCGGCCACGGCCGCCGCGTCAACCGCTCGCATCCGGCTCAGGATCTCGACGTCGAAGACCACGTCGCCCTCTACGAGGAATAGGTCTTCATTCAGCTGTGCACGCGCTAGCCATAGCGAGTCGGCGTTGTTCGTGGTGCGAAACCGGTCAGAGAAAACGTACGAGATCGCCATTCCGGCGAAATGCTCACCCACAGCGGGCCCAGATCTCCTCGCCCCGATAACCGATGACGATAACGACCTCGCTGCTCCTGCTGGTTATCGACCGCACTTCTTACAGACGAGCCCACCCCACCTGCCGTCGACGAAGATATGCCCGTCGCAGTCGTACCGGCGGTCGTGGTCGCGGACTTCCCGGCGCATCCATCCGGGCTTGCCATCGTCTTTGTTGTCGCGGTTGCGCTTGACTTTATATTCGGCCATGGGAGCTATCTCCATTTCTTGCGCGGGCGCCAAGACCGTCCTTGCGGGGAATGACCCGGTTCACCCTGACTAGTAGAATGCCCGAGCGTCAAGAAATTATCGTCACCTCGACAGATCAGCTTCCACGTACCGCAGACCAAGCAGTGATACTGCATTAAGCGATGTAGACTGAGAGGTGTCCTACATCTGTAGTTTGACGGTTCTTCGTAAATGAGCGAGGTGGACTTGTCCTTGCGATCGGAGACTGCGATGTCGACCAGGATGCGTCGCTGGTATTTGTCGGTTTTGTGAACTCCGCACCCAACGTCACGCCAGCCGCAGAGGAAGTCCGGGGACACCGCCGACCCCTCCGATGCGAGGTGCCACACACCGACTGGTTGACGCTGATCAGCAACTCGGAGCCGGCCGTGTCGCGTCTCTCTGTGACCTGCCCTATCGTCGGAGTGTGAGCAGCAATTTCCCCGCTGACATCCTGGATCTGCGGGGGGTCGGGCATGATCCCGACACTCGTGTGGTCACCGTAGTGGGCGAGATCGACGCGTTGACCGCGCCGGAACTGGCCGCTTTTCTGACCGCGCAGCTGGCCGTTGCACAGGTGGTAGTGGTGGACCTTCACGGTGTGCAGTTCCTGGCATCTGCCGGGGTGATGGTGCTGTTGGAGGCCAACGAACTCGCTGCCCGAGAGGACCGCGCCCTGTGTTTGGTGTACAACTCCCAGATCGCCAACCTGGCGCTGGAGGCCGCTGGGCTGCGGGACTACTTCACCTTCGCCGACAGCGTGCCGGACGCCCTGAAGAACTCACCCTGACAGGGCGCGGCGCTCGACGGTAGGCATGTCATCGAGGTGCCTACTCGGCGAGGCGGCGACGGATGGCCGCGTTGGTTCCGGTAGGGCCGTGATCGATATGCAGATCGTCGCTGCAGTTCCGCATGAACTGGGTCCCGCGTCCTCGGTTGTCAGGTCCTCGGTTCTCACCACTGGGCGGGCGCCAACGGCCCGCATCCTGGACAGTGGCGAGCACGTCCGGCAACTGGAGCTCCATATGTACCGCCACAGTGCCGCCGGCAGGTCCGTAGGCGTGCTCCACGGCATTGGTGCAAGCTTCACCGACAGCGACGAGCAGGTCAGCGACCGCACGCGGGGTGGCACCGACCTCCGACAGCCAGCCGCGCATCGCAACCCGGATGTCCCTCAGCGACCGTGGAAGCGCCGGCACGACGAGGTCGAATGGACCGATCTCACCGCTGTCCTGGCGGCGCGCGGCAGCGTAGTCATCGGCGGCCGGAGCGTTGCCCTCCTCGGCGGGCATCGACACGATCGCCAGCGTATCGTACGTTCGGGTGAAAAAGCTGGCTTTGTGCAGATCAGACATGCTTCGAGACACCGCGCTCGGCGGGTCTCAGTGCCGGAGACGCGCCGCCCCGGGGAGTCATGGCGCGATGTTCATCCCGCGGAGCTTGTCCAGGCCGTGCTTGGCGACGGCGCGCGCGCCGCGCAGCGGCGGCTGGGTCTGGGGGCCGGCCGCACCGACGTCGACCCGGAACACGGCTCAGCCGGTCCAAATCGGCCGGAAATGGCCTGCATGTGACTCCTGAACCGATTGCCGGTACCGTCGTAGTGACCGCCTACTTTTCGTGCGCGCGGCATCGTAGCCGGCGTCGTTCTCGGTCTCACCATGACACGGCTCTCGTTCATGCCGGGACGGGAACGCCGACATGCCGTCGGCTCGCACCGCCAACACGGGCCACCTCGATTGGCACGGCTCGACTGACTTCACCCTGAAAGCGGCTGATTCCGCCAGGGACGCTGATCCGGCCTCGGAGGACTTCGTCTGGGACGAGGAGGAATCCGAGGCGCTGCGCCAGGCTCGCAAGGACGCCGAAGCAACCGCCTCCGCCGACTCGGTACGCGCGTATCTGAAGAAGATCGGCAGGGTCGCCCTGCTCAACGCCGAGAAGGAGTTAGACCTCGCCAAGCGCATCGAGGCCGGGTTCTATGCCGCCGAGCGGATCCGCCAGGCTCAGGACCCGGCTGACGGGCTGTTACCTCAGCTGCGCCGGGATCTGGCCTGGATCGTTCGTGATGGTGAGCGCGCCAAGAATCACCTGCTGGAGGCCAACCTTCGCCTGGTCGTCTCGGTGGCCAAGCGTTACACCGGGCGTGGCATGCCATTCCTGGATGTGATCCAGGAGGGAAACGTAGGTTTGATCCGTGCGGTGGAGAAGTTCGACTACACCAAGGGATTCAAGTTCTCCACCTACGCCACCTGGTGGATCCGCCAAGCCATCACCCGATCGATGGCCGATCAGGCCCGCACCATCCGGATCCCGGTACACCTGACCGAGGTGATCAACAAGCTGGGCGGTATCCGACGTGATCTGCGACAGAATCTGGGCCGCGAGCCTACCCCGGATGAGCTGGCCAGGGAGATGGACATCACCCCGGAGAAGGTGCTGGAGCTCCAGCAGTACGCCCGGGAACCCATCTCGCTGGACCAGACCATCGGCGAGGAGGGCGACTCCCAGCTCGGCGACTTCATCGAGGACTCCGAGGCCGTGGTTCCGATCGACGCAGTCTCATTCACGTTGCTGCAGGATGACCTGCAGTCCGTGCTGGCCACCCTGTCCGAGCGGGAAGCCAGCATCGTCCGGCTGCGATTCGGGTTCACCGACGGTCGCCCGCGCACCCTCGATGAGATCGGGCACATCCACGGGGTCACCCGGGAACGCATCAGGCAGATCGAATCCAAGACAATGGCCAAGCTGCGTCACCCCTCCCGTACCCAGGTCCTGCGCGACTACCTGGACTGAACAGAACCGCCCCGCAGACGCTGTGAGCAGGGAGTTTACTCCATCTGCGGGGTGTCACTAGAAACGAGCATGCCGCAGCTAGTCAAGATATCAGGCATGCTGACCTCCCCCGCGACACCAGACCTGACGGCGCTACTGGAGTCGTCGACGGTGCACCTACGCGCCGAACGCAAGAGCCCGCAGACGGTGCAGTCCTACACCGTCGGGGTGCGCCTTTTCTTGACCTGGTGCGCAAACCACGACGTGCCGGCGGTGCTGGACCGGGCCGCCGTGAACGGCTTCATAGCCGCCCTGCTGGACACCGGTGCCGAGGCCGCGACCGCGCGATCCCGGCAACTGGCGGTGCGCCGCTTCTCGGCATGGTGCGCCGAAGAAGGCGAAACCGTCCGCGATGAGCTACTAGGGCTCAAACCACCGAAGCTCGACATCAAGGTGGTGCCCCGGCTGACCGACGACCAGTGCCGCACGTTGATCAAGGCGTGCGCCGGTAAGGAGTTCCGGGACCGCCGCGACGAGGCCATCGCGAGGTTCATGCTGGAGTGCATGATCCGCGCTGGTGAGGTGGTCGGGATGAACATCACCGATGTGGACTTGACCCGTGGTCTGGCCATCGTGCAGCGCGGCAAGGGAGGCAAGGGCCGCCCGGTGTCTTTCGGTGCGCAGACCGGCCGTGCCATCGACCGCTACCTACGGTTGCGCCGCACCCACCGGCTCGCCGACACCCCCGCGCTGTGGTTGGGCGACCGAGGTAAGGGCCTGGGTTATTACGGTCTGTACTCCGCGCTGGGCTACCGGGCGCAGCTCGCCGGCATTCCCGACTTCCACCCGCACGTCACCCGGCACACCGCCGCGCAACGCTGGCTCTCCGCCGAAGGCTCCGAAGGCGGACTCATGGCCGTGGCCGGGTGGACCCGCCGGGACATGATCGACAGATACACCAGGGCCACCGCGTCCGAACGCGCCGCTGAGGAAGCCCACCGGCTGAGCCTGGGCGACTTCTAGCCCGGTCGACCGCTTGCCGGGTGCTGCCCCGGCTGATCGTCGTGGCGAGTCCCCCGCTACCACCGGCAACGCACGCTCCTACGGTCGGTGGAACGCGACATAACCGGCATGCTACGGTGTCGATCACAACGTGACATCGTTCGACTGCGGCGCCGGGTGCGACCCCGAGGACCCCGTGGACTAGCAGCAGAGCTGTGCTCTGCCGTCCGCGAGAGGTACCAGAACGTGACACTCACACCCAGTCAACGCTCGATCCGCGCACGGATCGCGGCCAACACCCGATGGTCCAGAGAGGACCCCGCGCCCACCGGTCCGCGGGGTCAGGCCGGGCTGATGGCCCGCTTCGAGCGCGAAGTCGACCCCGACCGCACACTGCTGCCCGCTGAGCGGGCACGGCGTGCCGACTCCGCCCGCAAGGCCCATATGCAGCGCCTGGCGCTGGCGTCGGCGAAGGCCCGTGGCGCCTGCAAGGCAGCAGCCCGGGAGGCGACCCCCGCGGCATGAACGACCCCCGCACGGAGGGTGTGCGGGGGTCGGATGAGTCAGTCGCCACGACAGGTCGACCGGCCCACGATATCCCAGACACCCGACACTCCGACATTCCGACGCAGTTGCGTCGTCGCCGTGCCGCCGCCTGCCGGTGCCCGCCGCTGCCCGATGGCCGCCGTGACCCGCTGGACTCCGCAGACGAGCCGATCACCGATGACGAGATCGACACATGGCGCGCGACCTGGCTGCACCTACACCGGCTGGACCTGCCCGCAGTCGTGCCCGCGCACGTGCTGGCCGCCGGTCGCGCACGCCGCCGCACCGGCCGCTGCGGTCACGGTGATGCGGCGTGACCGTGACCGGATGGCCGCCCGGGTGGTCGATCGGGCCGGATGGGATACCGGCACCGCCCGGACCGGACGGCCGACCCGCTTACCCACCCCTGGCGCAGCAGCGCGCCCCGGACGTCCAGCGAGCGCTGGCGGAGCTGAACGGCGACGCCGGGCCGCCACTACCGCCGGAGCCGCAGGACGATCCCTATGCCGACGTGCCACGGCCCCCAGCGCGACCGGCCGTGTCTACAGCGGCGACCGAGTCGCTGGCGGACCTGTATCAGTCGATCGACTGGCATGAGCTGTGGGCCACGACCAGCGCAGGACCGGACTGGCTGGTACCTGACATCTTGGAGCGCGGCCGGTTGCATGCGATCTACGCACCGAAAAAACACAAGAAGTCGCTGATTACCCTGGTCATGGTGGCTGAGCTGGCCACCGGGCGTGCTCTGCTGGGCAGGCCGAACCCGCACGATCGTCCAGTGCGGGTGCTCTACATCGATATCGAGAATGCCAGAGACGACATTCGCCAGCGCTTGCAAGACGCCGGTTTCGGGCCGGATGACCTCATTAACCTGATCTACTTCTCGTTTCCGGCGTTGCCGGGGTTGGACTCACCCACCGGCGCCGCGCATCTGTTGGCGCTGGTCGAGCGCCACGACCCGGATCTGTTGGTACTGGACACCACTAGCCGGGTCGTCACCGGCAAAGAGAACGACGCGGATACCTTCCGCGGGCTTTATCGGCATGCGCTGGCGCCGGTCAAGGCCAGGGGTGTGACGGTGCTGCGGCTCGATCACGCGGGTAAGGACGTCACGCTAGGGCCAGCGGGGCAGCTCGGCTAAAGGTGATGACCTCGACACGGCGTGGCTGGTGAGCATCCGAGATGACACCAGGATCACGCTGCGGCTGGACTTCCAGCGAACGAACCACCACCCAGAGACGGTAGAACTGGTCCAGCGCGCGGCACCGTTGCGGTTCGTGCGGCTGGACCGGGCCACGGATCGCCCGGAGGTGGCCACGCTGCTGGCCGAACTGGATCGCTTGCGGGTGCCGTTCACGACTGGTCGACCCGCTGCGGCGAAGGCTCTGCGAGCCAACCAGATCAGGTTCACAGACAGCGACCTAGAGACGGCGATCAAGACCAGAAAAAACTGCGCGGAAGGCGTCCGCGCAGGTGCTCCGGGAGATGATCAAACAGAGATTGACTACGGCTGCGCGGACACCGACGCGCCGGACGCTGTATCCGCAGCTCAGCGCTGCGCCGCGCAGGTCGCGCGCAGTGCGCGCAGCGAACTCGGGTCCG
This sequence comes from Pseudonocardiaceae bacterium, assembly GCA_050701375.1. Lineage (GTDB taxonomy): Bacteria > Actinomycetota > Actinomycetes > Mycobacteriales > Pseudonocardiaceae. Next base: position 23,555 of record JBOHFC010000388.1, read on the forward strand.
ACAGTGCGGGAGCTGCGCGCGATTTACCTGCGTCACGTAGTGCGCAGGTATCGCGCAGCACCTCGCAGGACTGCGCCACCGAGTCGCCCCAAGATCGACAAATCTGTCCCCGCTGCAACTACCCCGCCGCGCGGCTCGTGCCGCCGGACGGCTTGTGCCCCGGCTGCGCATATCCCGCCGGTGGTGCACCCGACCACAACACCCAGGAGGAGGACTGATCGGATCATGACCACCACCACGACCACCTACCGCAGCAGCGCGGTCCGCAGCTCCGGCGCGAACATCACTCGCCAGGACGCCGCGAAGCTGATCGCGCTGCTACAGGAGATCGACCTGTGCTGCCGCGTCACCGCGAAACTCGTCGCCGATCCAGACATCCAGGTGCAGGCCTCCTCGCTCCGGGAAATCTCTCTCCAAAGGAGTGAAAATTGTTTTTGGTGATCACTGTGCGTAATAAGGGTCGGCGCTATTCCACTATTCCCGATTCGCCATTCCCCATTCGCGTTGGTAACTTAACGTGATAATGGTATGCGGCATCCATTCATCCGGAATGAATGGGTATGGGTCGTGGACCTGGTGGCTATTGTCCGTGACCGCCGATTACTGCACTTAGTGGAGTGCGCCGGTTTCGTTGAGTGAGTTTTCGGTGAGTTGGCGGTTTTCGTCATCGAGGCTGTAAATGTGCAACCGGGCGCGGGTGGCGTCGTCGAGGAAGTCGAGTGCGAGGCGCCGGAACACGTAGTCAAGCACTGACGTGACGGTGGTGAGGTCGCGGTCATCCGTCATCCCGAACGGCTCGAAACGCATATTGATGTACTTCGACACGAACGTTTCGAGGGGTACACCGGATTGCAGGCCGATGGACACGCTGATGCCTACGGCGTCGAACAATCCACCGAGCGTGGAGCCTTGCTTACCAAACTTGATGAAGATCTCACCTAGCGTGCCGTCATCGTTGGGGTTGGCGGTGAGGTAGAAATCGGCGCCAGTGATGGTGACCGAGGTGGTGTAGCCGTGCCGGCGGCGCGGCATCCGGCGCCGGTCGGCGCGGTCGGTGGTCAGGGGTTCGAGGGTGGCGGTCATGGTGGTGTCCTCGCGCTCGGTCACGGAATCTAACGGTGCGTGTTAGGGGCTGCTGAGGGACCTTAGCGAAGCCGTCTGACAGTCTGGGCCGCCACTCGCCGACCCCGGCGCGGCGCGGCTAGTAGCGTCGTTGGGTCATCACCCGGTCCAGATTCGGGACTACCGTTCGAGCCCTGCTCAGCGCGTGTGCGACCACGCTGGCACCAGCTGGTCCCCGTAGTAGCAGTGTGATCTCCTGGAGCCGCTGGACACAAGCCAGGAGATCATCCGGGCTCACGGCAAGGGATCCTCGCAGCGTCAACCACCGTCCCGGACCGCCGTGCAGGCCATAGCCAAACAGTTCACCGGGCAGCATCGCCACCCCGGCATCCCGGCATCCCGGCGACCCTGTCCGTAGTTCATGAGCACTACGCCCGCGTGCACTCCGCTGGTCACGCTGGCGGGGAACAGGTCCCGGGCGATCCGCAGCGCGAAATACCACCCCCCTTGTGGTGGGTCGATCTGGTACGCCTTGCTGCCGACTTCGGTGTTGATGCGATCCAGACCGGCGGTGAGCAGTGCCAGTCGGTGCCGGTATTCGGTGTTCCAGCCGTCGATCCAGCTTTGCGAGGTCAAGCACAACGCGGCGACCCCGGATAGCTCCCCGGTCTGCGGGACGCGCCCGAAGCTGAACACGGTGCGGTAGTGGGCCAGGGCGGCGCGCATCCCCGCGTTGGTGGTGGTAGCGAACGCCACCCGAGCGGTCGGCAATACCACCGTCTTAGACGGGGTGACGACTGTGATGGTGCACTCGCCCATGCCGGGTAGTGCACCGATCGGCTGCCCGGTCACACGACCCAGGTAGGAGCCGGCGTAGACGTCGTCAGCGACCACCCACACCCGCGCGCCCGGGTGACGCTGGTTGTGGTCCAGCACCGTACGCGTGATCGAGTAGGCCCGCTCGCGGGTGAGGACCCGGCCGTCAGCGTTGTTGACCAGCGGCACGTACACGACGCGGCCGGCGGCAGGTCGATCTTCTCGACAAGAAGAAGTGGCGAGCCACTCACTGACCGTGTCCCCGTCCAGGTCCGTGACAACATCCAGGGCGCCGCCGAAGATGGTCGGGATGAGACGCAAGCTCTGGTAGTAGCCGACCGGTGCCAGGACCCGGCCGCCCGAGTGGTGCAACTCATCATGGTGGCGCACCGCCGGGTCGATAGGTACGTGAGGTAATCGTCCTCGGTTTCCCCATCCCGGCGGTCGGCGCGCGCCAGCAACTCGAACACCGCACGGGTAGGCACCCGTGGACAAGCCGACCGGTCGAACGCGTCCAAATCCGTCACCCGGTAGCGGTCCGGTTCCGACCGTGATCTGTGGCAGATCACCGCGCGCGCACGCGTAACCCAACACGCCCCGGCCGTGCGCGGCGAAAAACTCGCTGTAGTCGGCCACCACTGGGTGCGGGTCCGGTGACCCGTGGGAGCCCTTATACAGCTTCACAACCCTATGCCGGGTCTTAGCGTCATCGATCAACGCGTAGGTGACCGAGTAGAGATCATCGAAGCCCGATTGAGGATTCGTCGTCTTCCGCGAACCCTCCCGGTGTCTTGCCGTGTGCTGTTTCGCGACGAAACAAATAACCTTTGGAACGGCCCGGCCGCCGGGAGCCGGGTCGGGGGTCAACGCTCAACCGGCGGCCGGACCGGGCTCTACGGAGGCAACGCCGGGCCCGTCACCCCAACCACTCCCCGATGGCATCGAAGACTTCGCCTGCGGCCTTTTCATCGAGGCCAATGACGCACGCACCCGTGGCGTGCGGATTCATCTCTATTTCACCGTCACGTTTGGTGAGGACCAGATTCGTGAAACCGCGCGGGCCGCCGTGCACCGAACAGTGGCACATGACGACCCGGCGGTTCGGGTCACGCTTACCTCGCGGGCCGGCGCCGGACTGGTCGGCGTTCACCGCTGCACCCCACCTTGGAGGCAGGCGATGAACAGCGCCACGTGCACCCGACACCAAACCGTGCACGGCCACCGGCGACGGCGACGTTTCGGGCACGCGGGGCACCGCCCGAAACGAGGCGGTTGGTGCGGGAGCGATACCGCACGGAGCGCGTCCACGATGGTCGAGTCGTTGCCCACTTCCAGCTCAGCGAGCCGGGACCACACCGCACCGACCGGGTCACCGTGCCGTGGCAGACCTACCAGGAACCTCTGGGTGCTTTCCAGCGGGCCGGCGTCGCGTTGACGGGTCGTCATTCGCTGGGGTTGGCTAGCGCCTGCATCGCTCGCCTTCGTCTCAGAAGCTCTTTCACGAACGTGTCGTTTGCCGCGTTGGCGCCCTTATCCGCGTTGTACAAAACCAGCTTGGCCAACACCTCCCCAGGCGAGAGGGGAGACGCTGCGGCAGAGCCAGTCGAGGGTACGTGGTTAGTGCCGTTGGTCACGATTGACGAGAGTGACCGCAAACCGACAACGGGGTTTGCCGTACCGCAACACCCCCCCAGATGGGTTAGACCGGCAGGCCCACCCGGTAGGCCATGCCCCGCAGCTCACGTCCCACCGCGTCCCGGCGGGCTCGTGCGACCAACTCCCCGATGACATCCCGGGCGAACGGACTCCGATGCACGCGGACGGGGAATAGCTGTTCGGCCTTACGCAACGCCATCACCGCGTCATCGCTGCGGCGAGGTAGCCGGGCCAACGCGCGGCCGTAGTCCATCCAGTACTGCGACTGGCGGGTCTTGAACGGGTGCCGCTCGGGCTGGATGGACTGTGCCACGCTCACCGCTCGATCGGGCTCGCCGGCCTCCAGCGCCAGCGCCATCTCCCACAGGCCGACGTTGGTCGGCCCGAACCCGAATCCAAGACGGTCGTGGTCGTCGTCCGGCTCCCCGAACTGGCCGGCGAGTTCCTTCGCGGCCTGCATCGGCGCTGCAACGTCACCCGGCCGCTGGTCGGCCGCCGCGATCAGCGACCGCGTCATGGTCACCATGCCGATCATGCCCGCAGTGTCCATGGTGGTAGGCGGCATCGTCAGCGCGTCCAGTTCGGCGTCGGCCAACTCGAACGCGCCCGAAGCCAGCAGCGCATTCGCCGACCCGAACGCCGCGACCGCCAACGAGGTCTCATCACCGAGACGCTCGGCCAAATCTTGCGCCAGCTCCGCAGCCTGCCAGCGAAGATCGACCGACGCACCGGCATCCCGCAGCCACATCAGGGTCACGTGCACGTGCACGATCACTGCCAGCTCCACCAGCGCCTTGACATCGCGGCCGGCGGCGATGGTGCAGTGAATGTCTCGGATCAGGTCCGGCAGTTGCTCCCCGACAGCACCGAACCCGCAGCGGTGCCGGGTCTCGCGGATCTGCTGGACTCTGCGTTGCAGCACGTCGAGCGCGACGGGCTCCCCATGGAGCCGGTTGCGGCGCGCCGCAACCAATATGCGGCGAACGGCACTCACTGCGGCGTCAGTACCTCCGTCGCTCGGCGCCGGCACGGGTAGCGAGGTCAACTCTGAGGGTGCGACCTCCAGCGCATCGGCCAGCGCCACGATCAGCGAGCGACGGTCCAGTGCACGTTCCCCACGCTCGATACGAGATAGGTGACCGGTGCTGATACCAGCGAGCCCCGCGACGACCGCGAGCGACTTTCGCCGCACATTGCGGATCTGCCGCACTCGCCGACCGATCGTCCGCGCGTCGTCGTCAGTGTCCACCGCTCTACCACCTCACCGGGAGCCTTTCACCGGACCCCGGAGCCGTCGCGCCGGGGCGTGCAATCTCGGTGAAGGTTGCAACCCGAGGATACGCGGCGTGCCCCTCGCCACCGCAGGTAGTGCTCACGGTGACAGTCCCGAAAGGTATCCGGCAGCGGGGCGGCACCTCCTAGGTTCGGGTATATAGTGGGTAGGACTCGGCGACGGATCCGCAACGTTCCGCGCCGGCTCCGTTGATGTCGGGGGACGGCGATCGTGCTCCGTAACCGATTGTGCCTAGTGCTCCAGCCGTAGATCGTTATCACGTGAGCTGAGCTTCTTGGCGGCGGTAGTGACAGGCGCGGGCATGGTGTTGATGGCGTCGTCGCCAGTAGGACCAGGCAATGGGGTCGGTGAGTCGGCGG
>JBOHFC010000389.1:0-6844 GCA_050701375.1 Pseudonocardiaceae bacterium
CGAAGTCCCGGATGATCAGCGTGCGGACCTTCTGCGCCTGGCCGTAGTAGGCGTCGTAGTACCCGGCGGACAGGGCGTAGGTGCCGAGCATGATGCGGCGCTTGACCTCGGGGCCGAAACCGGCCTCCCGGGTCAGCGACATGACCTCCTCGGCGCTGCGGCTGCCGTCATCGCCGACGCGCAGCCCGTAGCGCATGCCGTCGAAGCGGGCCAGTTTCGAGGAGCACTCGCTGGGCGCGATCAGGTAATAGGCGGGCAGCGCATGGTCGAAGGAGGGGCAGGAGACCTCGACGACCTGGGCGCCCAGCTCACGCAGCCGGCTCACGGCCACTTCGAACGCCCGCAGTACCCCAGGCTGGTAGCCGTCTCCAGTGAACTGGCTGACCACCCCGACCCGGACCCCGGTCAGGTCACCGGCAGCACCCGCGCGGGCCGCCCGCACAACCGGCGGCACCGCCGCGTCGATCGAAGTGGAGTCCAGCGGGTCGTACCCGCCGATCACCTCGTGCAACAGCGCGGCATCGAGCACCGTCCGGGCCACCGGACCGCCCTGATCGAGGCTAGAGGAGAACGCCACCAGTCCATACCGCGAGACGCCGCCGTAGGTGGGCTTGACCCCGACGGTGCCAGTGACCGCGCTGGGCTGGCGGATCGAGCCGCCGGTGTCAGTGCCGATCGCCAGGGGCACCTCGAAGGCGGCCACCGCGGCCGCCGATCCACCACCTGATCCGCCCGGGACGCGGTCGAGATCCCAGGGGTTGCGGGTGGGCCCGTAGGCGGAGTTCTCCGTGGAGGAACCCATGGCGAACTCGTCCATGTTGGTCTTGCCCACGATCACCACTCCCGCTTCGCGCAACCTGCGGGTGACTGTGGCGTCATACGGCGGGTGCCAGCCCGCCAAGATCCGCGATCCGCAGGTGGTCGGCATGTCGACGGTGGTGAACACGTCCTTGCACGCCAGCGGCACGCCCGCCAGCGGCGAGGCCGGCGGGTCCCCGCGCCGCAGCCCGTCGTCCACCGCGGCTGCGGCGGCGAGCGCGACCTCACCGTCGACGTGCAGGAACGCGTGCAGGGCGGGGTCCACAGCGGCGATCCGGTCCAGGTGCGCTCTGGTCACCTCAACCGCGGTGATTTCCTGGGCGTGGATCCGGCCGGCGAGTTCCGCGGCGGAACACCGAGTCAACCCGATCATGATTCGTCCAGGATGCGGGGCACCCGGAACCGGCCGTCCTCCGTGGCGTAGGCGCCCGAGAGCGCCTGCTGCTGGGTCAATCCAGGGCGCGGCACGTCCGCACGGAACACATCGGTCAGCCCGACGGCGTGCGAGGTGGGCGGAACGTCCGCGGCCGCCACCTCACCGACCCGGGCAACCGACGTCAGGATCACCTCGAGCTGGCTGGCGAACAGATCCAATTCCTCCTCGGTGACGGCCAGCCGGGCGAGCCGAGCGAGGTGCGCGACCTCGTCACGGGAGATGGTGGGCACAGGAGCTCCTGAAAGTGGTCCGGGGGCGCTGACTGACCCGGCAAGTCTAGTCTCGGGCATTCAGGGGGCGAGTGACCCGGCCGCGGGCTCGGGGAGCAGACTTCCGGCTCGCGGCCGGGTCACTCTGTCACAATCGGCGACCGGCGATCGCACGTGCTGCCGGAGTTCCGCGACCTGAGGGGACCTGAGAGGACTAATGGAGGGAACGCCGGATGAGCAGGCCCGAATGAACAGGCGCGGCGGCGGATGTCCTTTCTGATCCGGGTCCAGCTTCCGGACCGGCCCGGGGCGCTGGGAGCGGTGGCGACCGCGTTAGGCGAGGTCGGCGTTGACATCCTCAGCCTCGATGTCGTCGAGCGCAGATCCGGTATCGCCATCGATGATCTGGTCGTGGAGCTTCCCTCCGGCCGGCTACCCGATGTGTTGATCACGGCAGCGGAGTCGGTCGAGGGCGTCGAGGTCGACGCCGTCCGCCCGTGGGCCGGAGTCCTGGACACCCACCGCGAGCTGGAGCTGGTGGAGCAGGTCGCCGCCGACCCCGCGCACGGCATGCAGATCTTCACCGACGGTGTTCCCAAGATCGTCCGGGCAGGTTGGGCCATGGTGCTCAGCGTCTCAAGCGGACGATCGCACCGGGTCACCGCCTCCTTCGCCGCGCCGGAGACGGTCGCCGGGGAGCTGCCATGGTGGCCGCTGCGCCGCGCGACGATCCTGGACCCGGAAGACCCGTGGGTACCGCGGCCCTGGCGGGAACTGGGCACCGAACTGGCCGCGACCCCGCTGGGCGGGGCCGAGCGGGCGCTGCTGATCGGTCGTCCAGGCGGACCGATGTTCCGTGCCGCCGAGGTCGCCCGCCTGGAGCACCTCGCGGGAATCGTCGCCGTAGTACTGCGCAGCTGATCACCTGGCAACTGAGCGCCTACCGGACGGTCCATTCGTTGGCGTTCCAGGTGACCCCGTCTGACGCCTGGCGGTAGACGCTGCCGATGTTGTTGGTGTAGGCCCACATGATGGGAACCTGGAATAGTGGGAGCGACACCAGATCATCGGCGAGGAGCCGATCGGCCTTCATCAGGGCATCCAGCTGAGTGGGCTCGGCATATTCCGTCTCGGCGACATCAAGCGCAGCGTCGACCTCGGGGTTGCTGTAGTGTTGGTAGTTGAATTTACCATTGGTCGCGTAGTGATCGGCCAAGGACCACACTCGGGTCGCCCGCGAGCTCGTCGTCAGGGCGACGTCAAACTGTCCGTGTCCTACCGCGTCTCCCCCGCTGCCCGCATCAGCGATCTCCATTCCGGCCTGGCGACATTGCGTCCTGATCAGTTCCACCTCTCTTGAGTGGACCGCGGAACCGTCGTGGCTGATGGCGAAGGACAACCGCTGGCCGGCCTTGGAATAGACGCCGTCGGGCCCCAGTATCCAGCCTGCCCGCTCCAGCGTCACCTGCGCCTTCTGGGCATCGGCAACCATCTTGTCAGAGTAGAGATCTTCATATTTCGCATCGTCTGGGAGAAAGGCGAGACTTCCCAACGGCTGAGCCTCCGGGCGCACTCCGCGGGCCAGTTCGTCGACCAGTTTGTTGCGATCGATGCACTGCGCGAAAGCGGTGCGGACGACCGGATCCCGGAACAGTGGGCTGAGCAGGTTGAGGTCCAGATGCTCGGCGGTGGGGCCGCCCCGCGCCGCGAATATCACACCCCGGCCCGACAGCGCCCGCAGCCGATCGGCCAGTAGCGGATCGGCTGGCGGTTGCACGACGGTGAACTGGCGGTTCGCCAGACCCTGCACTGCGGCGGTACCGTCGGCGACGGTGCTGAGCACGATCATCGCCGGGCCCCCCGGGTTGCCCGCCCAGGACTGGTTGCGGATCAGCACAGCCTGCGTACCCGTCGTCGAACTGTCGAACTGATAAGGGCCCGATGCCGGCATCGTCTTGGCGTTGAAACCATTCCAGCCGCTGTTCCAGAAGTCGCCGGCCTTCTTCAGGAGGGCTGGCGCCGACGTGGCGCTCAGCGCGGTGATATCGGCGATCCCGGTTTCCCGCTCAAGGACGTGCGCCGGAAGAATGGCATGGTGAAGATAGTTCCGGCGCCAGTCGGCATAGGGTGACCGGTAGGTTTCAACGAATGTGTTCTTATCCTGACACTCAGCGTTGGCACGATCGAGTCCCCGGGTGGTCGCGGGCGTGAAGTACGGCGTGGCACTGCCGGCCAGCCAGGCCAGATAAAAATCTCGACAATCCCACGGCTGCCCATCTGACCATCTTACATTCGGCTTGATCTTGTATGTCACGACCTGAGGATCTTTCGACGTCAGCTCAGCTGACACCAGGACGTCGGAGTTGACCAGAATCCTACCGTTTCCGTCGACGATTAACGGGTCCGCCAGGATCTGGCTGAGCACCACATCGTTGTCCGGATTGTTGTCCGACTGCATCGTCGTATTGTTGTAGGAAAAGAATTTCCCACCGTGCGCGACGAACACCGTCGGGCCCGGCGGCACCTTCGGTGCGCGATATGATCCGTCGCCGTTGTCCCCACGCGCCCGGGCGTTCGCCGGCCCGTTGCCGCCGTCGGAACGGCCGGTTCCACTGGCCGCCGCGCACCCGGTGACCGCGAGGACGAGGCAGGCAATCCCCGCCGGCAGGCGGATCAGCAGCCTCGACTTTCCCGTCACGGGAGACCTCCTGGCGTCACCGGCGAAGCTCCCAGCGGGCGGCGCCGTCGAGCGGACCTTCCAGCGGTGTACCCGGCGCGACGTTGAGCAGCTGACCGGTGGTGACGAGCAGTGAGGCCGGCTGGTAGAGCGGGATCGTGACGGCCAGGTCCCACAGCGCCGCCTCGATGGTCGGCGGCAGCGGACCGGCCGGGTCGTCCTGGGTGAGCGCCCGCTAGATCACCGGCTGCAGGGTCAGGTCGCACAGGTTCGCCGGGTTGGGCGGCGCCGGCGCCAGCTTCGCCGGTACCACCAGCGGGCACCCATACCACGACGCCAGTTGGCTGGCGGGGTGGCCGGCCGCGGGCTGGGGTGCCACCACGATGTCCACGCCCGGCGGGTTCCCGTCCGCGTTGGCCGCCGATGGACTGGCGCCCGCTGGGGCGGTCAGCTCAGCAGCCCCGCCGCGAGGTGGACCCCCGTCCACGGTCGGGCCGAGCATGGTGCCGAAGAGCTCGTCAGGGTCGATCTCACGGAACTGGGCATCGATCCCGACGGTCCGGAGCTGATCGGCCACCCGGGCGGCGATCGTCCCGTACGGTTCGCGATTCGCCGGTGCCGCCACCACCAACCGCAGCGGTCGACCAGCGCGTTCCCAACCCGCCTGACCGAGGGTGTACCCGGCGTCGCTGAGCAACCGGCGCATCGTGGCTGGATCCGGCCGCGCGGGGATGCCGGCGGCCGGCATGGTGGCGTGATAACCCGGCGCGGACGGGGCAAGCACCTCGGAATCGGCCAGCAGTGCCGCGGACGGCCCGCTGGCCACGCCGGTCGCGATCAGCGCCGGACGGTCCAGCGCGGCGGCCACCGCGGTACGCACCCGCTGATCGCTCAACACGGCACTGGCCGGGCGCAGCACCACCGAGACCAGCGCCGGCTGCGGCACAACCGTGGAGGTAACCTCCGGGCCGGCGGTACGCAGCAACGACTCGGTGATGGCATCGGGACGGCTGAACAGGGCAGCCTGCACTCCTCCGGAATGTAGCGCGTCCACCAGTGCCGCTTGGCTGCCCTGACGGAATCGGATCCGGTCGACCTGAGCCGGTGTGGCCCAGTACCGGTCGTTGCGTTCCAGCACCATCTCGCCACGGGATCGGTCTACTGTGGTCATCGCGAACGGGCCGCCGGACACCGGCACCCCGGAGTCGAGCGCCTTGCTCCAACCGCCGGGCGCATCCTTGAGCAGATGCGCGGGTAGCAGGTCCTGGAACAGGGTTCGCCAGCCGGCATATGGCCGGTCAAAGACCACTTCGACGGTCTCGCCGCCGTCCCGGGAGATCACCTGATCGATCAACTGGTAGCCCGCCGAGTCCACCACGCCGGGTTGGCTGCGCATCTGCTCAGCGAGATAGCTGAAGTCCTCGGCCGCGATGGGGGTGATATCAGACCACTGCGCATTGCGCCGGATCCGGTAGGTGACGGTGAACGGTTCGGTGCGGGTGACCTCGGCGGAGTCGAGCAGCGTGTGGTCGATCACCCACTGCCCGGCCGTCGTCTGGTGAAACGCCGACGGCAGCAGCAGGCCGGCTACCGCCGCAGAGAGCGGCGTCAGGTCGGCCAGCGTGTGCGGGTTGAATCCGCCGATCAGCCGGTCTATCCCGAACACCACCTCCTGGACGGCAGGCGACGCTGGTGACGAACTCGTGGCGGCCTGGCGGGGGACGACCAGCGACGATGGCTGCGGGGTACACCCAGCGAGTGTGGTGGCGGCGATCAGCGCCGTCACCAGCCTGCACGCACCGCCGGACATTCCCACGGGGCGACATGCTGCCGCAACGCGATCTCCCCGGGTGTCTCCGGGGTCTTTGTCGCCAGAACGCCCCGGCGGGAGTGGTGCGACCGACGTGCCTAAGCCCTTATTGGACCGCCGTTGACGGGCCCCGCGCCACCCGCTCACGGGCCCGCTGCCGGCCGCGCTGGGCAGCGTCCAACATCACCTTGCGCACTCGCACCACGTCCGGGGCCACCTCCACGCACTCGTCGGAGGCGCAAAACTCCAGCGCCTCCTCCAACCCGAGCGTCCGCGGTCGAGCCAGCCGCTCGAGTTCCTCGCCGCTGGAGGAACGCACGTTGGTGAGCTTGCGCTCCCGGCAAATGTTGAGATCCAGGTCCTCCGCGCGGGGATTCTCGCCGACCACCATGCCGGCGTAGACGGCCGCGCCAGGCTCCACGAAGAAGGTGCCCCGGTCCCCCAGCTGCGTCAACGCGTACCCGGTGACCGCACCGGAGCGGTCGGCGACCAGCGACCCGGAACGGCGGGTACGCAACTCACCCACCCACGGACGGTAACCGTCGAAGACATGGTGGACCACACCAGTGCCCCGGGTGATGGTGAGGAACTCGGTACGAAAGCCGATAAGTCCCCGGGAGGGCACCGTGAACTCCAGCCGCACCCAGCCGTCACCGGACGTGGCACCCAGTTGCTCGGTCCGTCCCTTGCGGCCGGCCAACAGCTGCGTCACGGCGCCCACGTACTCCTCGGGGACGTCGACGGTGAGGTGTTCGAACGGTTCGTGCAGGGCGCCGTCCACGGTGCGGGTGACCACCTGCGGTTTGCCGACGGTGAGCTCGAAGCCCTCCCGCCGCATGGTCTCCACCAGGACGGACAGCGCCAACTCACCACGACCCTGCACCTCCCAGGTG
>JBOHFC010000390.1:0-4878 GCA_050701375.1 Pseudonocardiaceae bacterium
CACCAGTCGACCTGGCGGGCGACGGCGGCGAAGAGCTGGTCGATCAGGTGCACCCGGTGATCCGCGGCGTCCACCCCGACGCACAGGTAGCCCTCTGCGTCGGCGATGGACGCCAGGCTGCGGTGCCAGCGAACCGCAACCTCGTCGCTGCCGGCCACGACGAAGCGCACCGCCGCCCCGCCCGCGCGGACGTAGTCGCCCAGGTACTCCTTGGACACGAACTCGGCGTACTCCTCGGGTCCCAACCCGATCCCGCCGGCGGGCAGGCCGCCACGGATCTCGCTCACCCGGTGCCCTCCTCTTCACTGTGGCCCGACCCGCTCTCACTGTGGCCCGACCCGCTCTCGCTGGGGGCCGACTCGACCGCGATACCCCAGTACCGTTGTTGCTGCCCGCTCATGGCCACCGTGGTGAGCACACCGGCCTGGCGGGTGCCCGAGCTCGCCGCCCAGCGCAGGGCCCGACCGCCGGGGCCGGCGGTCTCCCCGCTCTGGTCGAGCAGGTACAGATCACGAGCGAACTCAGCGCGGGTGTAGTCCCGGGACTGGCCGGGCAGCAGCGTCAGCGCGTTGTAGACCTCAAGCAGCCGCACCACCGCGCCCGGCGGCTTGCCCTGCCCGGCGACGACGAGATCGTAGGCGCCGACCAGGCTCGCCAAGAACGGCGCCGGCTTGAACCGGGGCCCGGCCCGCTGTGCCTTGGCGAGCTGGGCGACCACTACCGACGGTCGGATCCCGCGAGCCCGCTTGCGGTCGATCTCCAGCGCGAGGTCGCCGGGCAACACCCGCACGATCGACGGGTAGCACAGCAGCCGGTCGTCCTCGGCGAACATGGCGACGTCGGCCGCCTCGGCCGCGGCGAGCAGCTCCTTGGCGTAGGCACCGGAGGCGAGCAGGTCGACGTCATCGACGTCGTAGGCCGTGGCCGCCGCACCCACCCGCTCCACGACGTCACCGGCCATCGCCTGCCCCATGTCCAGGGCCCGGCGCAACTCCCGAACCTGCCCCGCCGCGGCCGCGGCGTGGGCCCGCTTCAGCTCGCGAGCCAATGCGGCGACGGCCTTGCTGCCGGCCGCCAGCGCACGCTCCACTGTGGCCAGGACGCCCTCCAGGCCGGTCGGGTCCTGACTGCCGCCTGCTTCGTCGTCCTGCATGGGGCACAGGGTATCTACCCGTTCACCGTGCGATGCTCCGCCCGCACCTGACGCCGCCCACGTGCGGCGGTGATAGGCGAAGCCGCCCAGCGGCAGGGGGGCGGTGCTGACACTTCGTGACCGCATCAAGATGCTATCTTGGTCGCATGCGTACGACGGTCACCTTCGACGATGATGTGGCGGCTGCGGTCGAGCACCTGCGGCGCGAGCGCCATGTCGGGGTGAGCGCGGTGGTCAACGACCTGGTTCGGCGTGGTCTATCCCGCAGCTGCTCCTCGGCTCAGTTCGTCCAGCGCACGTCCGCCGGCCACGCCCGGCTTGATGTCACCGACGTGGCCGAGGTATTGGACGTGCTCGACGGGTCCGCCGCACCGTGATCGTGGACGCTAACGTCCTGCTGTATGCGGAGGACGACACCAGTCCCCACCACAAGCCCGCGCTGAACTGGCTCACCGAGGCGCTCAATGGCGCGGTGCGCATAGGGCTCCCTTGGCCGTCGTTGCTGGCGTTCGTCCGGATCAGGACTCACCCGCGCGCCTACGAGCGTCCCCTGGACGCCGACGAGGCGTGGGATCGGGTGTCCGACTGGCTGGCCGCGCCCGCCGCCTGGGTTCCCGTGCCGACCGAACGGCACGCCGAGGTGCTCGGCAGGCTCGTGCGCCGCCACCGGCTGGTCGCCAACGCGATCCCTGATGCGCACCTGGCCGCGCTGGCTATCGAGTACGGGGTCGGGATCTGCTCGGCCGACACCGATTTCGCCCGGTTCGACGGTCTGCGTTGGGTTAATCCGCTTGCTCCCTGACTAGGCGTCGCTCGGGGGCAGCGGGTGTTGGAGATCGGCACTGGCATGTTACCTGGACGTGCCGGCCAGCGACTCAATTCATCTACCAGCCTATGAGGTCGCCGACGTCCTGGTTGACCCGGAGCGCGGATTCGGGCAGCCGATCTTCGCGCGCGGCGGCGCGCGGTTGGAGGACGCCCTTGCGCTCTTCCGTGCAGGTGAGCCGCTCGACGTCGTCGCCGAGGAGTACGGGGTACCGCGCGACCAGCTCGAGGATGCGGTCCGCATCGCCACCCGCGTCGCCGCCTGAGATGACGTCCCACAGCGGCTGGCCGGACCGCAGCCCGCTGAGCACCGACATCACGCTTGTCGCGCCGAACCAGACGGCTGGGGTAGCGCCCGCCCAGTCGCCCGCGCGGCGTCAAGCCAGGCCTCAGCGGCTAGCTCGACCTCCGCGACGGCTTCGTGCGGGGTAGACCCGTGTGCGGAGCAGAACGCCAGTTCAGGGACGTCGGCGACCCATACCTGATCTTCGGCGCTCCACGTCACTTCGATGCGATAGCGCGGGTTCATCATCGGGCCTCCAACCGCAGATCATACCGGCGGATCAGGCTGGCGAACTGCCTGACCTGGTACCGCTTAGTGGGCTTAGGCGGCGTGGCCGTCATGATCGAGTCAAGTGTGGTGTTTCTGCGGCAGGTCCGGTTTGCTGGGTGTCGACTGCCCTGTGTGCGTCGAGTTCGACACCAGTGCTGTCGGTCGCGGGCCGGGCAGCGCTGGTGTCGAACTCGACGCACCGAGTGTTGTATCAACCCGATCGCTCATGGTTTCGTCGGGCTGGGGCAACGTCCCGTTAGTGGTCGGCACCGGAAGTCCGTCGGGGGTTGCGGCCGACCGGACACCTCCAGCACTACCTGCACAGCGATCGTGCACGTCATGAACTCGACAGCACGGACCTTTCGGCAAGCTGGAAACGTCGGTGCTCTCGAGTTCACGACATAGACCCACTCGACCTGCGGTCAGGTCACCCCGACGGACGTCCGGCGCCGACCACTTAGCTTGCCCGGATTCTCCTGGAGATTGATCAGCTCGGCGACAGCCGGATGCGCGAACACCCGATGGCTGCCTCGGCCACCGATCTCGGAGAAGCCGTCATACTCACCAGACCCTCCAGCCCGAACCGCTCATACCGCTCCAGCCACTTAATCCACCGTCGGCCGCGACGTTGCGTTGGCAAGCGCGTTCGGCCGCAGTGATGCTCGCGCAGATCGAACACCTCATCCAGCTCAGTACCGCCCCGCAGGTCGAACTCGGAGTGATCGACTGGCGAAGCCCGGTCGAGGTATTCCCGCACACTGCGTTTCACCTGTATGACGAGGCTGCGGTCGTGGTCGCCACCCGCGATGGCACGGCGATCATCAACGATAAGGCTCGGATGGACGACTATGACGGTCTGTTCGACGAACTCGCCGGTCTCGCATCCTTCGGCGACCCCGCCCGGGACGTCATGCGGCGGATTGCGGAGGACTACCGGGGCCTACTGAGCAATGCCGGTCCTGACCAGGGATGCCCGCGAGCAACCGGAGCTACATAACTGCTCACCAGGCTTGCGGATGACTACTGCAGGCTCGAATCCTGCTCAACGACTGGCTGTGGGTTGGGTCCGATCGGGTCACGCGCCGTGCGAGTATCACTGTCGCTGCCCGTCGAGGATGAACGAGGTGTCGATGTCCACCAGCGCGTCTGGGGTAATCAAGAATCATGCTGCGTTCATCTGGTCGGTGGCCGACCTGCTGCGGGGTGACTACAAGCAGTCCGAGTACGGCAAGGTGATCCTGCCGCTGACCGTGATCCGGCGGCTGGACTGCGTGCTGGAGCCGACCAAGACCAAGGTTCTCGCTGTACACAGGCAGTACGGCGATCGTGACGCGATCCTGCGGGCGGCGGCCGGCGACCTGGCCTTCTACAACACCTCACCGCTGACCCTGCAGCGGGTGCTGGCCGACCCGACGACGATCGCCGACCAGTTGCGTGCCTACCTCGCCGGGTTCTCCGAGGCCGCGCGGGACGTGATCGAGAAGTTCGAGTTCGACACGCAGATCACGCGGCTGGCCAGGGCGAACCTGCTGTACCTGGTGGTGTCGAAGTTCTGCGACCCGCAGGTGGACCTGCACCCGGACAAGGTGTCCAACCTGGAGATGGGCTACCTGTACGAGGAGTTGATCCGGCGCTTCTCCGAGCTGTCCAACGAGACCGCGGGGGAGCACTTCACCCCGCGCGAGGTCATCCGGCTGATGGTCGACCTGCTGCTCACCGACGAGCCCGAGCTGCACAGGCCGGGGATCCTCAAGACACTGCTCGACCCGGCGTGCGGCACCGGCGGCATGCTGTCGATCTCCGAACAGCGGTTGCGCGAGCTGAACCCGGACGCGACCTTAAAGACCTACGGGCAGGAGCTCAACGCGGAGACCTACGCGGTGTGCCGCTCCGACATGATGATCAAAGGGCAGGACGCGGACAGTATCGCGTTCGGCAACTCCTTCTCCGAAGACGCATTCGACGGCGACAGGTATGACTACCTGCTGGCCAATCCCCCGTTCGGCGTCGAGTGGAAGAAGGTCGCCGACGTCGTCAGGGCCCAGCACCGCAGGGATGGCTTTGCCGGCCGGTTCGGCGCCGGGCTGCCGCGCATCAACGACGGCAGCTTCCTGTTCCTGCAGCACATGATCTCGAAGATGAGGCGGCCGAGTCAGGGCGGCACCCGGCTCGCGATCGTGTTCAACGGCTCGCCACTGTTCACCGGCGCGGCCAGCTCCGGCGAGTCGGAAATCCGCCGGTGGATCATCGAGAACGACTGGCTGGAGGCGGTGGTCGCCCTGCCCGACCAGCTCTTCTACAACACGGGCATCTCGACCTACTTTTGGATCGTCACCAACCGCAAGGC
>JBOHFC010000391.1:0-5654 GCA_050701375.1 Pseudonocardiaceae bacterium
GTCGTGGGTCCTACCGTCGCGAGCACCCTCTTCGGTGATCCCGCGGCGGCGCTGAACCAGACAGTCCAGGTCAACCACGTGCCTTTCCGGGTCATCGGTGTGATGGCCAGCTATGGTCAGCAACTGGACAACACCGTGGTTGTGCCGCTGGAGACCGACCGCCGTTACATCGTCGGCTACGCCGTGGGTACCGGCAAGACACTCAACGAGATCACCGTGCAAGCCCCCCAACACGCAGCCGTGCCCGCCGCCATGGCCCAGGTCACCAGTATTCTTGACGCCCGCCACCACATCACAGACCCCCAGCTGCGGGACTTCCAAATTCAATCCCTGGGAGACCGGCTGCAAACCTTCAACCAGATCGTACACATCCTCGTCCTGTTCATTCCGGCCATCGCGGTGACCTTGCTGGTGGTCGGCGGTATCGGAGTTCTGAATATCATGCTGGCCTCGGTCTCCGAACGAACCCGCGAGGTCAGCATCCGCGAAGCGAGCAGCGCCACCAGCCGCGCCATCCTCAAACAGGTCCTCATCGAATCCATCGTCCTGGCCGGCCTCGGTGGACTCATCGGCGTCGGAGTCGGGATCGGACTGATCTTCCTCATCCGAGCGGTCGCACCGCCTTTCGACCCCTCCGGAGCGCTGGCCGGATTCACACCTGTCTTGTCTGTCCCGCCCGTGGTGGCGGCATTCGCGATCAGCCTCATAATCGGCCTCATCGCCGGCAGCTATCCCGCCTACCGTGCCGCCCGACTACTGCCCATCCAACCCCTCAGATACCAATAACACCGTGCGCTCCCCAACACCGTGCGCTCCCCAACACCGTGCGCTCCCCGCTGCAGCGCCTATGGGCGTCGCCATGAGATGGCGCCGATCTCAGCCGAAAAACCTGCCCGCCGCGCCGTCTGGGTGAAGACGATCTTGCCGGCGGTGTCGCCGTCGAGCATCGCCTTGAAGCCACGCTCGGCGTCGGACATCGGCAGTTCGGTGCCGATCTGCGGGCGCAGCCCGGTGATGTCCAGAAAGGCCAGCAGGTCGCGCAGCTCGTCTCGGGTGCCCATGGTGGATCCCACCATGCGCAGTTGCAGGAAGAACAGTCGCTGCAGTTCGGCGCGGTCAGCGTCGCCACTGGTGGCGCCGCTGCAGATGATCGTGCCGCCCGGCTTGAGCGACTTCGCCGAATGTGACCAGGTGGCCTTGCCGACCGTCTCGAACACCGCATCCACCCGTTCGGGCAGCCGAGTGCCGGGCTCGAACGCCTGGTGCGCGCCCAGCGAGTGGGCCAGCGCACGCTTGCGCTCGGTGCGCCCGGTCACCCACACCCGCATGCCGGCGGCCCGGCCAAGCTGCACCAGGGCGGTGGATACCCCACCCGAGGCGCCCTGCACGAGCATGGTCTGCCCGGCCCGCAACCCGGATTTGACGAATAGCATCCGGTAGGCGGTGAGCCAGGCAGTGCCCATGCAAGCAGCCTCGGGGAAAGTCAGCGACGCCGGCTTGGGCACCACATTGCACGCCGGCACTACAACGGTCTCCGCGAAGGTACCCGGCAGCTTCTCGGTCAGCAGGGTGCGGCGCGGATCCAGGGTCTCGTCGCCGGTCCAACCAGGGCTGGTCACCACCGGATAGATCACCACCTCGGTGCCGTCGGCCAGCACACCGGCGCCGTCGCAGCCCAGGATCATCGGGAACTGGTCGGGTTTGATGCCCACTCCGCGCAACGTCCACAGATCGTGCATGTTCAGGCTGGCTGCGATGACAGTGACCGCGACAGAGCCGTCTGGCACGTCTGGGTCGGGACGGTCTCCCACCCGAAGGGACGTCAGGGGGTCCTGGTGATTCGGCTCAGCGGCATAAACAGCGAACATGGCACCTGAATGTAGTGCCGCTCACCGGGGAGTTCCTGCCGGCGGGCTACCCTGCGGCTGTGCTTGAGGTGCTGTCCGACGTGCTCCAATGGTGGGACGGGGTGGAGCTGTGGCTCACCCAGCTCGGGCTCGCGCTGCAAGTGGCCCTACTCATGCTGGTGTTACTGCCGGTCTGTTGGTGGGCTGCCAGGATCCTCGACCGGGCTGCCGGCGTGGTCTTCGCGCGGCTCGGGCACCGCTACGCCGTGGACGCGGAGGATCCGCAGGCACCACGGTGAGCTCCCACCGACGGGTCAGCGCCGCGCTGATCGGCCTGCTCGTGCTGGTGGTCGCCGGCTGGGTGGGTCGCCACGCACTGACCGAGCCCGCTGCCCCCCCGCCTAGCGGTGACCGGCCTGCAGCGGTCGCCTCAGCGGCCGGCCTGCCGGTGCAGCCTCTGTCGCAGTTGCCGCCGCAGGTTGGGCAGGTGTGGCAGCTGATCCAGCACGGTGGCCCGTTTTCCTACCGGCAGGACGGGGCGGTGTTCCGCAACCGGGAGCGGCACCTGCCGCCTCGGCAATCCGGCTTCTACCACGAGTACACCGTACCGACGCCGGGAGCGCCTGACCGGGGCGCCCGGCGCCTGATCACCGGCGGTGTGGCCGAGCTGTACTACACCGGCGATCACTACGGGTCCTTCGTCGTGGTCGATCCGAAGCGGTAAGGCCGTGCTGCGTTACGTCGCCGACGCCGCCCGCGCGCTCGATGAAGCCCGTGGACGGGGAGCACTGGCTCACCTGGTGGGCCCGGTGACCAGCAAGGCCGACGTGCTGGACGCGATCGGTGCTGCGCTGAGTTTCCCGTCCTGGTACGGCCGCAACCTCGACGCGCTGTACGACTGCCTGGTCGACCTGTCCTGGCTGCCTGCGGGTGAGCACGTGCTGATCTGGGCAGGTCACGACCAGTTCGAGGCTGCTGACCCTGCTGGGTACCGTGCTGTGGTCGCGGTGCTGGACGACGCGACGGCAGCCGGCTCCGGGCGTCCGCTGTCGGTGCTACTTGCGGATGGGTGATCAGCTGGCGGGAACCCATGATGGTGCGCGCTTTTCGGTGAAGGCGCGGATGCCTTCTTGGCCCTGCGCTGACCCGAACCGAGCGGCAGACAGTTCGAGCATCGCCGGGAAGTCCCGCGCCATGGGCCGCGCGCGCAGCAGTTGTTTGGTCAGCGCCAGTGCTTCGGGGCTGCCTTTGACAAGCATGCCGGTGAAGCGTTTCACCTCCGCGTCAAGCTGGTCCGCGGGCACCGCACTGTTGAGCAGGCCGATCGCGACCGCCCGGGTAGCGTCGAAGGTCTCCCCGGTGAGAAACAGTTCGTGCGCCGCGTGGGGTTGCAGTCTGGGCAGCACCGTTACCGAAATCACTGCGGGCACCAGGCCGAGACGCACCTCGGTGAAGGCGAAGGTGGCCTGCTGGGCGGCGACGGCCATATCGGCGGCTCCTACCAGACCGATGCCGCCGGCGCGGGCGGGCCCGGCCAGCTTGGCGACGACCGGCTTCGGATGCGTCCAGATCCGCTCCAGGATCAGGGGCAACTCCTTGACCGCGTCCGGAGGTTCGGTGAGATCCATCCCCGCGCAGAAGGCCGGCCCGGTGTGATCGAGCACCACCACTCGCACTGCGCCGTCGCCAGCGGTGCGCTCCAGCGCGTCCAGCAGCTGGCTGCGCAGCGGTGCGGACAGTGCATTGCGGTTGGCGGGGGAGTCCAGCGTGATGGTGGCGATACCCGACCGCACGGCCAGATGCACCAGCTCGTCGACATCAGTCATGTGCCTGAACGTAGTTCGGCCAGATGAGGCGGACCAGAGACACCGCCTCCCGCGCCAGCAGTATATCGAACGAGTGTTCGATATACTGCTCTGGCCCGTCGCGAGTGGGAGGCCGGTGATGACCGCCATTGGTACCGCTAGGCTGCGCCGGATGGCGCCGTGGGACAACCGGGAGCGGGCGACGCTAGTCGCCCTGCTGCAGGAGCGGCCGCAGGCCGCGTCATGGCCAGGAGTCGCTACCGAGATCATCGAAGTAGGCAGCGCGCGGTCGGTGTGGGGCGCACGTCACGAGCGGACGCTCTTCGACATCGATGTACCTGCTCCGATCGCCGAGGCCGCTCGCCAGATCGCCGGCTGGCGGGGCGCTGGGCTGGGCAGGTACGCGAGCCGCGCGTGACTTGCCCGCCAGGCATAACCTGACCAGCGCTGACCCATTCGCGATCGCCGCGAACAGCCAAGTGCGAGGCCGCCACGTCCTGCTTATCGAGGACACCTGGACCAGCGGTGGCAACGCTCAGTCAGCGGCTCTGACGCTGCGGGGTTGGGAAGCAGCAAGCGTGACGATCTTGGCGCTCGCACGATGGTTGAAACCGGAGGAGAAACCCACCAGCGAGTCCGTGACGAGCTGCCTCACCGCGGACTACGACCCGCTCATCTGCCCGGTAAACGACCCGAACTGCACCTGCAGAAGCGCATCCCGCTGATCTTCGAGTTCGTGACCAGCCCTACAATTCCCGACGTCGAGGGAACAGCGCGGTCAGGCTGAGCGGGCCAGAGACGACCGGAGGGTCGCCTCGAACCGGTGCACGATGAGTTTCGCGATGGCGGGATCGGCGCCCAGGGGCGCCGTGCGCACCGAGGTGTCGGGGGCTATGCGGAAGACTTTGTCCGGCAGCAGGCCAGGGGCGAGGAACCAGGAGGCGACGGCGATGCGCCGTGCGCCTCGCGATTGCAGGGTTGCGATGGCCTCAGGCACGGTGGGCCGGGCAGCGCAGGCGAAACCGGGCAGCACCTGCCAGCGCGTTCGCCGAGACCAGGCGGCGGCGACGGCGGCGACAGCGGTGTTGGCCGGGGCCTGCTGGGAGCCGGCAGCGGCGAGCACGACACCGAAATCCGGGTCGGCGGGCGACACTCCGACCTCTGCCAACCGGCGCAGCGCAGCGGTCTCCAGCCGCGGGTCGGGGCCCAGCACGTTGGCTACCGTGATGTCTAACCCTGGGCGGTGCGCTACGGCGTACGCCACCGCACCCGGCATATCGACGTTCGCGTGAAAGGCACGGCCTAGCAGCAGCGGAACCACCACCGCCCGGGGCACCGAGTCGAGTACGGCGTCCAGCCGGGGCGCGCAGAGGTCCAGAAAGGCGAGCCGGACGTCGAGGTCGGGTCGCAGCCACCGCACCCGGTCGACCAGCGCTGAGATGGTGGCGGCCGAGCGCGGGTCGCGGCTGCCGTGCGCAACTGCCACCAAAGCCGGCTTCACGCCGCGTCCTGCCCCGGATCTTGCGCTCGATCAGGGCCGACCAGCCCGGCGGCCAGGGTATTGCCGTCAGCGGCGTCGATGACCAGGAAGCCACCGGTGTGCCGATCGGTGGCGTAGGAGTCCACCGCCAGCGGCTCGGCCAGCCGGATCCGCGCGCCGCCGATCTCGTTGAGTTCCAACGCGGCCGGTGGCTGGGTGTGGCGCAGGGTGTGCAGATCCAGCCGCCCGGTGAGTTCGGTGACGATCGCCCGGACGGTGCGAGTGCCGTGTTTGACCAGCACCCGTGCACCGGGAAGTAACGGCCGGTCGGCCAACCAGCACAGGTCCGCGGAAAGCTCGGTGACCACCCGCGGTTGCTGCTCCGGGCGGGCCAGCACCTCGCCCCGCCCGACGTCGATCTCGTCGGCGAGCAGCACGGTGACCGACTGCCCGGCGGTGGCCCGCGGCAGCGGACCGTCTGGGGTGTCGATGCCGGTGACGGTGGAGCGCCCCCCTGAGGGC
>JBOHFC010000392.1:0-2455 GCA_050701375.1 Pseudonocardiaceae bacterium
CGGCACACCGGAACCATCACCCCGGTCGACGTCTCGTTGTGCGCCCAGCCGATCAGGTCACAGGACGGATCCGCGACCGGCGCCGGGGCGTCGCCCGGTGGTGCGGAGATCACCACGGGATCGGCCAGGAACGGGGCGCGCGTGGTGACGGTGGCGAACTTCGCGGAGAACTCGCCGTAGGTCAGGTGCAGTGAGCGGTCCCGGACCAGGCCCAGGGCGGCGGCATCCCAGAACGCGGTGGTGCCGCCGTTGCCGAGCAGCACCTGGTAGCCCTCGGGTAGGGCGAACAGCTCGGCCAATCCGGCGCGGATGCGCGCTACCAGGGACTTCACCGGCTTCTGCCGGTGCGAGGTACCCATCAGGGAGGCACCGGTGGTGGCCAGCGCGGCCAGCTGCTCGAGACGGACCTTCGACGGCCCGCACCCGAAGCGCCCGTCGGCGGGTTTCAGGTCGGCGGGGATGGTCAGCTGCGCGGTCTGCGTCATATCCCAGACTTTACGGTGACCTAGTGGGACCACGAGGCTCCGGTGATGCGTTCGTAGGCCTCGACGTACCGCCGCCGCGATTCCGCCACGATCGCGGGTGCAATGACCGGGCCGGGCGGCTTACGATCCCATCCCGTGCCGACCGCATCCCGGATGAACTGCTTGTCCAACGCGTGCTGCACCTGTCCGGGTCGCCACCTCTCGGCGAGCCAGAAACGCGACGAGTCTGACGTGAGCGCTTCGTCTCCGAGGGTCAATTGTCCGGCGATATCCCAACCGAACTCGAACTTCGTGTCCGCAACGATGATGCCGTTGTTCAGCGCGTGCTCCGCCGCTGTGGTGTAGAGCTCCAGAGTCAGGCTACGGAGCTGTTGCGCGGTATCGTCGCCGATCTCCCGGGCCACGTCGTCGAAGGTGATGAACTCATCGTGCCCGGTGGCGGCCTTGGTGGTCGGCGTGAAGATCGGCTCGGGTAGTCGGCTACCGGCGACCAGCCCGGCAGGCAACGCCACCCCCGACACGCTGCTGGTCTTCTCGTACTCGCGTAGCCCCAGGCCGGCGAGATAACCCCGGGCGATGCACTCCACCGGGATCATCCGCAACGGGATGCAGCGCATCGCCCTTTCCCCGAACTCAGACGGCACATCAGTGGCGGAGATCAGGTGATTGGGAGCCACATTTCTGAGCTTATGAAACCACCAAACGGACAGTTGGGTGAGCAGTGCACCCTTATCCGGAATGGGCGTCGGTAGCACTACGTCGTATATCGAGACTCGGTCCGACGCGACGAGCAGGATGTCGCCGTCGATCGAATACAGATCCCGCACCTTACCCGCCGATACGTGCTCCACTCCAGGATCGTACCCAGTCCGCCCGGGGTGACCCTGTGCTTCGGCGAGCTCAACTCCAGCGTCGTTCGGCGCGACGCGGACAGCTCTGGTGTTTGAGCTCGGGAAGGCCGGAGCGGACGGCGCGCGGGCGTGGGACGCGGCAGTAGGTTGAGCTGCGTGGACGCCGGGGCGATGTTCGGGACATCCGGCGTGACCGAGGTCATGTTGCGGCGGTTGTTGCCCGAGCCTGGGATGGTCACTGCAGGCGAGGCGTTGGAGGGACTCGCACTGGCCGATCTGGCCCCCGATCACCGCCCCTACCTGGTGGTCAACATGGTGGCCACCGCCGACGGTGCGGCCGCGGTGGCACACCGCAGCGCCCCGATCAGCAACCCGGCCGACCGGCAGCTGTTCCATGAGCTGCGGGCGCACGTCGATGCGGTCATGGTCGGTGCCGGGACGATGCGCACCGAGCGGTACGGGCGGTTGGTCCGCGATCCGCAGCGCCGGCAGCGCCGGGTAGCCCGAGGCCTGGAACCAGACCCATTGGCCGTCGTGGTCAGCCGCCGGCTCACCCTGACCGCGGACCTGCCGCTGCTGGCGGACCCGCACTCCCGCGTTGTTGTGCTCACCGCCAGCACCGCCGACCTACCTGGGTGTGCGGCTGACGTCAGCTTCATGCGCTCGGCGCCGGGTGCGGAGGTGGACCTGCCAGCGATGCTCACCCGGTTGCGCACTGAGTACAACGTGCGCTCGGTGCTGTGCGAGGGCGGCCCGCACCTCAATGCCTCGCTGCTGCCTGCCGGCCTGGTTGACGAGCTGTTTCTGTCCATCGCGCCCACCCTCGCAGGCAGCGCCGGGTCGCTGTCCATCGTCGACCGGGCGCCACTGGCCGAGCCGGTCGGACTCGAGCTGGTGTGGCTGCTGGAGGAGCAGGGCCAGCTGTTCGCCCGATACGCACTCCGGTGACCCAGCCAGCGACAAGGGATCAGGACCGGCCGATGTCGGCCCAACCCGCCACAGCCTCGGGACGGCGTGGCGCCGGCCCGACGTACTGCGCCACCGGGCGGACCAGCCGGCCGGTGCGCTTCTGCTCCATGATGTGCGCGCACCAGCCCGCGGTCCGTGCGCAGGTGAACA
>JBOHFC010000393.1:0-2050 GCA_050701375.1 Pseudonocardiaceae bacterium
TCCGGGGGCTTCGATCGAAGACCGGCCAGCCGTCCTCGTCCCCCGCCGATGGTTCCACCACCGGTATGCGCGGCGAGGAGGAGAAGAATTGACCGACTCCACTACCACCACTATCCAGACGGTGCACGAAACGATCGCGTTACTGGACAATGGCGCCTTCGGTACCCGCACTGTGCGATTCGAGACCGGTCGGCTGGCCCGGCAGGCAGCTGGATCTGTCGTCGCCCACCTCGATGACGAGACGATGTTGCTGTCCGCCACCACTTCATCCAAACACCCCAAGGACCAGTTCGACTTCTTCCCGTTGACAGTCGATGTCGAGGAGCGGATGTATGCCGCCGGGCGTATCCCCGGGTCCTTCTTCCGGCGGGAAGGCCGTCCGTCCACCGATGCGATCCTCACCTGCCGGCTGATCGACCGCCCGCTGCGCCCCTGTTTCGTCGACGGCCTGCGCAACGAGGTCCAGGTCGTTGTCACCGTGCTCAGCCTCAACCCGGCTGACCCCTATGACGTGCTCGCGATCAATGCCGCGTCAGCGTCCACTCAGCTGTCCGGGCTGCCGTTCTCCGGGCCGATCGGCGCTACCCGGGTAGCCCTGGTCACCCAGGACGAAGGTGGCAGCCAGTGGGTTGCCTTCCCGACTCATGAGCAGATCGGCCGATCGGTATTCGACATGGTCGTCGCCGGTCGGGTCGTCGGCGAGGGCCCCACCAGCGACGTGGCGATCATGATGGTCGAGGCCGAGGCCACCGTGGCCACCATCGAGCTGATCGCGGGCGGCGCCCAGGCGCCGACCGAGGAGGTGGTGGCCGCCGGGCTGGAGGCCGCCAAGCCCTTCATCCGCACTCTGTGCCAGGCCCAGCAGGAGCTGGCCGCGGCGGCCGGCAGCCCGGAGCTGGAGTTTCCCACCTTCCCCGCTTACCAGCCCGACGTCCTGGACGCCGTCCGCGAGGTGGTGGCCGACGAGCTGGCGCAGGCGCTGGTCATCGCAGCCAAGCAGGAGCGGGAGAGCCGGCTCGATGAACTCAAGGCGGGTGCTCTGGAGCGGTTGGGTGAGCGCTTTGCGGGCCGGGAGAAGGAAATCGGCGCTGCGTTCCGATCCCTCACCAAGGCGGCGGTACGCCAGCGCATCCTGCGCGACAAGGTACGCATTGACGGGCGGGGTATCACCGACATCCGACCGCTGTCGGCTGAGGTCGAGCTGATTCCTCGGGCGCACGGATCGGCGCTGTTCGAGCGCGGGGAGACCCAGATCCTCGGTGTCACCACGCTGAACATGCTGCGCATGGAACAGCAGATCGACTCGCTGGGCCCGGAGACGACCAAGCGTTACCTGCACCACTACAACTTCCCGCCGTTCTCCACCGGCGAGACCGGTCGGGTGGGCTCGCCCAAGCGCCGCGAGATCGGTCACGGCGCGCTCGCTGAGCGGGCGCTGGTCCCGGTGCTGCCCACCCGGGCTGAGTTCCCCTACGCGATTCGCCAGGTCTCCGAGGCGCTGAGCTCCAATGGCTCCACCTCGATGGGCTCGGTCTGCGCGTCGACGATGTCGCTGTTCAACGCGGGGGTTCCGCTCAAGGCTCCGGTGGCGGGTATCGCGATGGGCCTGGTGTCGGGTGAAGTCGATGGCCAGGACGCTTTTGTCGCGCTTACCGACATCCTGGGCGCTGAGGACGCCTTCGGCGATATGGACTTCAAGGTGGCCGGCACCAGTGCGTTCGTCACCGCATTGCAGCTGGACACCAAGCTAATCGGGATTCCGTCGGAGGTGCTGGCAGGTGCGCTGTCGCAGGCTCGGGACGCCCGGCTGACCATTCTCGAGGTGATGGCCCAAGCAATCGATGGGCCGGACGAGATGAGCCCGTTCGCCCCGCGGGTGACTGCGATCAAGATCCCGGTGGACAAGATCGGTGAGGTGATCGGACCGAAGGGCAAGATGATCAACTCGATCACCGAGGAGACCGGCGCGGACATCTCCATCGAGGACGACGGCACGATCTACGTCGGCGCCAGCGACGGTCCTTCGGCGGAAGCCGCCATCGACCGGATC
>JBOHFC010000394.1:0-7828 GCA_050701375.1 Pseudonocardiaceae bacterium
TCACCGACTGTCCACTACCCTTCGCACATGGACCGCCAGCAGGAGTTCGTGCTGCGCACGCTGGAAGAACGAGACATCCGGTTCGTTCGGTTGTGGTTCACCGACGTACTGGGCTATCTGAAGTCGGTGTCTGTCGCACCGGCCGAGCTAGAGGGAGCCTTCGCCGACGGCATCGGCTTCGACGGATCGGCAATTCAGGGTTTCGCGCGCGCGTACGAGTCCGACATGATCGCCAAACCGGACCCCGCCACGTTCCAGGTGCTGCCGTGGGAGAACCCTAAGGGCGACCACTACTCGGCCCGGATGTTCTGTGACATCACGATGCCCGATGGCTCCCCGTCATGGGCCGACCCGCGGCACGTGCTGACCCGGACCCTGTCCAGAGCGGCCGAGGCCGGGTTCACCTGCTACGTTCACCCCGAGATCGAGTTCTACCTGCTGCGGGACCTGCCTGACAACGGTCCCGAGCCGGTGCCCGCCGACTCTGGTGGGTACTTCGATCAGGCCAGCCACGATGTCGCTCCGCACTTCCGCCGGCACACCATCGAGGCGCTGGAGCAGGTGGGTATCTCGGTTGAGTTCAGCCACCACGAGGGCGCACCTGGACAGCAGGAGATCGACCTGCGCTACGCCGACGCGCTCACCATGGCCGACAACATCATGACCTTCCGGTACGTGGTCAAGGAGGTCGCGATCACCCAGGGCGTGCGCGCGTCATTCATGCCCAAGCCCTACACCGCCCACCCCGGGTCTGCGATGCACACCCACATGAGCCTGTTCGAGGGCGACCGCAACGCCTTCCACGACGACGACGAGCCCTACGAGCTGTCCGACACCGGCCGGGCGTTCGTCGCCGGGGTACTGGCGCATGCCAGGGAGATCACCGCGGTGACCAACCAGTGGGTGAACTCCTATAAGCGGCTGATCATCGGTGGAGAGGCTCCTACCGCAGTGTGTTGGGGCCACCGTAACCGCTCGGCCCTGGTCCGGGTGCCGATGTACTCGCCGGGCAAGGCGTCCAGTCGGCGGGTGGAGATCCGCACCCCGGATTCGGCGTGCAACCCCTACCTCGCCTACGCGGTGATCCTCGCGGCCGGTCTGCGTGGCGTGCAGCAGGGTTACCAGCTGCCGCCCCCCGCCGAGGACGACGTCTGGTCGCTGTCTGAGCGAGAGCGCCGCGCCGCGGGCTACGCGCCGCTGCCGCAGAACCTATCCGAGGCGCTCGTCGAGATGGAGAACTCCGAACTGGTCGCCGAGACGCTCGGGGAGCACGTGTTCGACTTCTTCCTGCGCAACAAGCGCGCCGAGTGGGACAACTATCGGCGGCACGTCACGGCCTACGAGCTGAGCACCTACCTGCCCGTCCTCTAACTCGATCGACACCGCCTGCCCTTGCGGGTCACGATGCCGCAATGGACGTCCGGCTACACGAGGATCTCGCCGAGTTCACCGCGCTCACCCGGCCGCTGCTGGCGGCCGACCCGGTCCGCCACAGCATCGCGCTCACGGTGCTTGCCGTGCTCCTGCGGGTACCTGAGGGTGACGAAAGTCCTCCGGTGTTGGTCAGCGTCCGCCGGGACGGTGTACTGGCCGGGGTGGCACTGTGCACGCCGCCCCGGGAGATGCTCGTCAGCGGGTTGCCGGCGCGCTGTGCCGATGCGGTGATCGAGGTGCTCGCCCCGATGCACCCGCACCTGTCCGGCGCCGTGGGTCCGCGCCGCGAGGCGGAGGCATTCGCGCAATCCTGGTCGGCCCGCACCGGCGCTTCGGTGCACGAGCGGATGGCGCAGCGGGTGTTCGCGTTGTGTCGGCTCGCCCCGCCGGGCGGGGTGCCAGGCACGGCACGACGGGCCGGTGCTGGTGACCTCGAGCTCCTGGCGCGGTGGCGGCAGGATTTCGCCGACGAGGCGACCGGAGGTCTGCGTGGCCACGGGACCGCCCTGCAACAGGTCGGGCGCAGCCTGGCCGCGGGCGCTGCAGCGCTGCTGTGGGAGGTTGGGGGTCAGCCGCTGGCCTGGGCGTCAGCGAGTGCCCCGGTGGCCGGCGTCTCACGCATCGGACCCGTGTACACGCCGCCCCAGCACCGCGGGCACGGGTACGGCAGTGCGGTCACGGCGGCCGCCGCAGGTTGGGCACTTCAGGCCCGCGCGGAGCACGTGGTGCTGAGCACCGACCTGGCGAACCCGATCAGCAATGCGATTTACCCGAGGATCGGTTTCCGCCCGGTGCACGACGCCGCGCAGATCGCCTTTACCCGTTGAACTCGAGGAGACCGGCTAGCCTGGCGAGGGTGACGACCCGGCTCTTGCTGCTGCAGCCTTCCGACGTTGATCCAGCGGAGCGGCTGGGGGAGTGGCTCACCGACGCCGGGGCGGACCTCACCGTGTGCCGTCCGGCAACTGACGGGGTTCCGCCCAACCTCGACGGTGTCGACGGGGTGGTCTGCATGGGCGGCGAGATGGGCGCGTACGACGATGCCGACCACCCGTGGCTGGCCGGGCTGCGGTGGTTGCTCGCGGGCGCGGTCGCCCAGCGGCTGCCGGTGCTCGGAGTCTGCCTTGGTGGTCAACTGCTGTCGGCGGCCACCGGTGGCGCGGTCCGGCGGGCCGTCGACGGCCCCGAGGTCGGCACGTCACTCGTCGCCAAGCGCGACGCCGCCGCGTTCGATCCGCTGTTCGCGCAGCTGCCGCTGACCCCCGATGTCATCCAGTTCCACTACGACGAGATCCACCGGCTGCCGCCGGGAGCCACCCTGCTCGCTTCCTCCCCACGGCACGCCAATCAGGCGTTTCGAGTCGGCGCTGCGGGGTACGGTCTCCAGTTTCATATTGAGACCTCACCCGCCACCGTGCTGTCCTGGGCTCGCCGTGCCGCCACCGACGTCTTTCCGGTCCGGCAGCTCGATCCTGATCATCTGGAGCAGGTGCACGCCGATATCGCGCAGACATGGCAGCCGCTAGCGGCGCGATTCGTGGCGTTGGCCGCTGGCGAGCTGGCACCGTCTGCCGGGCCGGCGGACCGTCTGGTTCTGCCGCTGCTGGGCCACTAGCGTCTGGAGCGCCGTGGTGACCGAAGGCAGGCGAACCGCACTTTCCCTGGCGCGGCTGGGGATCACCGACGGCGACGCCGCTGAGACGCTGACGCGGCTCGGTTGGTGGCGTAATGGTCGGGTCCGGCGAGATGCCGAGCCCACCCTGTGGGCGTTGTCCCGGGCGCCCGACCCGGACCTGGCCCTGCGCAGCCTGGCCCGGTTAGGCCATGCCATCGGCGACGGCTGGGTCGAGCTCGACGGCTTGATGCGCCGGGACCCTGGGGTTCGCGGGCGGTTGCTCGGGGTGCTGGGTTCGTCGACCGTGCTCGGGGATCATCTGGTCGCCAACCCGCAGCGCTGGCATGCGCTGGCCAGCCCAGAGGCGGCCAGCCCCAACTGGGCGGACCGGGCGGCTCAACGGCTACTGTTCGCGGTCGGCGCAGACACCACATCTCCAGACAGTGCGGTCCCGAACCGGGCGACGCTGACCGGCCTCACCGCCCAGCGGGCGCTGCGGGTTACCTACCGTGATCTGATCACCGAGCTCGCGGCCGCCGATCTAGGCGCCGTGGTAGAGCCCGAATTGCCGGTCGCACCCTTCGAACAGGTTGGAGCGGCGCTCGCCCAACTTGCCGCCGGGGTACTGCGCGCCGCCCTCGCCGTCGGGGTGGCGGAGGTGACTCCGGACGGCCCACCCCCCCGGCTCGCAGTGATCGGAATGGGCAAGTGCGGCGGGGCCGAGCTCAACTACGTCTCGGACGTCGACGTGATCTTCGTGGGTGGTTCAGAAGATGAGCTGGGGGCCGCCACCAAGCTGGCCTCGGCGATGATGCGGGTGGCGTCGGTGTGCTTCGAGGTCGACGCGGCGCTGCGCCCCGAGGGCAAAGCCGGGGCGCTGGTGCGCACGCTGCAAGGGCACCTGTCCTATTACCGCCGATGGGCCAAAACATGGGAATTCCAGGCGCTGCTCAAGGCCCGTCCAGTCGCTGGCGACGCCGAGCTCGGTGCGGAGTACATGGAGGCCGTCGGACCCATGGTGTGGACCGCGGCGGACCGGGAGAACTTCGTCTCCGAGGTTCAGGCGATGCGCCGCCGGGTCGCCGCGTACGTGCCCGCGGAACTGGTCGACCGGGAGCTCAAGCTGGGTCACGGCGGCCTGCGCGATGTGGAGTTCGCCGTGCAGCTGATGCAACTGGTGCACGGCCGCACCGATGAGTCGCTGCGGGTCGCGCCGACCGTGTCGGCGTTGGCTGCGCTGGGCGGAGGCGGGTACGTCGGTCGCGACGACGCAGCGAACCTGGCGGCCTCCTACCGGTTCCTGCGCCTGCTGGAGCACCGGTTGCAGCTGCAGAAGCTGCGCCGTACCAACCTGCTCCCGGCCGACGATGACACCGCGGCGTGGCGCTGGCTGGCCCGCGCCGCAGGGATGCGTCCCGACGGTCGCCACGATGCTCTCGAGGTGCTGCGAATCGAGCACACCCGGCAGTCGCACCGGGCCCGCCGGCTGCACCAGAAACTGTTCTACCGGCCGTTGCTGGAGGCTGTGGCCAAGGTGCCCACCGAGGTGTACCGGTTGACGGAATCGTCGGCGAGGGCGCGGCTGGTGGCACTGGGTTACGCCTCACCGCAGGGAGCGCTGGGGCATCTACGAGCGCTCACCGACGGGGTTTCCCGGCGCGCGGCGATCCAGTCCGCGCTGCTGCCCGTACTACTGGAGTTCCTCGCCGACACCCCGGATCCCGATCGTGGGCTAGCCGCCTACCGCCGGGTATCTGAGGCCCTCGACGAAACCCCGTGGTACCTGCGGTTACTGCGCGACGAGGGTGCCGTGGCGCAGCGACTGATGGCTCTGCTCGGTACTTCGCGGATGGTGGCCGACCTGCTGGTGAGGGCACCGGAGGCACTACAGCTACTGACCGACCCGGAGGAGATGGCAGGTCGCGACCCGGCGGAGGTGGCGATGTCGCTGCATTCCACCGCATGCCGGTACCACGACCTCGGTGCCGCGGTGACGGCCGCCCGGGCGCTGCGGCGCTACGAGCTGTTCCGGATCGCCTGCGCCGACCTGCTCGAATTACTCGACGTCGACGCGGTGTGCCTGGCGCTGTCGTCGGTATGGACCGCGGTGCTGTCCGCTGCGCTTGACGTCGCGCTGCGCGCGGAGATCGATCGCAGGCAGGCCGAGCCGGCCCGGATCGCGGTGATCGCCATGGGCCGGCTGGGCGGAGCGGAACTGGGCTACAACTCCGACGCCGACGTGCTGTTCGTCTGCGAGGCTGTAGCTGGATCCGATGAGACGGTCGCGGTGCGTTTCGCCTTCTCAGTCGCCGAGTCGGTGCGCAATTTGCTTGGCTCGCCGACCCAGGATCCCCCGCTGGTCGTCGACACCGGGTTGCGACCGGAGGGCCGCTCGGGCCCGCTGGTGCGCACCCTGTCGTCGTACCAGGCCTACTACACCCAGTGGGCACAGCCCTGGGAGGCGCAGGCGTTGCTGCGGGCCAACCCGGTAGCCGGCGACATGGAGTTGGGGAAACGGTTCATCTCGATGATCGACCCGGTACGTTACCCCGCAGGGGGATTGAGTGCCCGCCAAGCCACCGAGATCCGGCGGATCAAGGCCAGGGTCGACTCCGAGCGGCTACCCCGCGGCGCTGATCCCACGACCCATACGAAGCTCGGCAGGGGCGGGCTGGCCGACGTGGAGTGGACCATCCAGCTGCTGCAGTTGCAACATGCTCACGAGGTGCCGTCGCTACGCACTCCGTCCACCACGATCGCCCTGCGGGCGGCCGCAGATGCCGGCCTGCTCGCCACTGCCGATGCGGAGGTCCTGCTTGCTGCCTGGAAGCTGGTCACCAGGACCCGTAACGTTCTCAGTCTGGTGCGGGGCAAGCAGGTCGACCAACTGCCCACGTCCGGCCGCGAATTAACTGCTGTGGCCAGGGCGCTGGGCCGCTCGGCCGATAATGATCCCGGCCAGGTCGTCGACGAGTACCGCCGGATCACCCGCCGAGCCCGCGCCATCGTAGAGCGGTCCTTCGGTGCCTGACCGCGATCAGACGTCGCCGCCGACTACGCGCTTCCGCCGGATCGGCGGGCCCGGCTTCGGCGTCGTCATGCCCGTAGACGCGTTGGCCGTACTCGGTCGTCGCCCCAGTCGGGGGTGTAGCCGGTGATGAGCTCGGGGCCCTTCGTGCGCCACTGGGGCTCGGTCTCGAACTGCTTGAGAGCGAACTCGCGGAGTGATCGGATGACTGAGCCGTAGGTCTCACTTTCGGTCACCGCCATCGGGGAGCCCGCCATTGATCCAGCCCCGCTTGGGCACGTTGCACTTCACCACCTGACCCTCGCATCCGAGCTTCACCGGGCACTTCGGTGAGTCGTAGGTCTCGGCGAACTCTCCCTGTTCGTAGTGCCCGGC
This sequence comes from Pseudonocardiaceae bacterium, assembly GCA_050701375.1. Taxonomy (GTDB): domain Bacteria; phylum Actinomycetota; class Actinomycetes; order Mycobacteriales; family Pseudonocardiaceae. The sequence continues at coordinate 6,453 of JBOHFC010000394.1, forward strand.
CCTATTGCAACGCTCGTGCACCGTGGCTCCGAATAGCCACCGTGGGCGCAGGTGATCGTCCAAGGGGATCATCGGCGCCTGGCCGGCGGCTTGGTAGAGCAGGTACAGGATCGTTTCGGAGAGATTGTCCGGATGCGCCGGGCAGCCAGGCACACAGACGATGGGGACTCCGGGCCTTGGATTTCCAGTCCCAGCCCAGGTAGTCCTGCAGGCCCATGGCACCGGTCAGGCTGCCTGCCATGGCATGGATGCCACCGTAGGTGGCGCAGGTGCCGACCGCGAGCACGATCGTGGCCTTGGGCGCCAGCATGTCCAGCACTCGTTGACGGTGATCGGCGGAACAGTGCCGGGGTGGCGACCGAAACCGGTGAAGTAGCCCTGACCTTTGATCGTCTCGTTCGGGATGGACCCCTCGATGACGAGTACGAATGGTTCCAACTCACCCCGGCCTGCTTGTGAAACCATTCGACGAAGTTGTCAGCGCCTTGTTCCGGTCCGAATTCGAAGTCGATCAACGGTCAGTGCAGCGCAGCGACTCTGCGTCGCCAAGGTGTCACAGTCGATGGGCCATTTGCGGAGGGCAATAGTCCAACTGGGCTAAAAACCTTTGCCTGTTCACGGCCGACCGTTACAGTCAGTATCTAGCAAGGATCGCAAACCCGTTACACGTACGGCCGATATGCGGCCGACCACGCCTCAGGCGACAGGCCTGGGGGATCCATCTGACGTTCACTACCAAACCTCTGGGTAGATCATCAATTGCGGTGTAAAGCGTGAAGGGGAGCATCCACTATGGCTCAACGGGTGTTCACGACTGTTCGTTCTGCGACTGCCGTCGTCGCGGCGATGGGCGCCAGTCCGCCATAGAACCTGATCGCTCAGGCGGCAATAGGAAGGCCGCAGGAAGCCGTATCAGCGGGCAGGGAAGGGGTTGAGCGGGATGAGTGATCTTTTTTCCCAGGCTGTGGTGCTGGTACTGGTGGCTGGGGGTGTTTGGCATCTGGCTCGTGTTTATTTGCGGCCACAGAAGGCCTGTACGCGGTGTCATGGGTTGGGCCATTTCCGCACCACCACGTGGTCGGGCCGGGACGTGCGGAGACCGTGCCCCCGCTGCGATGGGACGCCGTGGGAGTATAGGGTGTGGGCGCCCCGTCCGTCGGATGACGACTGAGGTGCCCCGCGGTGCTGGGCACGGCGTATGCAGAAATCAGCTGGCTGGATGGTGGGCGGACGACCGATCGCGGGCTCTACCTGGTTGCTGTCCAGCTCTGGTCCCCCCGAACTCAACCACACAGCTGTCGCGCTGGCGTGGAACAACGAGCCCGGTTCCGGGCGGCCTGATCGTGGTTCCCCGACCCAAAATCGCAGGTCGGGGA
>JBOHFC010000395.1:0-11323 GCA_050701375.1 Pseudonocardiaceae bacterium
TGGCCCGGCCATCCTCGACAACACGTTCCAGGGGACCCAAGACGCCGCCGCCAACGCCGCTGGCATCAACACCTACCACGGCGAGCATCGCATCGGTCACCTCAGCGCCGTGCAACGCTCCTCCCGAGCAGCTGATGGAACCCCGATCCACATCCGTGCTGATGGCCCCGGATTCGACTGCCTCGACGTTCCTGATGGCTCCAGCCAGCCCAAGTTACATTTTTCCATCTTCGTGCCCACCGCTGACCTTTTCAGAATCATGCGCCTGCACCAGGCCTCTCTCGACCTCGAACAAACTTATAACGTCGATCCCAGGCACAACGGCCTATAGCGTTTCATCACCACCACCCGACGCCAGAACTTCCTCATCCCTCCGCGACGACACCGAGCCTTCCCCCTCATCTGAGGGTCGGGCTTAGGCACGGGACAGTGCAGACGTCCCGGTTGCGTTGCTGGTCAGCTACAGCCCGGTCGCCAGATCGCGGGTGGAAGCCGGTGCGGCCGGCAGCGGGCAGGAGGGACATCCCGGCCCTTTGGGTCCCGAATTGAGCTCGGCAGCGGGGTCCTCACGAGCACACTCCGGAGCCCGGGGCGGACAGCGCCGGCATGGGCGTCAGCTCGGCTGCGGGGGGCAAATCCAGCGCCAAGTACAATAGGTCAACTGTCCCCCGAGGGTTTGGTCATGGTGACTCAGATACCCGAGATGTCCGCCGCCGAGGCCGGTGCCGTCGGCGCGGATCCCGAGAGCGGTCGCGAGCGGGTGATGCGAGCGGCATATGACCTGTTCAGTCGCCGGGGCACCCGCACTGTCGGGGTAGACGCGGTGATCAGCAAAGCCGGCGTCGCAAAGATGACGCTGTACCGCAACTTCGCGTCCAAAGATGATCTTATTCTCGCCTTCCTCGAGCGTCGCGAGGCGCTCTGGACCCACGGTTGGGTGCGGGCGCAATCTCAGCTTCGGGGCGATACCCCGGTACAGCGCCTACTGGCTATTTTCGAGATCTTCAGTGAGTGGTTCGCCCAACCGGATTTCGAGGGTTGCTCATTTATCACCACGCTGCTCGAGGTCACCAACCGGGACAGCGCGGTTCGCCGGGCGAGTGTTCAGCATCTGGCGAACATCCGCGGTTACCTGTGTGAGCTCGCGACGCAAGCCGGTGTGGTGGATCCCGATTCGTTCGCCCGCCAGTGGCACATCCTGATGAAGGGATCGATCGTCGCCGGGGCCGAGGGTGACACCCAAGCCGCCGCGCGGGCCCGCGAGCTTGGCATTCTCCTGCTCAATAAGCACGGACTCACCGTCGAATAGCCGAATACCTGGAAGGATCGGCCACCAGGAGGCGACACCGTGGATGCACCGCAGCCGCACATCGTGTTGGCAGAGCTACTCGCCAACCAGGTGGTGGTCTGCGATGGCGCAATGGGCACGATGCTGCATACCGCCGGGGTACCGCTGGACCGCTCGCTACCCGAGCTGAACCTGTCGCGCCCGGCTCTGGTGCGTGACCTGCACGCGGCGTATGTCGGTGCGGGAGCCCGGATCCTGCAGACCAACACCTTCGGCGCGAACCGCCTGCGGCTGGCCGCAGCCGGTCTGGAGGATAGCGTCTCCGAGATCAACATCGCGGGCGCCCGGCTGGCCCGCGAGGCCGCCCAGCGCGCTGGGCACCAGGTGCTGGTCGCCGGGTCGGTCGGGCCGGCGGTCAGCGCTCCCGCGGTGCGCCGGGTACCGGCGAGCGCCCGGGCGCAGACCCTGCGTGAGCAGATCGCGGCGTTGTGCGACTGGGTCGACCTGCTGATCCTGGAGACCTTCGGTGATCTGGAGTCCCTGGTGCAGGCGGTCGAGGTGGCCGCGTCGGAAAGCGACCTGCCGGTGGTGGCCCAGCTGACTTTCGGCGACGACGGCCGGACCCTGCGCGGGGAGGATCCCGCGGCGGCGGCTGCGGTGCTCTCCGAGCTGCGGCTGGCCGCGATAGGTGCGAACTGCACAGTCGGCCCCGCCGTTCTGGTGGATGTGGTCGCTGAGCTGGTGCGTGCCACGGACCTGCCGGTCTCCGTTCAACCCAATGCCGGCCTGCCACAACGGCTCGGTAGCCAGGTTCGCTACGCGCGCAACGCGGCGTACTTCGCGCAGGCCGCGCAACGATTCGTCGCCGCCGGGGCGACCCTGGTGGGCGGGTGCTGCGGGACGACACCCGCCCACGTACGGGCGATCTCCCAGGCGATCGCCGCGCTGCACCCGGTGCGTCGCAGCCCGATCTCGCGCACTGCGACGAGGCCCGCCGCACCGGGCCGGGAGGTGCCGCCGGCTCCCGGTTGGCCGGTGCACTGGGCGGGCGACCTGGTCGTAGCCGCCGGGTTGCCGGCACCCAACGGCCCGCAGGTGTCCCAGTTCCTGCAGCGGGCGACCACGCTGCGCGCCGCCGGCGCGGGAGTGCTGGCCATCATCGAAGCGGCGCCGCCGGCGGCCCGGATCAGCCCGGTGGGCGTCGCCGTTGTGGTCAGCGAGCGGGTGGGCAGCGCGGTGCTGTTGCCGGTGGAGGCCGCCGACCGGAACCTCGCCGCCCTGCAGGCCGACATGCTCGGCGCGCACGCCCTCGGGCTGCGGATGGTGGTGTGCCGGACCGGCAGCGTGCGAGTGGCCGGCGACTACCCCAGCGCTGGATCAGGATCGCCCTGGGATGTCGATTCCGTCGGGCTCGTTTCCATGCTGGCCGCGCTCAACGAGGGCATCGACTGGCGAGGCGTCCCCATCGCCGAGCGGACCCGGTTCGTCATCGGCGCCGCGCTGGACACCGCTGCCAGTGATCTCGACCACGAGCTGGACCGGGTCGAGGCGAAGCTGCACGCCGGGGCGCACTTCCTGGTCACCGACGTGATCTACGACGTCGAGGCGGCGAGCCGGGTGCTCGGCGCGCTACGGGGTCGCGGGGTGGCTCTGCCGGTGCTCGCGACGCTAGCGCCATTCGAAGACATCCAGACCCTGCAACGGCTGTCCTACGAGATGCCGGTGGTGTCGATCCCACTGTCTGTGTTGGCGGCCGCAAGGCGCAACCGGGACAGTCCCGAGCAGACCATCGAACAGGCAGTGGGCGCTGTGGAGAAGTTGCGAAACCTGATCTCAGGTGTCGTGGTGCACGTACCCAGCGAGATGGACGAGCTGGCGGCGCAGCTGGTGAACGCGCTCACCCAGCTCCGGGACAAGCCGTGACCAGCGCGGGAGCCTACGAACCGGTACCTGACCGGGACCCGGCAGGGGGGCGCAACGGCCTGTCCCGGGAGAACTCGATCTACCGGCGAACCATGGCGGTCTGCGACGAGCTGGCCGATGCGGCGCTGGGTGGGGCAGACCCGGTACGGCTCACCGAGGTATTCGCCCGGTTGGTCGGCAAGCGGATCGTGTTGCTGGACAACGGATTCCAGCTGCGAGCCCAGGCCGGCGGATCGGGGTCGTTACGGGGGCTGCGCTGGAACCGCACCGATCCCAGCGTCGACCGGTTACTCAGCGCGCTGGAGGCCGCGCGACGGCCGCTGCGGATCCCGGCGATCCCCGGTTCGCTGCTGGACCAAGCCTGCTTGGTGACGCCCGTCGTCGTCCGCGAGACCACCCTCGGGTATCTGCTGGTGCTCGACGAGGGTCCCGTCGCCAGCAGCTACGGGGCAGCGCCCGACGACGCGGAGTTCCTCACCATCACCTACGCGGCCACGCTGTTCGCGTTGACGCTGGCCCATGAACAGACCAGCGCGGAGCTGGACCTGCGGTACCGCAGTAGCGTGGTCGACGTTCTGGTCTCGGGTCATTTCCTCGACGCTCAGGATGCCCGGTGCAAGGCCCGGTCGCTGGGTCTGCGTGATGACGCCGTATTGCGCATCGCGGTGCTGCGGCCGGCGCCGTCGGACCCTGGCCGGGTCCACGAAAGCTGGCCGCAGGGCGATTGGGCGCAGCGGATCGTGTCGATATTGCCGGGCGCGGCCGCGGCGGAGCGCGACGGCGGGCTGGTGATGATCGTCCCGGGTGACCCCAGTCCGGCGGCATTCGCGGCGCTGTGCCGGCTGGGTCATGGCGTCACCTGCGGGGTGAGCGAGCAGGTGGACTCCCCGGAGCTCGTTCCCCGTGGGGTGCGCCAAGCCGAGCGGGCGATCGACCTCGGGTTGCGGCTGGGTCGAGCCGGACAGCTGGTTCGCTATGACGAGCTGGGCATCTACCGGTTGCTCTGCACCATCGGCGATATGCAGCAGTTGATGGATTTCGCCCGCGACGTGCTCGGGTCGTTGCTCGACTACGACACCGAGCACCGCACCGAGCTGGTGGGCACCCTGTCGGTGTACTTACACCACCACGGCAGTCACAAGCAGTCCGCCCGGATGCTGCACCTGCACACCAACACCGTCGCCTACCGCGTCGCACGCATCGAGGCGATCACCGGTCTCGCTCTCGGCGATCCGGATGACCGCCTAGTCGCCCACGTAGCCGTCAAGATCATCGAGTCGCAAGGTTCTGCTCAAACGTAGGCCCGCGTCTGGTGAGAGGTCGAGGTTGCCCTGTTACGTCTGGCGATCGTGAAGCGAACAACTCATCATGGGACCCATACGGCGGGTAGTTGCCCAGGCTGCGGCCGGGCTCGTCGTGATTGGTGCCGCATCCGGGGGATGGTTCTTCGCGGCAGGCACTTCGGCTGACGACACTGCGACGCAAGCAGCGGCCAGCGACGCCGCCCGCGTGTTCTGCCTGTCCAGCGAACAACGGACACCGCTGGCCGAAGCCGCGACGAATCTTGGGGTGACCCTTCCCGAGGGCAGGTTGCGTGGTCAGGGGCCTGAGTTTGATCGCGTGTGCGCCGCCTTGATGGGCGCAAACCGGGTTCCGCATCAAGTCGCGAGTGTTTCGAGCAACTCCAAGCCCACGTTTGACGTCCTCTTGTCGGTAATCGTGGGAGCTTTGCTGGCATGGCTGACCGGATTCTGGCGGGACGAGCGGACTCAGAGCCGTCTGCTGGCCGATACTCTGCGCGACGCCGCGCGCAGGTATCTGAGCGCGGCCCACGCCCAGCGCAGGAAATGGTTCGAAGGCAGGCAAGGCATGCTTCCTGTGGACCAGGTCGTACTCGACGGCCGAGACGAGCTGGCCGGACAACTACGCAAGGTCGCTGCTCTGCGCCCCAGCTGGACAGTGCCTGGGTTGCTGCACGAACAGCTGTGCAGCGTGCGACTGGGGGAGGGTATGAACGACCCAAGGCCGGGAGAATCTCGGGACCAGCGCGACGAGGTGTTGCGAGACAACCTCAAGACGCTGACCGACTCGATCGACGGCGTCGTTCGCGCGCTCGAACGACCGTGGCGGTGGCACGGCGATATGCGTGCCAAGCACCCCGGAGGACTGAAGGCGACGAGCGCAGGATGAATCCGTATGTCATCCCCGGCCTCGAGGCCACACCATACGCACCACTGTGCCCGCATCTCGACAAGGATCATCGCCGATTCTACGTGCCGGTCGACGACACGGAGCAGCAGTTCCGCCACTTCAAGCAGACGATGAACTCGGTGCGATGGCTGACCGAGAGAGGCCGGCTTGTCGTCGTCAGCGGCGAACCGGGCTGCGGCAAGACATCATTGATCAATCGCTGCGCTGCGTGGCTACGCGACGAGCTTGCCGAGGTACAGCTGAAAGGTGAAATTTTCACGTTGACCGACTCCGGCACGCCCAGCCAGCCCATTATGTTGCGGATGGAGCAAGTGGTCACGGACCTCGTCGACAACCTACGTGACGAGCGGCGCGGCGTCAGCCCCCAACACATCGACCTGCTGGAGCGCAGGATCAGGGAGATCGAGGACATCGAGGAGACCAGCGATCGGCAGATCCGACATCTCGCCAAGGTGGATCGGGTGTACAGGAACCTGCATGACGCCCTGCCGGAAGACCGGATCGCGATCGTTTTGCTGCCGCCGTCCGCCGACCTGGTCGACGAGATCAAGAGCTACGCGGACTTCGTCAGGCATCCCCGGATCGTGTTCTTCGCCGAGACCGACTACGTCGAGGCTGTGCAACGGACCTGGCCCACGATGGTGACGCGTGACCGCATGGCACCGATCCTGCTGAAGGTGGGGCAATTGAACGCCCGGGACAGCTGGACCTACACAGATGCCAGGCAAGGGAGCTACTCTGGCGATGGCAGCTTCCCCAAGGTGAGTGAGGACACAATACTGCGTGTTACACGGAAGGGGGCCTGGTCCATCGGAGGGTTACACAGAGTGCTCCATGGTGTATACGAAGAGCTTGCTTCCCAAGTCGCAGCGGAAGGTTCGTTACCTCTCCACGAGGTGAGCTTCGAACGCATCTTCGAACACATCGCGGGATACTTTATCCAGTCGATGCTCAGCAAGCCGGGAACAAAGTCATGACTGACGATCCGTCGTCGCTGGTGCTGCCCGACATGCTCAATCCGTTCCCCGCGACCGCGGTAGCCAGCGGAGCTGAGACGGTCACTGTGGAGACTCCTGCCATGCGGGAGGCGCGGCACCTGCTGGCCGGGTACCTGACGGCGCCACCGAAATCGGGCTTTGGCAACGTCATCGCGATAGTCGGTGACTACGGAACCGGCAAGACACACCTGGCGGCCGAGCTACTGCGGTTCATCGGCCGCACCGCTGGTGATACCGCTCACACGATCGACATCGAGGCGTCAACAGGCACTTTTGTCCTACTCTACCAAAAGTTCGTCGCTCAGCTTGACCAGATGGATGTAATGTGCCGGGTCCGCGAGTACTACGCCGACATCGTTGCAGAGGAGGTAGGGCTCTCCGAGCTCACTGCCGATCTCGCGCCCAGACTGCGCAGTGGTGAACTCGATCCGGTCTTGGTCGTCGACCGGCTCAACCTGATGGGCAGCGATCTGCTGCAACGGGTCCGGCGCGAGCTTGAGGATGTGACCAGCAAGGAGGAGTTCAGTACCGCGCTAACGCTGTTGCTGCGCACGGGTTTCGATCGTGCGGTATGGGAGTGGTTCAAGGGCGGCGTTCCCGATCAGATCCTCGTCGACCGGAGTATCAAGGACCCGATCGCCACGGATGCGGATGCGCTCGAGGCGATGGGTGTGTTTGCGTTGCTGTACGGTCACCGTGGTCATCGGTTCGTACTCGTCATCGATGAGCTCGACAAACTGCTCTCGACCTCGCGCGACACCAACACCGCGACGGTAGACGCATTCAAGAAGATGCTGCAGGTTTTCGCTGCGGCGAACGCTTTGCTGATCCTGGTGGGGTTACCCGACTACATCGACGCGGTTGGTGCCACCGTGGTGGAGCGCATCGGCCGGATCGTTCGGGTCTCCGCGCTGACAACCGATCACACCGAGGAGTACATCCGGCGCAGCCAGCAGGAGGCGGGAGGCGCCGCGACGCTCGCCCCGTTCACCCGTGACACGGTCAAGTATCTGGTGGAAATTACCGACGGCGTCGCGCGCCGGGTCGTCCGGTTGTGTCATCACCTGTACCGGAAGGCGGTCAGCGAGGGTGGGCAGGTCACTCAGGCGATGGTGCGCGAAGCGGCACGCGCCCAGTTCGGCTTCTTCGTCAATATCGAGAGCGTACGCCGCGAGGTGCGGCGTACGCTTGACGCTCAAGGTCTGCGCTATTTCCGCAACCACCCCATCGGACCGGATGTCAAGACTCGCGTGGACTACTGGATTCCGCTGAGCGACACTGGTTCCGGCTGCGCCGTGCTGCTCAGTGACTCCGTCTTCGGATCGCGTGAGGTCCGCCTGCTCAACGAGCGCGCCATTCTTATCAAGAATGCAGTCGCCGGCGCGGAGACCTTGCTGATCGTGGTCGGATACCTGCCGTCGGCACTGTCCCAAGACCTTACTGATGCGTTCGGAATGGAACCATTGGTCTACGACCACTGGACGTTCAACGAAAGCCTCGCCGCGATCCTCAGCACACGAGCCAGGCTGATCGAAGAGACATCGGCCGAGGATCCGTTGACCGTGGTGCGCAACAGGGTGGAGCGGATGAACCGCCAGCAAACCAACACCCAACAGTTCATCGAGCAGCTCGCGGCACACGTCGAGGCCATGCGGGCCTCGTCGAGCCACGAATTCGAGGTCATCCGGAGTGATTTGGATGGGATCACACAGGCACTCCAGCCTGCAGCGGTGCCGCAAACTCCTGATCAAGGGGCGGTGCCGGCCGGCCTGCCACGGAGGGTCAGCGCGCTGTTCGATGATGCGTCATCGGCGCTCTCCGCGCTGAGTCGGGTTGACGGCGTTTTCCGGGAGGCCCTCGCCGGTGCGGATCGGAGCCTGTCAGATGCAGTCGAAGCACGGATGGCCATCCGGACCAGATTGGCCTCGTCCAAGGTGTTCGAGGCGATGGGCGTAGTCAGCCTGCTGCGCACGCTGCTGACTGCTTTCCGGGACGCGGTGACGGACTGGTACCGCCCACACGCGGGGGGCGCCGTCCCAGACGTCGATAAGGTTGAACTCGGCGCGTTGTGCCGGTCCTACGACGCTCTTTATGACTTTCTGCCGCTGTTCCGACTGAATGAACTCGAGGAACTCGAGCTGCCGCCGGGCGGCGCCGGGGAGTCATTTTATCAGACGGTGCGATCCACCCGGGAAAAAAACACCTATGAGGCCCTCGATGGTTTCGGTAGGCGAGTTCAAAATGCGTTGCTTTCCGCTGTCTCGGGTGTTGGGAACTGAATCGGTCTTTTGGTGCGCTCTTTGCGTACCCAGGTGAGCATTGATGTGCTGCACAGGTGGAGTGTGTTGATGACAAGAATCGCTGGCGCTACCACGGCAACGGTACCCACGAAGCTGCGTTCCAGCAACAGCGCCAGAATGATCGCTGTGATCCCGTTCTGCTGGCTCAGAGCGAGGTAGCCACGGTCAGAGCGAGGCAGTTTCCGAGTCAGCGGAAAGGAGACCACAATTTGGGCAGCGAAGGCAGCCCCACCGAGCAGCAGGCCGGGCAGCAGCGCCACGCCATTCACCAGTAGTACCCCGAGTGCGGCTGAGGCCAGCAGGAGCGCCACCCGTGTCGCGCGGTCCAGCCATTGGCCGAGGTAAGGGCGGAGGAACAGACCCGCAATGGCTAGGCCTAGCATCAGGAACTGCCAGATGGCGACGGCTGCGAACGCGCCGACCAAGACGACGACGACCAGGTTTTGCTTCCGTGTCAATCTGGTGCAGTCAGACAGCGTGGGAATCCCCACACATCGGGTGAATATCAGCCAGACTGCCGCTGCCACAGCCGCGAAAGCGAGGTTTGCCATCAGATTCAGGGCGAACGACCCGAGGTCTGCACCGGCGAGCCCTCCCGTCATGCCCAATATGTTCAGTGTGAGCTGAGCAACGTAGATGGTCAGCAAGGTTGTCACAGGATCATCGAAGGCCGACCAGGCATAAAGGATAGCATTGCCTCGCTCGGACAGCTGAGAAGTGCGTTTCAGCGCGGTCACGGACAGTGGGTCAATCTGTGCTACCGCGATGCCGAGCACGAGGTACCGCGGTTCGTGGTATGCGGCGTACATTATCGCGGTGATCAGCGCGGCCTTGGCGACTGCGCCTGCCGTCACGGCAAGGACGATGATCCGGCTGTTGTCACGGACCTCTGGCAGGGAGATCTGGGTCGTGCTGCCGAACAATCCGAGCGCCAGCAGCGCCGTGGCCCCGTAGAGAAAGCCCTGTGTGCCCGCGATGCCGTGTAGATCGAGAAGCCGAGACAGACCCCAGCCTGCTCCGGTCGCAGCGAGGACAACGGCCAACCGCCGGACCGGCGACGCTGCCGCGTCGCCCGTAGTTCCTAAGTGCGCAACAGCCGTATATTTCATGATCATGAATTCGCTCTGGGGTCGGCAAGAGCTGTAAGCGCATTATCACGGCACGCGACCGCTATCTTGGCGATCTTGCAGTCTGCTTCGGCGACCTGCCGTTGAACTATAGTGACGCCGACCAGATATTCGCCCGGGCGAATTCGGTAATAGTAGATTGCGCCCTGCTCTACGTCGAGTACAATTCGTTCTATTTTGCCGGCGGTGGCGGAGACTGTCATCCGGCCGAGTTTCCGGGCTATGATCAGAAACTGGCGGCAAAGACTCTGGTAAAACATACGCCGCTCGACTACGGAGATCTCCTGGAAGTAGGGGCCGAGCTGTGGGTGGTCGAACTGGTCGACCGAGAACTCGACCTGACCTTTTCGGCAGTACGCCACGAGCTGCAGGTCCGCTGGGTCTACCCAGTTCAGAAAGAGACTCGCCACTTCTGGCTCCGCGGTGCCCTCGATACACGGCTGGATAGCCGGTGTGTCCACGGTGGGCAGTTCGACATCCCCCGGCTTCGCTGAGATCCAGCCGCCGGGATTCTGTGAGCCGAGGCTGACTTGCTCTCGGAGATCGGTGACTAGACGGCCAATTGCCTCGTCCAGGTTGCGGGCGCCGCGTAACAGGGCCAGCGCAACTCCCTCGGTCGGCAGCGCGGTAGGCGCGTGGCTGAACCCGACCACATGCTCGTTCGGCCGCGCCGAATCACAGATCACCAGGCCTTGCGACCCATGCACCACGGTCCGGATGAGGGCGCCGGTTCGCGCCTCTTGTAACGTGCGATCGAGACTGCGGACGGCATTAGTGATCTGGACACCGATTCGTTCGTAGTCGATCGGGTCCGGCAGTTCGGATGCGCCGAGCCGGTCGTAGGAGAAATCGTAGGCGCCGTCTGTGTAGTGCCCGAGGTAATGCAACTCAGGCGACTGGATGAGTGCCTGACGACATAGTGTGCGTGCGGGATCGAACCTGCTGTCCACATGCGAGGCATGCCGCGCGACGGGTGCCGGTTCGCGCGGGTTCTCGTCGAGCCCGGAAGTCACGGGAACTCCGTCCAGTTAGGCACGCTACGGCAGGTCCACATGCAGATCTCCCCAATCAGCGATGTCACTTGTCAGGTTGTCTGCGGCACGGCGAGTGTACGGGTGGTCGGGTGGCAAGTAGTCCAGGCAGTCGTCGTATGCGGAGCGCAGCAGCTCGCGGCTCCCTTCTGGGTTGCCGTCATGTCCGATCGCGTGCGCGTGGTTGATAGTCGCGGCGAGTGTCCAGGGATGGTCGGCGCCGAGCCAGCCGGCCAATTCGTCCACGGTCGCGGCGCTAAGCGCCCTCGCCTGCGCCCGCTGGCCGAGGGCGCGGCGGAAGACCGCCAGATTCAGCCGATGAGGGTTATTCACGACGCCTGAGAAATGTATAGATGAGTCGTCCACGGCGCGCCTACTTTGACGACGGTCCGTTTCTCGAAAGAATTGGGCTACCACACTCAATCCAGAGAAACGGACCGTCGAA
>JBOHFC010000396.1:0-5704 GCA_050701375.1 Pseudonocardiaceae bacterium
GCGGGTGTGCCGTTGCCAGGCCCCGTGAACTCGACACCAGCGACCTTCCGAGGCGAAAAAACGTCGATAGCGTCGAGCTCATGGACAGCGCCCACGGGCAAGCCAACCAGGGAACACGCCGTCGGGCTGGGGCGAAGCCCGGCTAGAGATGACGGCATCAATCCGGTCGACGTGGGTGACCTCGGAGTCGTTCGATCTCGTCAAGGGCCTGAAGATCCTTCGGGCGACCTGTCGCTCTTTTCGACGTGGCGATGTCGTCGAGTCCGGCCAAATGGATCACGAGCTCGTGCAGTCGAACCTCGACGCTGCCACTCACAAGTTGGTCGTATCCCTCGGGCAGCCCGGTCGGCTTGAGCAGCAGGTCCACATCACCGGCGCGGGTACGGAGATGCAAGAATGGGTTGTCGATCAGTACCTGTGCGGTCCAGATCGGCTCGGACAGATGGATCTCGGACGGATCCGCGTAGACGATCACCTTGGCTCGCAGCTCCCGCATGGCGTTGGCCAGTCGGTCGAGGTTGGTGCGCTCGGCCGCGGGTACGAGGTCGATGTCGAAGGTCAGTTGGTTGCTCCCGTACAGTGCCAACGCCAGACCGCCGATCAGGACGTAGGCAACCTCATGCCGACCGAGCACGCGGAGAACCTCGGCGGCGTCGAGTTCGGGGTGCGACCAGTCTTCATCCATTCGCTGCCCGGCGAGCCTCGGCGATGAGGGCCGTGTGCTTTCTGATCCTTTCCAGCACTGCCTCGGGCGCTAAACGCCCATTGAGCTCCAAACGGAACGCGGCGACGGCCTCCTGGTCTTCGAAACCGGGTAGCGGCAATCGCACCAGACGTCCGTGGACGTCTCGAAAGGTACCGGTAGAGCTCATCCGTTGAGTCTAAGGCGGCCGCGGTCGCCGCGACTGACAGACCCTCAGTCGGCCTGACGGCCAGGCAACGCGGCTGGATGTGGACCCGGGATGCGCCGCCGACGATGATCACGACCGGCTGCGCAGCGAGCCATCCATGGCGGCATCAGCGGGTGCCGTCCCTTGTGGGGTTTGCCGTCATCCTCTGGTCGACTGCTGAACACCTCTCATTCGCTCTCGGGTGACAGCGTTCACCTGCTTCGCCCCACCCGATTCCAAAGCAAACCGCCAGATTAGAAACTGAGGAGTCGTAGTGACGAGACCGGGGCTGTGCGCACGGATCGGGTTCGCAGTGGCGGTGCTCGTCGTTATCGCCACGGTGCCGGTTGCGCTGGGTGCCGCCGCGAGGGCCACCGCCGCTCCGGTGACCCTCGCCGCCAGTCACCCCACCGCCCGGGTGTGCCCCGACAAAGCCAACGTGCTGGTCTGCTTCGCGATCCGGCAGATCGACACCGTCCAACCCAACCTCGCTGCCAACGTGGCGCCCAACGGATTCGGACCGGCCGACCTGCGCAGCGCGTACAACCTCACCGCCACGGGCAGCGCCACGATGACCGTCGCGATCGTCGACGCCTTCGACGACCCGAACGCCGAGTCCGACCTCGCCACCTACCGGTCCACCTTCGGCCTGCCGGCGTGCACCACCGCCAACGGCTGCTTCCGGAAGGTCAACCAGAGCGGGCAGGCCAGCCCGTTGCCGGCAACCGACACCGGCTGGGCGGGCGAGATCTCTCTGGACGTCGACATGGTGTCGGCGATCTGCCCGAGCTGCCACATCCTGCTGGTCGAGGCGAACAGGCCGACCCTCGCTAACCTCGGAGCAGCGGTGAACACCGCAGTGAACCAGGGCGCGAAGTTCGTGTCCAACAGCTACGGCGGCCCGGAGAACGGCACCGAGAACAGCTCCGACAACTCGTACTTCAACCACCCCGGCGTGGTGATCACCGCAAGCAGCGGCGACAACGGGTTCGGGGTTTCCTACCCGGCGTCGGGCGAGGGCGTGACGGCGGTCGGCGGCACGTCGCTGACCCGCGACACCAGCGCCCGCGGCTGGTCGGAAACCGTGTGGAGCGGCGCGGGCTCAGGGTGCTCAGGGTCGGTGGCCAAGCCGGTGTTCCAGGTCGGGGTCACCACCGGTTGCCCCAACCGTGCCGAGGCCGACGTCGCCGCGGTAGCCGACCCGCAGACCGGCGTCGCGGTCTACCAGACTTTCGGTGACACCGGCTGGGCCGTCTACGGCGGTACCAGCGCGGCTGCACCGATCATCGCGTCGGTCTATGCACTGGCCGGTAACGCGGGTGTTTCCGACTCGGCGAGCTACCCCTACGCCCACCCCGGTGCCCTCAACGACGTCACCAGCGGCAGCAACGGCACCTGCGGCGCTCCGCTGTGCACCGCCGGCGCCGGCTACGACGGCCCGACCGGGCTCGGCACGCCCCAGGGCAGCGCGGCCTTCGCCGCCGCTCCCGTCGCCACGACCACCGCGCTGACCTCATCGATCAACCCATCAGTGTCCGGCCAGCCAGTGACATTCACGGCAACGGTGACCTCCCCAGCAGGCACTCCGACCGGCAACGTGACCTTCGCCAGCGACGGCAACGCGCTGGGCACGGCAGCCCTGGCCGGCGGAACGGCCACGCTGACCACACCGGCATTGCCAGCCGGCACCCACACGATCACCGCGGATTACGGCGGGGGCGTGAACGTGAACCTCGCGCCGAGCACCGGCACGCTCGTTCAGGCGGTCAGCGCGGGCCCGCAGGTCGTGGAAGGTCTCGCCGATCCGGAGCTCAACCTCGTCATGAGCGCGCTGTCCGACGCCATCAAGGACGGCGCCGGTAACCAGATCATCGGATTAGATCCCCCGTGCGCCACGTCCGCGCCCTATCAAGGTCTCTCTGACATCGACAAGCTGATTCAGTCGACACAGGCCAACGACGGGTGTTTACAGTTCGTCACCACATTCAACGGCCCATAAACCAGTGTTGTCGTTTGATCGTACGTCAGCGGCGTTTCACGAGCGCGCCTTGGTGCAGTCAATCTCCGTTCGACGGTTGTTCACCCCGGTCTTGCAGAGTTCCCTGGGATGGAGGCCATCGATACGGCCTTTCATCGGCTCGGTAACACCTCGCTGCGGGAGCCGATTAGGTAGCAGCGAGCGGCCGCCGAATATGCGGCCGTCGATTTCGCCAGGACACCATCGGCCGCCGGGGCATTACGCGACCGGGCTCGGCGTGACCCCGACCAAGGAGTAGCTTTGCACGCATCACGTCACCGTGTCGGGATCGCCGCCGGCCGAGCCGGATATCCGTTCGTTGCCCTGCTGGCGCTCGGACTGGCGCTGGGTGGATGCAGTTCCGCGGGCGTCAAGGCGCAGCCCCCCGCCCTCCAGGGTGCTGACCCGGTGGCCTGGGCAGGCGCGTTCTGCGGCGGTCTCGGTGATGTGATCGCCGGAGCGGCCGCGGTCGCGAAGTCGCCGCCGAGCCCGCAGGGTCAGAAGGACGGGTTGCTCCAATTCGCCGACGTCGCCCAGCAGGCGTTCGCCAATACCGCTAAGAAGCTCACCCAGCTCGGTCCGCCGCGCATCACCGACGGCCCACAGGTCCAAACCACCGCGGTGACCTTCTTCACCACGACAGCCGGGACGATCAGCGGCCAGCGCGCGAAGCTCGCCGCGCTGGACCCGAACGACAAGGACTTCCAGCAGAAGGCGAACAGCCTGTCCGGCTCTGACCTCAGCGCGTCCAGCGCCCAATTGCAGGGACTGACCAGCAACAAGGACCTTGCGCCGGCATTCGGTGCCGCACCGGAGTGCCGGCGACTCAGTGCGCCCGCAGCGCCCCATTAAACGGGAACCGGTCGCCACCGCCTACGCTGAGTTGGCCGGGACCGTCCGCACCGGCGGCGGGTTCCAGCGCCCTGAGCTGGATAGGAAGGCAACGGCCCACCCAGTTACCCGCTGGGTGGGCCGTTGCCTCGGTCAGCTCTCGTCGAATTCGCCGGTTCGGACTCCGGTCGTGAATGCCGACCATGCTGCCGTGGTGAACCTCAGCGTCGGCCCGGTGGGGTTCTTGCTGTCCCGCACGGCACGGCCCCTGTCGAGGGCGGCCACCTCGACGCAGTTCCCCTCGTCAACGCTGCGGCTGCTCTTTCTCCACACCGCCAGATCGAGATCGTTCATTCTGCTGAATACCTCCTCTCCATGTGTTCGAGGAACGAGGTCGTTGTCGCCTCGTCGAGTGCGAGTTCTGTCAGGTGCTCGAAGGTGGCCGTGTACCGGTCAACATCAGGTGGTTTCTCGACGTAGAGAGCGCCGCCTTTGATCTGCACGTATACGGTATTCATCGTCGGTGTCTCGGGGAACCGCAACGCCGTGAAAGATCCGGTCATCGCGGGGTGAAACCCGGCCGAGAACGGCAGGACCTGGACTGTGACGTTCGGCAGTTCAGCGGTGTCGATGACGTGGCGAATCTGCCGGCGCATCACCTCGGGGCCGGCTACGACACGGCACAGCACAGCCTCGTTGAGCACCACCCGCAGGACCAGCGGGTTGTCGTCCACGAGTCTCTTCTGTCGAGTTGCGCGCAGCTTGGTGAACCGCTCAGCACTGTGACTGGGAACAACAGCCCTGGCGTACTCCTCCGACTGGAGAAGGCCAGGAAAAGGCTCGGACTCGTAGGTCCACACCTCGGATGCGACGGTCTCCATGCCGAGGAAGTCGGCGAACCAGTGCGGCACGGTGCTGCCGAAGTCGGCCCACCAGCCGCGTTCACCCGATTCCCGAACGAGCCGTTCGAGAAAGGCGACATGGGTGACATCGACATCGTAGAGCTGGCAGAGAGACCGGAGGTTGCCCACGTCGATACGTCGCGCGCCGGTTTCATACTTGCTGATGGCGGTGTCGGTCTTGTTGATCCACGCGGCGGCCTCTGTCTGGCTCTTGCCCGCGAGGTCGCGGAGGCGTCGCAGCTCCATGCCGAGCTGGCGCATGCGCATCGTCGGACTGCTGTCCGCCACCGTCGCCTCCGTGATCAGCCAGTAGTGGGCTCCAGTCTGCACCGGGCAAGTCTGCCGCACAAAACTGCTGCCGGGTGGCGCTTGACGATAGGCACCTGACAGCGCTATCTTCGCCGTGGCTGGTGACTATAGTCACTTGCCCCGACTCAGATCAGGATCGGCGGGTATGCGCCGCCGACAACTTCGACGTGCGCGGGACTCATGGCTGGCAGGCACAACAAACGCGGGGCCGCATGCCCGGATCCCGGCGGCGCGCCGACCGGGTATCGAGCTGGTGCCCCTAGGAAGGAGCGTTGAGATGGTCGACACCTCTCCCGCTGAACCGCCTCCCCTCACCC
Organism: Pseudonocardiaceae bacterium; assembly: GCA_050701375.1. Lineage (GTDB taxonomy): Bacteria > Actinomycetota > Actinomycetes > Mycobacteriales > Pseudonocardiaceae. The sequence goes on from JBOHFC010000396.1 coordinate 5,267, forward strand.
CCGGGGAGGCGTTGACGAAGCTGTTCCTGACCAACGCGGACTGCGGTTGCAACGCGGAAAACGACGTCTTCGTCGAAGAACTCTTGAGACGACGCCGTGTGATTCAGGCGCTCGCCAACCCCAGCGGGCTATGACGATCCACCGCCAACGCGGCGGCCTGCCGGAGACGACCCAGCGGTTCCTGGCTGGCCTGCCCCGGCATGGCGATCCGGTCGGTGCGGTGTGGTCTCGCCTTACTGAACTGGAACGTGCCGGCAATGACCCGACACTGGTCGACGCGTTGCGGGCGGTGCTGTTGCCGCACCAGCCGCCGCGGTATGGCCGGTGCCCGACGTGCTCTAAACGGTGCTGGCGGCGTCCACCTTGGCCGTGCGGGGTGTGGCGCCGGGTGCACCTCGCGCTCTTCAGCCCGTGGGTGGGAGCCGCGGAGCGCCCCAC
>JBOHFC010000397.1:0-4054 GCA_050701375.1 Pseudonocardiaceae bacterium
GCCCTGGGATAGCCGCGGGAAGCATTGTGGATCAGGGTGATCGCGTCGGCGCTGAATAGGGTGTCGGTCCGTCCGGCGATCTTCACGTGATGCGTTATGTAGTCGGCGGTCTCGTTGGTGTCCATGCCGGGCAGGGCGTAGCGCACGGAGATCCGCTGGTCCAGTGCGGCGAGGACCCCGAGGCGTAGGCGTTGGCGCAGGGTGGGCTGCCCGATCAGTAGGGCAGCGAACGGCGCCCCTGAATCCATGTCGTGGTTGGTGAGCATGCGGACGGCTTCCATCTGGGCGTTATCGAGCAGGTGAGCCTCATCGAAAATGACGACCGGGCTGCGTCCTCGTTCGGCGTGTTCGGCGGCCAGGGCGTTGGCGGCCTGCGGGACCAGGGTCGCGGTGTAGAAGCTGGGGACCTGCCCGAGCGCGGCGACGACGTGGTGCAGCATGCCGCGGACCCCGACCGAGGGGTTGGGCAGGTAGATGACCACGTGCCGGGAGGTGTCGAGGGCGGTGGTGGCGGCGCGGACGGTGACGGTCTTGCCGGCGCCGACCTCGCCGGTGATCACGCCGAGGGCGTGCTGGTCGATGCACCAGGCGATGCGGGCGACGGCTTCGGCGTGCCCGCCGTGGCGGTGCAGCATCGACGGGGCGAGGCTGCGGCCGAAGGGCATTCTGGTGAAACCCCAGTGTGCTTGGAGGCGTTGAACGCTCACCGGCTGACCTCGCGTCCGGGTTCGTCGTGGGCCGGGAGGTCGCCGACCGGCTCTGGGGCAGTCGGGGCGTCGCCGGTGGGGTCGTCGAGGGGGGACTGCTCGGGGGTCTGCTCGGGAGCAGAAGAGTAGAGCGCGTGGAAGTCGATGCGTTCATCGGCGATCACCTGCTGCTGGTGGGCGTTGGCGACCAGTTGCAGGTAGGCGATCCCGGTGGCCGGCGCTGGGGCCGGTTCGGGTGTCTCCGGTCGGGCTTTGGGGTGGGCGTGGCGGGTGATCTGGTAGGGCACGGCGTGGCCGTAACTGTGTTCGCCGTGGCGGACCTCGATGACTTGCAGGTTGAACGGGGAGAACACCAGCTCCACCTTCCGCCCGGTCAGCGCTGCCTCGACCTGGTAGGTGTTGCCGTGTAGCGACACCGTCGCGGTCTTGGTCACGGTGCGGCGCTGTTCCCAGAGGAACGCCTCGGCCAGCGCGGCCGGGGTGGGCAGCGGGAACGGCGCGGCGGCCTGCCAGCGGGCCAGGGGTGGCGCCCCGGTCTCGGAGTGGGTTTGGCGGTGGTAGACCGTCTCGACCCAGGCGGTGAACAGCCGGTTGAGCTCGATCAGGTCGGCCACTTGGTGCCGGCCGGGTTGTCCGCCAGTGCTGGTGTTGGTGGTCTGGCCGGTGATCTCGACGAGGAACTGTTCGCGCACTGTCCGGGTAGGGTCGGCCGCGCAGCGAGGTACCAGTCTGTGACTGGCCCTTTTCCGCACGGCCTCCCTCCGAACCGGACGGACCCGTTTCCGAGTATCCGGCTCTCCAGTGACTACTGCGTGAGCGGTGTGGCGGGGTGCTGGTGGATGAGGTCGTGGCAGTCGCCGCAGATCACCAGGGATTTGCGGCGGCTTTTCGCCATGACTTGCACCCAGTCCGGCTGCGGGTGGGCGATCCGGTTGAGGTCGGCGAGCGCCCGGACGTGGTGGACCTGAATGTCGTCCGTTCGCTTGCAGAGCTCGCATCTGCCCTTGAGCAGTCTGGTAACCAACTGTCTGTTCGGGTAGACGGGTCCGGTGTGCTGGCGGTCGGTGAGGACCGCGCCCTTTTGCCGTTTGAGTGGGATGCCGCCGAACCATGCGACCAGTGGTGTCCTGCTCGCGCGCTGGACGCTGACCTCGAAACGCGTGCGCAGCCCGTGGGGAGTCTGGATTTTGGCCTTGTAACGCGCCGCCATCTTCGACACCGACGAGCGGTGCTTGCGTGCCAGGGTTTTGAGCATGGAGGTTTCCATGATCCAGCGCAGCCGGTGTAGTCGGAAGACGTCACCGGCGAGCAGGTAGTACTGGACGATGCCGCGGTACTCGGCCCCGAATCGGGCGACGATGTTATAGTCGGCCTCGTTGATCATCGGGTTCCGGCACGCGGGTTTGCCGCGTGACAAGTACGGAGCGCTCTTGGCCTTCACCACCGCTGCGGGCACGTGCAGGACGACCGTTCCGTTGAGCGACCGGCGGTTGCGCCGGTCGGTCCCGGAGGGTCGTCGTGTTCTGCGATCGTTGCGCGCGACGGAGATTTCATAGCCGAGGAACCTGGCCCGCTGGGTGCGGGCATGGGTAATCAATGTTTTGTCCGGCGACATTTCCAGCTTGAGTTCTTCATGCAGGAAGGTCGTCAGACGCCGTTTGATTTGCTCGGCTTCGGCCTTGGGTCCAGCGAACCCGAGAAGGGTGTCGTCGGCGTATCGACAATAGCGCAGTCTGCGATAGTCTGGATCGTGCGGATCCTGGCTCGGCAGGCTGTGTAACCGTCGATAGAGTGTCCGCGCTTTCGCGCGGTCACCTTGTCGGCGGGCTCGTACGATCGCTCTCTCCACCGTGCGGTATTCCGGATTGCGCGTCCGGAGCTTTCCTCGGGTGTACTCCGGGATTAAAACCGTCTCGACGAAGTCGTCCAACTTGTGCAGATAGATATTGGATAAGACCGGGGATGCGATACCGCCCTGTGGGACACCACTGAGTGTTGCGCCCCAATTCCAGTCTTCCAGGTATCCAGCCGTGAGCATGTTACGCACCAGCCGCAGGAACCGGTTGTCGTGGATCTTCTCACCGAGAGTTCGGAGAAGGACCTGATGATCGAAACTCCCGAAACAATCTGCGATGTCTCCCTCGACGAACCAGGTCGTGCCGGTCCAGGTGTTGGTCACTTCCCGCAGCGCGGTGTGGCAACCCCGACCGGGTCTGAACCCGTGGGATCGGTCGGAGAACGTCGGTTCGTAGTACGCCTCCAACAGCAGACGCACCACCTCCCCGACGAGCTTGTCCGACCAGGTCGGCAGGCCCAGCGGGCGGGTCTTCCCGTTCTTTTTCGGGATGTGTACCCGTCGTGCTGGAGGGAATCGGTAGCGCTCGTGGCGCATCGCATCGACGATGCGACCGATCTTCTGCTGGGACATGCCATCCACGGTCTCCCGCGTGGCCCCTGGGGTCATCGCGCCCTTGTTCGCATAGATTCGCCCATAGGCCAGCAGATACAACTGCGGGTTGAACATTTGTCGATACAGTTGACTCAACGGCAGGCCGCGCCTGCCGCGCTCACGCAGGACACCCAGCACCGTTTCGGCGTTCTGCATTACGCATACCTCCCGGTCCTCGACTGTCCGATCACCTGGCCCCCTTCGCCCATGCAGGCGGCTTTCCCGCCCTCCCTGGCCGGTCGTGACTCCGGCGACTACTACGAGGCCTCCGTCGCCATGGAGCTCGCGCCCGTTAGGCGATCCCACGTTCGTCGCTGCCGCACGGAATAGCGTGACGTAGGCGTCCCACTCATCCCCTTCAATGCCCTCACTGGGCATCGCTCCTGGCTCCGGAGGTTGCGCGAACGTTCTTCCACATACGTCGCAGAGCCGGCGCCGGTTTCAGACGTCTTTCCGGCGGATGTGAACTTCCATCTTCTGGAGATTGGGCTTCAAGCAATTAAGCCTTCGCCATATCACGCGGGTCTCCCAGAGCACCGTCCCCGACGTCTGGACCCAGTCTCTGGTTAGCTGGCATGCTCTTGTCCCCTTAACCTTTCAGCGCCAGGTAAGCCATCAGACCCAGGAACCTCCCTCCGAGTTCCTCCCGGCTAGACCGGGAATGCAGCAGCGCGCCTCGTGGCGCACAAGAAGCGCTCGATCTTGCCGCGGCCCTGGGGACGGTGCGGGGTGGAGTGCACCAGCCGGATCCCGAGTTTGCCGCAGGCCCGCAGCAGCCAGGCGTCGACGAACGCGGAGCCGTTATCGACATACGCACTGGCAGGCACGCCGCGACAGGACAGCGCGGGTTCCAGTGCTGCTGCCAGGCGCACGGTGTCCTCGGCGAACCCGAACCGGT
>JBOHFC010000398.1:0-1797 GCA_050701375.1 Pseudonocardiaceae bacterium
GCGGTGGCCATCGCCATCATCAATCCCAGCAGTCGCCGTAACAGTGCCAGCCGCCGTGATAGCCCCAGTCATCGCAGTAGTAGCCCCAGCGGTCCCCATAACAGCGCCAGTCGCCGTGGTGGCGCCAACCATCGCAATCCCAGCAGTCCGCCGGGTGGCTGGAGCCGAGTGTAGCCGCGTGCGGAGCCGGGGTGAGCGTGCTGGCCGACGCCGCGCCCACTCCGAGCGTCAGAGCGCTAGCCGCACAGAGCGCTAGGACACTCCCGCGAAGTGCTGTCCGACCTAGGTGCATAGTGAATCCTCCTCGATCGAGAGACCATCTTCCCGAGCCCCAGCGCGGGATGGGGGGTTGCGCTAGAGCTCTCGGTACGCTCTGTCGCTAACCGGTCTCGGAGCGTTACAACGACGTTTAGGTCGTAGCGGCAGCGGCGGCCCCGTCCCCACCGCACCTGCACCCAGGCTGAACGCGGCTACCTCGCCGGCCTGACGCGTCTTGACAAATCAACCGTGCCTCCGGCGGGCCTTGCTCCGGGATGCCCAGGGCTGGGCCGTGCTAGTCACCATCGACGGCGCGGGGGCCCGCCATGACATCGTCAAGCACCTCACCGCGGCAGGCCAGTCGACGAGCGGACCATGGCCGGGATCGGTGATCTGGGTGAGTCCGGCTCCAAACCCTGCACCCCGGCCGACTGTCACCCGCCACCGTCCCGACCACCAGCACCACCGGCCGAACCCGTGGACACCGACGCCCACCCGAGCACCATCGGGACCCCAGCCACCGCAAGATCACTACCCACGTCGATCACGACCCGCCACGCTGGCGATCATGAAAATGTGGATCAACGTGAACTATCCAGGTCAGTGGCCATTGTCGGGCCGGCGGTACCGGCGCATCGCGTCGGGGTAGCCGACGATCGCTGCATCATAAGCCGGGATCCCCAGTTCGGCTGCCAGCTTACGGACAACCGCGGGAGAGCCCACCCGGCGGCGGATCCACTCGCCATCGGAGGCAACCGCCACCGCCGTGGTATCGGTCGCCGCCGTTTCCGGCTCGACATAGAACTCGACACCACGCCTGCTGGTCACGAAGCGACGCAAGTCAGCAAGGTCGTCCACGGTAGCTTCTCGATCAAGCATGCTCTGGTAGCCACCGCGCCTGGCGCGAATCGCTCGCTGACTGGAAAGGTCGGGCGTGCCCCGCCGGAAAACCCGTCCCAGATAGTCCCTCAGCCCCACTCCTCACCCCTGTCCGGCCACTCCTGTCTGGCCGCCGCCGTCGCGTTCTTCATCCTCGCCGCGACCACCCGAGGTTGGCCCGGTCACTGCAGCCTAATCGGCCGACCCCAGTGGCAGCCGGGCCCAGACCAATCCCCCGCCGCATCGGCCGGTCCCGCGCGCCACTGCCCGCCCAGCTCGGCCGCCCGCTCCCCGATCGAGGACAACCCGACGCCAACTCCCCGCGTCGCTGCGACCGTCGTCGCTGACCGCGATCTCCAGTGCCCCGTTTACCGGTCCGCGCCCACCTCGAGCGCGAACAGCGGAGCGGCGAGGAACGCCACCCACGGCACCGGGCGCCATCCAGCAGCAGGCAGGCGACCATCCGGGAACAGCAGCAGCGCCAACGGCAGGCACAGCCCGATCGACCATGGCCAGGAGTAAGCCGCGACCGTGGCCACGGTGCGCACTGCGAGCTCCGGCCAACCCTGCGCGATGCCGGTGCTGACCAGTGGCACAGCCGCCCCGGTGGCCGCCTGGAAGCAATCTGCCGCCAGCAGCAGCCAGCCGACCGCGTTACGC
>JBOHFC010000399.1:0-3755 GCA_050701375.1 Pseudonocardiaceae bacterium
GATTACTCGACGCTCACCATTGACGTGAACGATCTGAAAGCGACCATGGTACTGCACAGCTGGGGAGACGGTACGTTCAGTTTCTCACTACAGGACCGAGGCGGCGTACTGACCGGAGTAGACGACCCAGCAGGGCACTTCCTCATTACTGTGGGCGAGATCCAACCCAGCCCTGGCCCCGTCAAGTGATTTCAGTGGCGCGCTCCGGGGAGAGGGGGTGTTGTGAAGGGCGGGCTCCGATGTCCTGCCCGCCACAACGATCCGGAGGCGTCGAGAAAGCTCGCGCGGGCGGCGTTCGGATACGGGTCGAATAACTCTGAAAGGTAGGCTACGGTGATGTTCGTGCGCGCCAGTACACGAAGAGCGCCACGCGCTCGGGCGATCCGACGCCGCACAGCGGTAATGATCGCTGTCGGGTTTCTCATCGTGTGCGCCCCCGGCGCCATTGCCAAGGCGGATAGCAGGGCTGGCTGTACATTGGCGCCAACCTCGGGAACGGAGAGCCGCCAGGTCACGGGTCGGGAATATTTTCTGAACGTGCCGGCCGACCTGTCCGGACGGTCGGTGCCGTTGCTGATCGCTCTACATGGCGCGATCCAGCCGCCGCGCTTGCATGAGGCGGACACTGGTTGGTCGGACGTCGCCAAGACCAGGCATTTCATTGTCGCCTACCCGTCGACCCGCCAATCGACATGGGACTTCGCCCAGGGATCCGAAGACGTTGCCTACCTGCGCGCCGTAGTCCGAGACATTTCCAGCGTCTATTGTGTCGACCCGCGTCGGATCCACGCGGAGGGCCACTCCAGCGGAGCGCTCATGGCGGCCCGGCTTGCCTGCGACGCATCCACGGTGTTCGCTTCAGTTGCCGTCTACGCTGGTGCAGACCCCACGCTGACCGGCAGCCCGTGCGGCGATCCGCGCGGCCCAAACGTGGATCCACTCCGCCCGATCGCGATGGGCATCTTCCACGGCAAAGCCGACGCGATCAGCCTCTTCCCGTTCGCTGTCCAACATCGCGACAATTGGCTACACCGGAACGGCTGCCCGGCCACTCCGATAACGGAGCCGAACGTCGTGGTGGAAGCGTCCGTGTACAGACCATGCAAGGCGGGCGTCGAGGTGGTGTGGCGCATCTACCAGGCTGGGCACCTGTTGCCCAAGGGTGCCGACAAGATCGATTTGATCAGCCGAATGTGGGACTTCTTCCTGCGTAATCCATTCCCGGCAGGTCCGGCGAGGTGACCCGTCGATAGCACGTCCGGCCCTCACGGTGGGTACACCCGGTGGCAGGGCATGATGATCACTTGTGAACCCGTCCACCGCGCTGGCCACGGTGCTGGTCGACGAGCTGATGCGGTGCGGGGTGGGCCACGCCGTGCTGTGCCCGGGGTCGCGCAACGCGCCGCTGGCCTTCGCCCTGCACGCGGCCGAGCAGGCGGGCCGGCTGGCCTTACACGTCCGGATTGACGAGCGCTCCGCCGCGTTTCTGGCGCTGGGCCTGGCGCTGCGGTCCGGCGAGCCGGTACCGGTGGTATGCACGTCGGGCACGGCGGCAGCGAACCTGCACCCGGCGGTCTTGGAGGCCCACCACGCCGGGATTGCGCTGCTGGCGGTCACTGCCGACCGACCGGCCGAGCTGATCGGTACCGGGGCGAACCAGACGGTGCGCCAGGCCGGTCTGTTCGGCGCGGCGGTGCGCGCAGCGCCGTCGCTGGCGGCACCGTCGGACTGTGCGCAGCACACGCAGTGGCGCTCGGCGGTGGACCGGGCGGTCGCGGCTGCCCGGGGTGCTCTGAGTGGGGGGCCGGGGCCGGTCCATCTCAACGTGCCGTTTCGCGAGCCGCTTGTGCCCCCATCGAATCCTGGCGCGGATCCTGATTCTGGTCCGGAGACGTTGGAGGTCCGTCAAGGCCGTCCAACTGGCGCGCCCTGGACCGCGGTGCCGACCGGTTCACCGCTGCGCGTCGAGGTGGAGCTCGACCTCGTCCGGCCCACACTGGTGGTCGCCGGCCACGGCGCACCACCGGCGCCAGCCGGGTTGCCGTTGGTGGCCGAGCCCACCGCGCCCGACTGGCCGGACGCGCTGGCAGCCGGGCCGTGGTTGCTGGGCTCGCCGGTGGTCGATCGGTTACGACCCGAGCAGGTACTGGTGCTTGGCCGTCCCACCCTGCACCGGGCGGTGCAGCAGTTGCTCGCTGACCCGACGGTGGCGGTCACCGTCCTCACCGACCGTCCGGAGTGGACGGACACCGCGGCCACCGCCGTCGCGGTGGGCACCGCGCTACGCTGCGTCGGTTCCCCTGATCCGAACTGGCTGCACGAGTGGCAGCAGGCTGATAAATGGGCCGCCGAGGCGGTGAGCGCCACCATGGACGGGCACCCACTGGCCACCGGTCTCGGGGTGGCCCGGCGGCTGGTCGCCGCGCTGCCCACCGGGGCGCTGCTGCTGCTCGGCTCGTCCAACCCGATCCGGGACGTGTCGTTGGCCGCCCGGCCGCGGCGTGGTCTGACCGTGCTGGCCAACCGGGGCGTCGCCGGTATCGACGGGACGATCGCCACCGCGTTCGGGGCCGCGCTGGTGCACGGCGGGCCGGGCTACGCCCTGGTCGGCGACCTGACGTTCCTGCACGACTCGAACGGGCTGCTGGCCGGCCCGGACGAGGCCCGCCCCGACCTGACCGTGGTGGTCGCCAACGACGACGGTGGCGGCATCTTCGGGCTACTGGAGCAGGGCGCCCCGGAGCATGCCGGCGCTTTCGAACGGGTCTTCGGCACCCCGCACGGCACCGATCTGGCGGCCCTGTGCGCGGCGCATCATGTGTCGCACGTTCGGGTGTCGGCCGGCGAGTTGGCGGACGTTGTATCCCTCGCTCGGGGCCTGCGGGTGGTGGAAGTGGCCACCGAACGGACCGGGCTGCGTGCGCTACACGATCGAATCCGGACCGCGGTGGCGATGGCTACTGGTTCTTTTGTCGGTGACAGCACCTAAGGTCGGTATCGGGGAGGTGACCATGCAGAAGCGGATTGTTTTATTGCTGATCGGGCCGGTGCTGGCGGTGCTGCTGGTGCTGATCGCGCTGGAAATCCCGTGGCAGGCCACGAAATCCGCTCCGGCCGCTGCCCCGCGCCCGCCGTCCGCCACACCGGCGCCGACTGCGCCGCCGGTGGTCGGTGCCGACGGCATCGGGGACCCCTACTTTCCGCGGGCCGGCAACGGCGGCTACGACGTCACCGCCTACGACATCGGAGTTCGCTACGACCCACCCACCGATCAGCTCGTAGGCCACACCACGATCACCGCCACGACCACCGAGAGCCTCTCCCGATTCGATCTGGACCTGAGGTTGCCCGCCTCGGCTGTCACGGTGGATGACCGGCCGGCCGTGATCCATCAGGACGGTGGTGAGCTGCAAGTCACCCCGGCCGCACCCGTGCCGTCCGGAGCGCCGATGACGGTGCGGGTGGACTACGCCGGGATGCCATCGAGCGTCTCTGGCGGACCTGGAAAGCAATCGCCGTGGGTGCGCACCGCCGACGGCGCGGTCGCGGTGGGCGAACCGGATATCGCCGCCTGGTGGTATCCGTCCAACGACCACCCTTCGGACAAGGCGACTTTCACCATCACCGCCATCGTGCCCGCCGGCCTGCAGGTGATATCCAACGGGGCCCTGCTCGGTGGTCCGGAGCCGGCAGGGCTGGGGCTGCAGCAGTGGCGCTGGCAGGAGACCGAGCCGATGGCCACCTACCTGGCGTTC
>JBOHFC010000400.1:0-17634 GCA_050701375.1 Pseudonocardiaceae bacterium
GGTCAAACCCATGCGGCTGTTCCACCTGTCCAACACCTACCTGACGCTGCTGTTCCTCGCGATCGCCATCGACTCAGTGCTGGGCTGGGCACCGCTGGCGATGGCATCCAGCTGGGTGCCTTAGCGGCTGGTGCCGGAAGTCCGTCGGGGTTGGCGCCGACCGGACACCGGCGATCGTGCACGTCGTGAACTCGACAGTACGGACATTTTGGTCGCGGAAACGTCCATGCTGTCGAGTTCACGACACCTGATCCACTCGACTGTGCCAGCAACCTGCATCCCCGGCTGCTGACTGGCACTCGACCTGCGGTCAGGTTACCCTCGACGGACTTCGAGTGCCGACCACTTAGCACGCGGCTGCCGGGGCTTGAGCAGCGTCACGCCGAGAAGTCGGGGATCGCGCCTGCGGTGATCGCGCGGCCCTTCGGCTCCTCCCAGCCCTCCTGCCGACCCAAAGCGGTCAGGTCGAGGAAGTCGTACGAGTCGCCGAGCGTCTCGGCGCTGCGGGCATACATGGAGTAGGTTAGGCCAGCGTGGTGTCCCGGGTGTGCAGGTGCGCGAGAAGGCCATCGGACATCTCGTCAGCTCCGGTCGAGCAGCTCGAGCAGGCTGGCCTTGCCGTCTGGGCCCTCGAAAACGTAGTCCTTGTCGATCCTGACCATGGGCAGCTCGCGGCGTTTGATGCTCAGTTCGTCGCGGGCCCGGGTCATCGCCTTCTCCTCGGCCAGCAACTTTCTGCGGGCTACCAGCCACTCGTCGCGAGATACGACCTGGGGAAGGGTCATCTCGGTCTCCTGTCGGATTGGTTCTGGGGGCTCTCAATCGGTAAGACTGAGCAGCGAGACGGAACTCATCGCCAGCCGCGATGAGTTCCGCTGTCCGCCGTCGTCGTATGAGCGTGCGGCGAGGCGAAACCGGCACGGTGGTGGTGCTCGTTCACGGTGGTGTCGAACTGGCGAGCTGGCCGCTGGGGAGAACAAGCCGTCCGGACCTCGCCGTGGTCGAGGAGCTGGCACGGCTGCAACTCGCAGCTCGGCGGCTGGGCTGCTCGATCCAGCTGCGTGACACCTGCACCGAGCTGCGGGAGCTGCTGGTCATGCTTGGTTTGAATGAGGTCCTGACTGGTCTACGGCAGGTGAGCGGGCAGCCCGAAGGCCGCGAATAGGCTGATGTCGAGGAAGTTGTGATGCCCGACGATCCGGTCGCCTGAGATCTCGATGATCTGGAGGGCGAACGGCTGGAAGCCACCACAGGCGTCCGGGCGGTAGGAGCCGAACGCGGGACCGCCGTTGGCCGTCGTCGCCACCAGCAGCGAGCCACGGCACCCGCAGCCCTGACCGAGGAACCACCGACCCATCTCGACCGGGCCGCGCAGCCAGAGGTCGTAGGGCGGCATCGACATGACGGCGTCGTCGTGGAGCAGCGATACGAGCAATGTGATGTCATAGCGCTCGAAGGCGTCCACATATCGGGCGAGCAGCGCGCGTTGGTCGGCGTTCACCGCAGGCGAGTGGGAGGCGTCCACGTCGCGGGTCGCGAGGGTGGCCCGAGCTCGTTGTAACGCGCTGTTGACCGACGCCACGCTGGTCTCAAGCAGCTCGGCGACCTCGGTTGCCTGCCAGCGCAGCACCTCCCGCAGGATGAGCACCGCTCGCTGCCGGGCGGGAAGATGCTGGAGCGCGGTGACAAACGCCAGGCGGATGGTCTCCCTGGCCACCGCCAGCTCGGCCGGGTCCCCGTCGCCGGGCAGGACGCGGGCGTCCGGGACGGGCTGCAACCAGGCATTCTCGGGCAACACCGGCCCGAGGGATGCATCCGCCGTTGAGGACGGCCCTAAGTCCATCGGCCGCGCCCGCCGCTCGCGGCCGCGCAGCATGTCGAGGCACACGTTGGTGGCGATGCGGTAGAGCCAGGACCGTACGGCGGACCGGCCCTCGAAGCCGCTAGCACCCCGCCAGGCCCGGACCATCGCCTCCTGCACGGCGTCCTCGGCCTCGAAAAAGGAGCCGAGCATCCGGTAGCAGTAGCCGGTGAGTTCCCGGCGGTACTGCTCCAGGTCCTCTGATCGGACCTCGCTGCTGCCGCCGGTATCGGGACGGATGGACACGAGCGCCCATGCTACGCCGACGCATCGACGGCGGGTGCTCAATACCGATGAGTCTGCCTACCGACGATCGTCATACGGGATGATGCCGACCGGTGATGGCCGGCAGGTCTATCCGGAAGGGAGTACGTATGAGCGGGGTACGGGTACTGGTGGGCACCCGCAAGGGTGCGTTCGTCTTGACGTCGGACGCGAAGCGGCAGCTGTGGGACGTCAGCGGCCCGCACTTCGCGGGCTGGGAGATCTACCACGTGACTGGATCGTCCGCGGACTCGGATCGGCTGTATGCGTCGCAGTCCAGCGGCTGGTTCGGGCAGCTGATCCAGCGGTCCGACGACGGCGGCGCGACGTGGCAGCCGATGGGTAACCAGTTCTCCTACGACGGCGTCCCTGGTACTCACCAGTGGTATGACGGCACGCCGCACCCCTGGGAGTTCGCGCGAGTCTGGCATCTCGAACCATCGCTGACCGATCCGGACACCATCTACGCCGGGGTCGAAGACGCTGCCCTGTTCCGCTCTGTTGACGGCGGGCAAACCTGGCAGGAGCTGTCCGGGCTGCGCGACCACGACTCGGGATCCTCCTGGCAGCCAGGCGCCGGTGGGATGTGCCTGCACACGATCGTGCAGCATCCGAGTGACCCCGGGCGGATGTTCGTCGCTATCTCGTCTGCGGGAGTGTTCCGGACCGACGACGCCGGCAAGACATGGCGCCCGACCAACCGCGGTCTGCGCTCCGAAGGCATCCCGGACCCGACCGCCGAGGTCGGCCACTGCGTGCACCGCCTCGCGATGCACCCGTCGCGCCCGGATGTGCTGTTCATGCAGAAGCACTGGGACGTCATGCGCAGCGACGACGCTGGCGAGTCGTGGCAGGAGATCAGCGGTGATCTGCCGACCGACTTCGGGTTCCCGATCGCCGTGCACGCGAACGAGCCGGACACCATCTACGTCGTCCCGATCAAGAGCGACTCGGAGCATTACGTGCCTGAGGGAAAGCTGCGGGTGTACCGCAGCCGAACTGGCGGGCACGAGTGGGAGGCGCTCACCACGGGTCTGCCGCAGAGCGACTGCTATGTCAACGTATTGCGCGACGCGATGGCTGTCGACTCGCTCGATTCCTGTGGCATCTACTTCGGGACGACCGGTGGTCAGGTGTACGCGTCGGCCGACGCGGGGGACAGCTGGGCGCCCATCGTTCGAGATCTACCGTCCGTGCTGTCCGTGGAAGTCCAGACCCTGCCATGATCCGCCTCAGACTTCCGGCGCACCTGCGAACCCTCGCGCAGGTCGACGGTGAGGTGCGGCTGCACGTGGCGGGTCCGGCCACCCAACGCTCGGTCCTCGACGCGCTCGAGGCCCGCTACCCCGTGTTGCGTGGAACGATCCGCGATCATGTCACGCATCAGCGTCGCGCGTTCGTGCGTTTCTTCGCCTGCGAGCAGGATCTATCCCACGAATTACCGGACGCCCCGCTCCCGTCCCCGGTCGCGACAGGAGCCGAGCCGTTTCTGGTCGTAGGTGCGATGGCAGGCGGCTAGTGGTGGCGGATGTTCGTTCGTCAGGCGCTAAGTGAGGCGGCTGAGGAGACGGCCGACTTTGGCTGCCGTGCTGGGATTTTGGGTCAGTGCATAGTCGTAGAGCGCGATCGGGATCGCGAAGGAGTAGGTGGGATAGGCGTGGATTGAGCCGATGATCGCATCGACGGTGAGGTCGTTGTTCATCGCCAACGTCAACTCGTTGATCATTTCGCCGGCGTTGTGGCCGGCGATGTGGGCTCCGATGAACCGGCGTTTACCGTCGATGAGGAGTTTCATCAGGCCGACGGGGTCGGCGTCGGTTACCGCACGCTCGTTGTGGCTGTAGGGAAAGCGGATGACATCGTAGGTATCGCCCCCCGCTTGTACTTCGGCTTCGGTCCGGCCGACGTGCGCGACCTCCGGGTCGGTGAAGGTCACCCACGGCAGGTGCCCGGGGGAGTACGCCGCCTTGAACGGGACGAAGGCGTTGCGCACCGCGTGCGCGGCCTGGTGGCCGGCGTAGTGGGTGAACGCTGGTCCGCCGGTCACGTCGCCGGCGGCGTAGATCTGTGATTGGCTGGTCTGGAGCCGGTCGTTGACGGCGATTCCCCGGTCGTCGACGATGACTCCGGCGGCGTCGAGTCCGAGCGTTTCCACATTGGGTACCCGCCCGACCGCGCACAGGATCGTGTCCACCCGTAGCTCGTGTGGATCCAGGCTCAGCACGATGTCCGCGCCCTCGCGACGCGCGGCGGTGGGCTCAGTTGCGAGCCGTACGTCGATCCCCTCGTCGGCGAACTGGCGCTCCAGCATCTCGATCATGTCGGCGTCGTCGCTGGGGATCAGATGTGATCGGCGTTGCAGCACGGTCACCGTGGAGCCCAGCCGGTGCAACGCCTGCGCGAGCTCCACCCCGATCGGACCGCCACCGATCACCGCGAGCCGGCCCGGCAGTCGGCTGAGGTCGAAGACATCTTCGTTGGTCAGGTAGCCGACCTCGGCCAGCCCCTCGATGTCAGGTACCGCCGGTCGGCTACCGGAGGCGATCAGGACGAACTTGGCGGTGAGATCGCGGTCCGCCACGCGCAGTGTGTGCGGGTCGCGGAAGGTGGCGCCGCCGAGCAGCACATCGACACCAAGCTCGGCCAACACCTGGGTGTCGTCGAGCTTACCGACCTCAGTGACGGCGTGGCGCACCCGAGCGTTGACTGGCGCGAGGCCGCTGGGCAGGTGCTGCGGTGACAGCCCCCAGCGCTGCGCGGTGGCGGCCTCGTGGGCCACCCGGGACGCCTTGATCAACGCTTTGCTCGGGACGCAGCCGTAGTGCAGGCAGTCCCCACCCAGCCGGTCCTTGTCGATCAGCGCGACTCGCTTGGCGAAGAACCGGGCGAGGCGGGCGGCGGTCAGTCCGGCCGATCCGGCGCCGATGATCGCTAGGTCGTAGTCGAAGGACGCCACGGTGTTCCCCGATCAGCGAGGTTGGTCGTCGTCGCCGGCAGTGTTGCGGGGGGTTGGTGGTCCTTGAAGGGCGGCCAGCTTGGCGGCTTGCAGCAGGCGCGCGGGGAGGACTCGATCGTCGGGTGTGCGCGGCAGCCATCGGCGCACCACGGTGCCGTCGCAGAGCAGCGCGTCGCCACCCATCTGCCGGATGTCCTCTACCGGCCGCGGTAGGTGCTGCCCGCGGGCTGCCGCGACCGCATAGCGGGCCAGTGTTCCCGGCGAATACACCTGCCACAGGCTGACCCTGAGCATGCCGAGCAACCCGTAGAGCACGCGGTCCTCATCGGCGAGGAACGGGCCCGGCCAACTGAGGTGGTCAGCGAGCGCTGCGAGCGCGGCCGGGGGACTGAACCCGCAGGCGATGAGGCCGATCGGGCAGCCGGCGGCGAGGTCACACACCTGCACGAGGTGCTGCTGGCAGGGTAGTCAAAACCGGTGCCGGATTGCGGTGAGCAGGTGTCTGCCCGGCAGCGCGCCGAGATCCACGGATCGCCCGGTGCGAGCATCGGGCAACACTACGCCGTGCAGCGAGACGGGAAGGTCGATCTCACAAGGCATGGACGTCGACGATCGGTAGCAACCGCCGCAGCTCGACGTTCTCCACCTGGTCCAGCACGCTGTGCTGGACGCACGCGGGGACGAGCTCACCGGTGTCGGGATGCGCCATCGCGTAGTGGCAGGACGACAGCCGCTCCTGAGTGGCGGCAATCCGCGGATCGGTGGCTTTCTCGCCGCGTTGCATCAGCTCCCACGCCGGCGCGACGTCCGCGGCGTCCATGAACTGGTGCACCACGAACGAGATCGGTCGCACGCCGTTCCGGAGCAGCGCCCGCAGCCCACCGACGCGTCGCACGGTACGGATGACCCACCCAGCCGCGAGCTTGACGACTACCGGGTAACGCACCACCGTGCGCACCACCTTGCCCACCAGGTCCGGTATCTCGACTCCGGTGAAGTTCACCCCACCGAGGTAGCGGAAAAAGGCCGCCCTGGCGGCGAGGTCAGCCGGGTCGTCACCGGACAGGAACGGGTACCACCGTGGGCCGACGTAGAACCCGTAGGCGGCCCGGTTGCATCGCAGATCACCGTGCTGAATCACGGTGTAGTCCAGCGGGACGCCCGCGCCCTTCTCGATCTCCCGCCAGACCTGGTCCATTCCAACCTGCTCGTAGTCCTCATGCCAGCGGCGGTCGTCCCCCACGAACGCCGCCGGCTGGAAGGAGAACATGCCGAAACCCATCGCGTGGCAGTCCCGCACCACGCCGGCGACCTGGCCGAGATTCGCCGGGGTGACGGTCATGTTGTGCGCCAGGAAGAAGCGCACGCCGTGCTTGGCGCGCAGCCTGGTGAACATGTCCACGAAGCGCTGCCGGTAGGGGTTGAGTTCCCGTTCGCTACCCGGCCGGGGGATGCCACGCCGGCCGAACATGAGCATGTCGAAGTGCCCGGCGAAGGACAGCCGACGCAGCCGCGGCTGGCCGTGGGCGTCCAAGGCGAGCCGCTCCAGGTAATCGGGATCGAAGTCGCCGTGCGACATGCTCATCGGCTCACGGCCATACCGGCGCATGGTCAGCAGTGCGGCCGCGTGGTCGTCCGGGTCCAGCAGCGTCACCTCCCCGCCGATGAGCTGGGCGTGCGCCCGAGGTCCGCGCAGCCGGCGCAGCAGCGCCATCTGTTTGTCGACCTCGGTGATGGTGTGTGACCCGTCCACGCGTACCCGGTTGGCCTCGCGCGAGTGGTAGCAGGGAGTGCAGGCGAGGTTGCAGCGCGGGAATACCCCGTGGGTGCCCTCGCAGCCCACCGCGTGCCTGCCCAGGAACTGACCCGGGGTCTTGACGTGCTCGGGAAGTTGCGCCCACCGGCGGTGCAGGACAGCGGCGAACTCCGGATCGACCGGCCGGGTCCGGCGTTCCAGGCGACGCAACGCATCGATCACGCGCAAGTATCCCATCTGTGTCCATTCGCTGGTCATGCCGAACCGGTTCGCCGACCCGGTCAGAACATCAACCGTAGCGGCTCGAATGGGAAGGTATGTCGATGACGAGGTTGGCCCTATGACGAGGTTGGCCCTATGACGAGGTTGGCGCTGTGCGGCGGGACCTATTCCAACCCTTACGCGTTGCGGGCCTTCATTCGCGACGCGAGAGCCCGCGGCGCCGATCGGCTGTGGTGCCTGGGTGACTTCGGCGCCTACGGGGCTGAGCCGGAGGCGATTTGGCCATTGCTGGTCGACAACGACATCGAGTGCATCGCCGGCAACTACGAGCTCGCCATCGGTCGGGGTGATCCTGACTGCGGCTGCGGATACGCCGACGATGACGACAATGTCTTCGCCGCGATCGCCTACGACTACACGTTGGCGCACACCTCCGCGGAATTCGCGGCCTGGATGCGGACCTTGCCCACCGAGCACCGGGAGACCATCGACAGGCTGGACCTGCATTTCGTGCACGGTTCCCCGCTGGCCGTCAACGACTTTTGGTGGGAGTCGCTGCCCGACGACGCGCACCTGATGCGGATCGACGCATCCGGTGCAGACGTGATCTGCTGCACGCACTCCGGGCTGCCGTGGGTCAGCCGTTTCGGGGACACCCTGGTGGTCAACGTCGGGGTCCTCGGCCGGCCGGCCAACGACGGTGATCACCATGTCTGGTACGCGCTGCTGGACATCGTCGATGGCCAGGCCAGCGCCCAACTGGTGACGCTGGACTACGACTGGCGCGCGCATGCGGCGTCGATGCGAGGCGCTGGGTTGCCCGAGGCGTTCATCCAGGCGGTGGAGACCGGATGGTGGACCACCTGCCTGGAGATCGTGCCGCCGGTCGAACGGTCCCGGGGCCGTTTCCAGCTCTACAAATCGGCGATGCCGTCCTTCGCCGGCGAGCAGGTGTCCTGGGGTTCCACACCGGAGATCGTGGACCACGGTGTCCCGGTGCTGCCGCTGTTCGGTTCTGCACTGTTCCCGCCCCGGCTGTGGGTTTACCCGAATTTCCACTGCAACCTGGCCTGCAGCTACTGCTCGGTCGCCTCGTTTCCGCAGGCCCGCCGCCGGGCCCTGGGCCTGCCTCGGTTCCGGGAGCTGGTCGACGAGGCGGTCGCGGAGGGCTTCACCGAGCTGTACGTCACCGGCGGCGAGCCCTTCCTCGAACGCGACCTCGTCGAGATGCTGCTCTACGCCACCGAGTCGCTCGACGTGGTGTGCTTGAGCAACGCCATGCTGTACCAGGGTTGGCGGCGCACGCAGCTCGAGCGCCTGGCGGGCCGGCAGCGGCTGGTCCTGCAGACCTCGCTGGATGGCGCGCGGCCCCATTTCCACGATGCCAACCGTGGGCCGGGAGCCTGGGCCAAGGCGATGGATGGGCTGGATCTAGCACTGTCGCTGGGCCTACCGGTGCGGGTGGGGATGACCGAGACGCCGCAGAACTCCGCCGAGATCGAACCGCTGCGGGCGCTGCTGGCTACCAAAGGGATACCTGGTGCGGACTTCGCGGTGCGGCCGCTGGTCAAGCGCGGCCATTCCCACGACGGGGTGGCCATCGACACCGACAACACCGTGCCCGAACTGACCGTCACGACCGACGGCTGGCACTGGCACCCCGCCGGCGCGGACCTCGACACCTCGCCGGACATGCTGCTCGCCGGCCCTGACGTCAGCATGGCCGAGGCCAAACGCCGCGCCGTGGAACTGTTCCTCCGGTTGCGCCAGCGCGACGGCTCCCTACCCCTGATCTACAACTGCGCTGTCTGAGGATTGCGGGATGAGAGAAGATCGCGATTTGTGTGCCTTTGACGACAGTGTGTGTCACCGTAGGCACACAAACCGTGATCAACCCCTGTTGAGGCGCGGTGTGTGTAACGGTTGGTGGTTCCCGACCGCTACAAGAAGCGTAAATATTTACACGACGTTGGGCGGGAATCGTGCAAAACCTCAAGATTCAGAGGCGAAGGGTGTATCAGACAGCCCGGAGACCAACTCTCTTGTAGTGCACGGCCTGAACCCACACTTCGGATGGCGAGATGTCATGGAAACCACGGTCAATGCTCCGATTGAAGCGGCGGCAGCGGCGCTAGCCACCGCGGCTGCCCTGCCGATGACCGCCACAGACGAGGAAACCTTGACACTGGTCCGGGATCTGGCGCAAATCGCCCGCCACCTCGGCGAGCTCACTGCAGCCGCCCGGGACCGCTGGTCGGCCTGGGGCACCGTCACGCCGCACCTGCAGCAAGCCGAGGCCCTCGCCGCCGACACCACACGCTGCCTTAGTCACGCAGCCGGCATCTACACCTTCAACACCACGCGGCCCGACACGGCCATCCTCCGGCTGGCCTCCACCGGCACTGCGCGACCCGCGGCCTGAGCACCAAGGAGGCCACCGCCAGCGCCGACCGTTAGCTCTGGCTCAAGATGCACAGTTTCGTCAGTGATGTACTCCGCAGCGGGGCTTAGCGTAGGCGCTGGCTACCTGGTCGACCTGCTCGAAGCCGATGCGCAGCAAGAAGGTGTTGTTGCGCCCGTAGGATTTCATTCCCAGCACGAAGAAGTCCGGCTCCGGCACTCGGAGCACATCTACCCCGTGCGACGCCTGAGCCAGGCAGTCCGCCGGGCCGTCGCTCGCAGCGGACAACAGCGCCGCGGAGAGGTTCATCGGGGCGGCGGTGGCGTAGCACTCGTGGACCTGGAGCTGCCGGTACAACGAAGTGTCACCCAGAAAGCCGGTCAAGCCGATGATGCGGTCGACGACGACTTCCTCAACCTCACCGGTCCTGGACCGCAGACAGACCACCACCCCGTCATCGGTTGGCCGCAACGCATCGACCACCACGCCGGTGCGCACCTGCACTCCCCGCACCGCACCCGAGCGCAGCCGCTGGGAAACCTCGACCAGCTCCTGGCGCTGGGGCAGGGGGTCGCCGGGAACCTCACCCCAGTCGGGGTCCTCCGCTCGCACCGCCCACACCAGGCGCGTCCCGGGACGCGTGGCGACCAGCTCAGCGAGGTCATTCGCCGCGGTCTGGGCCGATTTGCCCGCACCGACCAGGAGCACCCGCCGGCCTGCCCACCGCTCGACCTCGCGACCGACATCCGGGATCCGGCGGGTGATCAAGTCAGCCAGCTGCAGTTCACCGGGAGCCGGGATCCCGCCGTCGCCGAGAACGTTGGCCTGGCCGTAGCTGCCGGTGCAATCCAGCACCAGATCGGCGGCCTCCACCCGTTCGGCACCGTCCGGGCCGGACAGGAGCAAGCGGAACGGGTGCGAGCTGCGCTGCGGAGTGCCGATCTCCTCGTGCTTGAGCAGGCCCTCCCGCGCGATGCCGAGCACCCGGGTGCTACTGCGAATGGTGGCTGCCAGCTCCGGCAGCCGCGCTAACGGTTTCAGCAACTGCTCAGCGAATTCACCGCCGGTCGGGCAGTGGTCGGTGGACCCGGGTGGGGTGATCCCGGCGGCGTACAAGTGGTTGAGCATCCGCTCCGACACGTTCATCGACCAGGGCGTGAACAGCCGGATATGGCTCCACGCGGTCACGTTCGCGGCTACCGAATCAGCCGCCTCGTACACGGTCGCGGACCAACCGTTGTCCAGAAAGGCCAACGCGGCATCAAGGCCGATCGGCCCAGCACCGAGGATCGCGATGTGGCCAGTTCCGTCGGCTACCGCGCTCACGCGTACTCCGTTCCACCCGGGTTCTCCTACGATGGGCCGGTGGGCAGCCCACTGGTCTGTTCGAGACTCGGGGGAGTTCGGATCGGGTGAGCAGGCCGGAGATGGTGTCGATCGTGGTGCCCACCCTCAACGAGGCCGCCCGCATCGAGCCCTGCCTGCAACGTCTTCGCAGCGACTTTCCCAGCAGTGAGTTGGTAGTGGTAGACGGCGGCAGCACCGACGGGACGGTCGAGCTCGCGGCGCGGTACGCCCACGTCGTCGGCAGTGCGGCTGGCCGCGCCACCCAGATGAACGCCGGAGCTGCGGTGACCACCGGCGATCTCCTCTGGTTCATTCACGCGGACTGCCAGGTGCCAGCCGACGCGCTCGACTTGCTCAGGCAAGCGGTCCGGGACCCCAGCGTGGTGGGAGGCGGCTTGCAGTTGCGCTTCGACCAACGCAGCCTGGGCCTGGACTACCTCGCGGTCAGCTCCAACCTGCGGGCTCGGCGGCTGCATTGGATATTCGGCGATCAGGCGATGTTCGTCCGCCGTGACGTGTTCGACTCGGTCGGCGGCTTTCCCGAGATACCTCTCATGGAGGATCTCGAGATGTCCCGCGTCCTGCGGCGGCGTGGCCGGCTCGTGGTGCTGCCGACCACCGTCACCGCTTCCGCCCGGCGGCTGGTTGATCAGGGGCCGTGGCGGATGACCCTGCTCATGCAAGTGCTGAAATTGAAGTACCTGTTCGGCGTCGACCCGGAGCGGATTCGCCGGCGCTACGAAGCTGGCACCCGCCACGGCCGCCGCCGCCGAGCGGCCTCCACCCGGTAGGGCGGGTCGGAAGAAAGATTCGTCACGCGTGGATCTGCCTGCCAGTGGGAAGCCAGGAGTAGGTGAAGCGCCGGAGGGTGCTCCATGGGACTCATGCCGGTGCTGGTCGGCGGGAAGCTGAGGCAGTTAATGACTCATCGTCAGGTCGTGGTGATCACGGGAGCTAGTGCGGGGATCGCGCGGGCGACCGCGCGTCAGTTCGGCGCCCGAGGGGCGCAGGTGGCGCTGCTGGCCCGCGGGCAGGCCGGGTTGGACGGCGCGGCCAAGGATGTGGAGAACGCCGGCGGCACGGCGCTGGCCATCCCGACCGATGTCGCGGACTACGACCAGGTCGACGCCGCAGCCAGCCAGGTGGAAAACGCTTTCGGGCCGATCGACGTGTGGATCAACGTGGCGTTCACGTCGGTGTTCGCTCCCTTCCACGAGATCAAGCCCGAGGAGTTCCGCCGGGTCACCGAGGTCAGCTACCTCGGTTACGTCTACGGCACCATGGTCGCGCTGGACCGGATGCGTCCCCGGGACCAGGGCACCATCGTGCAGGTGGGCTCCGCATTGGGTGCGCGCAGCATCCCGTTGCAGTCGGCTTACTGCGGCGCGAAGCACGCGATCAACGGGTTCACCGAGTCGTTGCGCACCGAACTGATGCACGCGGGCAGCAACATCGACGTCACGATGGTTCAGATGCCGGCGGTGAACACCCCCCAATTCTCCTGGGTACTGTCCCGACTGCCAAATCACCCGCAGCCGGTGGCACCGATCTTCCAGCCGGAGGTGGCCGCACGGGGCGTGGTGTTCGCCGCCGATCACCCGCGGCGTAAGCAGTACTGGGTGGGTGCGAGCACGATGGGCACCCTGGTCGGGCAGAAGATCGCCCCGGCGCTGTTGGACCGCTACCTGGCCAAGACCGGCTTCGGGTCACAGCAGACCGGCGAAAAGGTCGGCCCGGACCGACCGCACAACCTGTGGGAACCGGTCGACGGCACGGACGGCCACGACCACGGCGCCCACGGGATCTTCGATGACAAGGCCCACGATCACGCCCCACAGTTGTGGTTCTCCCACCACGCCCGGCTGGTGTCGACCGCCGCCGCAGTGACGGGCCTGGGCGTGGCAGCGGTGACGTGGCTGCGCCGCCGGTGAGCTGGTTTTCCGCCCTGCGTACCGGCTACGGTGCCGTGCTTGTGCTGGCACCGGACCCGGTGATCCGGCTGTTCACCGGCCACCGTTCGGATCAGCCGACCCGGGCAGTGGCTCGGGGGCTCGGTGCCCGGCAGGTCGTGCAGGGACTGCTGTGCGCTGGAGCGCCCGGCCGGGCCGCGCTGGCGTTGGGGGTGGAGGCCGACCTTGTGCATGCCGCCTCGATGGTGGGGCTGGCAGCCGTGGATCAGGCGCATCGGCGCGCCGGGCTGGTTGACGCGGTGTGCGCAGGGTCGTTCGGCGTCGCGGGGCTGGTCTTGGCGTGCCGACGGTTCCCGTGTAGTGGTACTCCACCGATGGGTGCGGGGTCGGTGAGCGCGGGCGTGGCAGCTCAGCTGGCGTCGTGGCGGGAGGCTGCAGCGTTGGTGCTGGTCCGCTGGGTACTGCCAGCATCGTTATGCCGGTGGGTGAGCCGCCGGTGAGGCGGCCGCACGTCGAAACCACCTGAGCTATCCCCGCTGCCCGAGATCGGAGATTCTCCTGTGAAACGCGCTCATCTCCTGGCCGAACCGGCTCGCCGATGGCGCCTTCACCTTCCGCGGATCCGACTACCAGGTCGCGCTCACCGAGCCGAGAAACACAACGCCATCAACGGTTCCTGCATTGCCGGAATTGGACGCTTCGCGAGCGCGGCGAGGACTGGGTCGTACTGTGGAGGTTGGACAGTGGCCATCGCCTTGGACTTCCTCCTCGCGGCCGATCTCTCGTCATGCCGTGCTGATCCTGGTGAGATGCCGGCTAAGCCGGAGCCTCTGCGCAAGATTTTTTCGCAAGTCAACATTGGGTAGGTTCTTGTCATGCCGTGACGCTAGTGAGTCTCCGCTACCGAACCAAGCTCGTTGCAGAAAGTTGCAGGCTCGGCGAGAGCCACAGGTCTTGACCCACGCTCGGTGACGGTCGAAGCTAGGCGGGGTTGCAACAATCAGCAACGGAGCTGACAGGAGGACAGCGATGCACCTGACATTTCTGGGCAAGGAATCCCACCCGAACCAGTCACCGACCCTGTTCGCCACAGACCGGAACTCATATGTGCTGCAGGGGTGGATCGTCACCGACCCGGAGATCCTCGCCATGATCACGGTGCCCGACGAGGAGACGATCGTTGAAGTGCCGGCCACGCTCATGGCCCACCTCGCCCAGGACGGGCTTAGCGGCGATGTGGTGAACCTTGTCCCGCCCATCGTGCACATCGCACAGAACGGCAACTACGTCATCAAGGGATGGCGCGTGACGGACCCCGAGGCGCTGAGGCAGATGACTGTCCCCGATCACGAAACCTGTGTCGAAGTATCGTGCGCCGCGCTTGTCGGAGTCTAGATGGACAGCATCACGTATGAAGAGTTTGATGCGCTCTTCGCGTCATTCAAGCGTGACGCGCTCCATTTAGAGATGCGAGACTCCTACGGCACGGCTGCCGAAATACCGCACCTTCGCAAGTGGGAGGCTGGCGAGCCAGACGACTCCGACTGGCTCCGACCGTGGTGTGACCTGGTCAATGCCGGAACGCGGGCTGGCAAGGTGTTCCGGCGAGCGCGTATCGTGTCGGAACCAATCTCCGACTATCAGAAGTGGGTGTTGAAGGACACCCAACTGCTCGTTGAAGCCGGCGAGGACATCCGTTGGGTTCCGCGAAGCCGCGTGTCCACAGTGGCGTTACCTGGCAACGATTTCTGGTTGTTTGACGACGAGGTCGGGGTCTTCCTGATCTTTGCCGCCAGCGGACTCGTGGTGGACCGCCACACGACGAGGGACCACAGCGCGATCGAGTTGTGTCGGGCATCGTTCGAGGAAGTATGGAAGCTATCCATCCCCCACAGTGAGTACCGGCCGAACTAACCCGGCCAAGCAGGCCCGGGAGGCTCTTGGCGTCCGTCTTCGTGAGATCCGCAAGGAGGCGGGTCTCACAGCGCGAGCCTTAGCGGTCGATATAGGGTGCCACTACACAAAGCTCAGCCGCATTGAAAACGGCGGTCAGGCGCCCTCCGAGGAGAACATCAAGTCTTGGTGCCGCGCCTGCCGCGCCGAAGACCAGATCCCTGATCTGATCGCCACTGCCGGTACCATCGAGTCGATGTATGTGGAGTGGCGACGACAGACGCGCGCTGGCATGAAGCGCCTCATGTTGTCGTCGGTGCCGCTCTATGAACGTACCAAGCTGTTCCGGATCTATGAACACAACATCATCCCCGGGCTCTTCCAGACGGCCGAGTACTCAGCGGCGATGTTGTCATACTTCATCGATTTCCTGGATACCCCGAACGACCTCGACGCCGCCGTCGAGGCACGCATGGAGCGGCAGCGCATCGTCTACTCCGGCAATCGCCGCTTCGTGGTGGTGCTCGAGGAGCACGCGATTCGAGCGCGAGTGGGGACTCTCGATACCATGTCCGGACAGCTCGATCGCGTGCTCGGCATGATGTCACTGCCACGGGTCAGTCTCGGCATTATCCCCGAGACGGCATCCCGCACGGTATTCACGTCCGTCGGTTTCTGGATCTATGACCACGCGATGGTCGGCGTCGAAACACCTACGGCTAGCTTGGAGGTCACCCAGCCTCGCGAAGTCCAGCTCTACGCCACGATGTTCGAGCAGCTCCAGCAGTCAGCAGTGTACGGAGCCGAAGCCAGAGCGTTGGTGACCCGCGCGATGGCCGACCTGGCCAGCGGTTGAGACAATGCCACTGATACAAGCCATCATCACTGATGGCAATGCAGCCAGAAGCTCTTCCACACGGTGGACAGCAGGTCGGCCACACAAGTCGCCTTTGGCGTCGAACGCACAGCGCCCGATGAGGTCCGCACCCGCAACGCCGTCCGCCGCCTCGTCACCGATCTGATCTGATGGCCGCACCCGTCAGGCAGCCATGCCCGGACTGCCGGGCTGGACACCCGGGTCCACGCCAGCACCTAAAGCTATAGCGGGAACGCTGGTCTCTGATGGGCCTCCGGGTGTGGTGGGTCGCTCGGCTGCCGGTTGAGCTGCAGCGCCTGGGTGAGCCAGAAACGCCGAGCGCACCATGTCCCGCAGCCGTGTGGCCGACACGGCACCCATGCCGCCCTCCTTCAGCGGGCGCTAGCCACTCGACTCACCCCAGGCCACCCGACTCGCCGCGGGCCAGGGCGGTTTGGTGGGCGAGGGCCTGGAGTCGCTGCGCGGTCGGTTGCCCGCCCAGGCGGGTCCGGGCCCCGGTGTGCTGGTTGATCTCCTGGGGGGTAGCGCCGGGGCCGTGGCCGTCGAGCAGTCGCGCTCGGGTCTGTGCGATCGCGGTCTGGATAGCCGGCGGACCAGTGGCGGGGTCCTCGGTGCGCGACTGTGGGCGGAATTGGGGACTGGTCAACTCAGGCCACCCGGAACTGCTCGGCGTCGGGGTGTCTGAACGCCAGCCCCAGGCCGGGGCGGGTCCGGTCCGGGCGCAGCGCTCCGCCGCGCGGGTCGAGCGCGCCGTCGAAGAGCATGTTCTCGATGCGGTGGTGGTCGTGGAAGTACTCCAGGTGCCGCAGGTTGGGCACTGATGCGGCCACGTGGACGTGCAGATTCGGCGCGCAGTGCCCGGACACATCTAGATTGTGCGCGGCGGCCACCGCCGCGGCGCGGACCCATTCGGTGATCCCGCCGCAGCGGGTGACGTCGATCTGCAGGCAGTCCACCGCGCCGGCGGTGACCATGCGGGCGAAGTAGGCCAGGTCGAAGCCGTACTCGCCGGCCGCGGTGTCCGGGCTGGTCTGGTAGCGGACCTCACGCAGGCCGTCGAGGTCATCGGAGCTGACCGGCTCTTCGAACCAGACGACGTCCGATTCGGCCATGGCGCGGGCCATGCGGATGGCCTGCTTGCGGCGATAGCCGCCGTTGGCGTCGACGTAGAGCTCGGCGTCGGGCCCGACGACCTTGCGGGCGAAGGCAATGCGCGCCAGGTCCCGAGGCTCGCACCCCCCCCAGGATTCCCCGATCTTGATTTTCACCCGGGGGAGGTCCCACTCGCCAACCCACCGCTGCAGTTGCGCGGCGGCGGTGGCGTCGTCGTAGGTGGTGAACCCGCCACTGCCGTAGATCGGCACGACATCACGAACGGCGCCGAGCAGCCCGCATACCGGCAGGTTGAGCAGCGTGGCTTTGAGGTCCCACAGCGCGGTATCCACCGCGCTGATCGCACACGACACCAGCCCGGGGCGCCCCAGGTTGCGCACCGCGGTCACCATCGCCTGCGACGATCCAGGCACGTCCAGCGCGCGCCGCCCAGTCACCGCAGCGGTCAGCGGTCCGTCGATCACGGGTTTGCAGCCGGCGCCGGCGTAGGTGTAGCCCAGCCCGGTCGCGCCGCCGCCGGTCGCTTCGACGAGGACCAGGGTGGTGGCGTCCCAGGTGATGGTGCCATCGGCCTCGGGCGCATCGGTCGGGATCTGGTACACCGCCGTGGTGAGGCCCTCGATCCGCACCTCATCACCGCCCACCGCGGGCGCTCCTTCCTGCCGGGCCGCTGGGTCGGCCGAGCCGGCTGGCGGCTTCGAGCATCAGGGCGTGCACGAAGGCTTGGGGCAGGTTGCCGCGCAACTGGCGTTGGGTGACGTCGTACTCCTCGGAGAACAGCCCCGGCGGCCCGCAGGCCGCGCGGTTGCGTTCGAACCACGTTCGGGCCGCCAACTCGTTGCCCTGCTGGTGTTCGGCCAGTGCCATCAGGAACCCGCACAGGGTGAACGCGCCCTCGGCTTGTCCGAGCGGGCGGTCGTCGTGGCGGAACCGGTAGACGTAACCTTCCTCGCCCAGCTCATCACGCACCGCCGCCAGGGTGGCCAGGCTGCGGGGATCGGCGGCGGGCAGCGCACCGCGGATCGCCGGCAGCA
>JBOHFC010000401.1:0-2473 GCA_050701375.1 Pseudonocardiaceae bacterium
CTACGGTTCACTGGGGCTGATGACCAGCGTGTTGATGACCCCCGACGGCCGGACCGTGGAGGCAGAGGCCGCGCACGGCACCGTCACCCGGCATTTCCGGCAGCATCAGCAGGGCCGTCCCACCTCGACCAACCCGATCGCGTCGATCTTCGCGTGGACCGGTGGCCTGCGCCACCGCGGCAAGCTGGACGAGACCGCGGAGGTCACCCGGTTCGCGCAGACTCTGGAGCGGGTCTGCATCGACACCGTCGAGAGCGGCAAGATGACCAAGGACCTAGCGCTGCTGGTCGGTCCCGATACCCCGTACCTGACCACCGAGGGCTTCCTCGACGAGCTCGACCAGGGGTTGCGGCACGCCATGGGTGAGAACGTCCCAGCGTAGCCGGTAGCAAGGTCCCAAGGTAGCCGGTAGCAAGGTCACTGCGTAGCAAGCGGAAGTAGGTAGGTGGGTTGAAGAGGCAGCGGTGGTTCATCGTGGGGGCCGTGCTGGTGGGCATCCTCCTGCTGATCTCCGAGCACAACAAGAACAGCCCTGGTAGTGGCCTCATTAGCCCTGGTGGTGGCCTCTTTGGCGGCAGCAGCGCTGCTCCGTGCACCGTGACGGTCACTGCGGACTCGCTCGATGTGCGATCGAGCCCCGACGGCAAGGCACCCGTAGTGGACCATCTCGACAAGGGTTTGGTGGTCTCCGCCGACCGCACTACCGTTAATGGCTTCCGGCAGCTCGGGCCGGCCCGTTGGGCAGCGCAGGAATTCCTCGATCCGACGGCGGACAGTGACTGTAGCTGACCCGGCTGCAACAATCGCAGTATGTCGTCTCCTGTCACCGGCCCCGCCCCCGATCCTGTCACCGGCGGACGCCCCAGAGTGCTCTCCGGTATCCAGTCCACCGCGGACTCTTTTCACCTCGGCAACTACCTTGGCGCCATCCGGCAGTGGATCGACCTACAGGCCAGCTACGAGACGTTCTACTTCGTGGCCGACCTGCACGCGATCACCATCGAACAGGACCCCGAAAAGCTGCGCCGCCGGACCCGGCTGGCTGCGGCGCAGATGCTCGCCCTGGGCGTCGACCCGGACCGCTCCACGGTGTTCGTGCAGAGTCACGTTCCCGAGCACACCAAGCTGGGCTGGGTGCTGGAATGCCTCACCGGCTTCGGTGAAGCCTCCCGAATGACGCAGTTCAAGGACAAATCCGCCAAGCAGGGCGGCGACCGGGTGGGGGTCGCGCTGTTCACCTACCCGATCCTGCAGGCCGCGGACATCCTGCTCTACCAGGCCGACCAGGTGCCGGTGGGCGAGGATCAGCGCCAGCACATCGAGCTCACCCGGGACCTCGCGATGCGGTTCAACGCCCGTTATGGCCAGACGTTCACCGTGCCGGCACCGCACATCGTCAAGGGCACCGAGAAGATCTACGACCTGGCCGACCCGACAGCGAAGATGAGCAAGTCCGCTTCCTCGCCCGCTGGCGTGGTCGACCTGCTCGACGACCCGAAGGTGTCTGCCAAGAAGATCCGCTCGGCGGTCACCGACACCGGACGGGAGATCCACTACGACCCAGCGACCAAGCCCGGGATCTCGAACCTACTGGTGATCTACTCGGCGCTGTCCGGCCGAAGCATCGACGACCTCGTGGCGGCCTATGACGGCAAGGGTTACGGGGCGTTGAAGTCCGACGTCGGCGAGGCGCTCGCTGACTTCGTCACCCCGCTGCGCCAGGCGGTGGCCGACTACACCGACGACCCGGCCGAACTGGACAAGCTGCTCGCCCGGGGCGCCGAGCGAGCCCGCGACGTCGCCGGCCAGACGCTGCACGCGGTGTACAACCGGGTGGGTTTCCTGCCGCCGGCGCGCTGACTGAGCATTGCTTGACTACCGTAGGAGCGCATGCGGGGAACCGGTCCACAGCAGACGGACGCCAAGCCATCTCTGTTTGCGCGAGCCTGGGCGCGTTACTCGTGGCTGGACCATCTGGTGCGCGCCGGGCAGTCCTACACCGCCAACCACGGCGACCATTACGCTGCGGCGATCACGTTTTTCAGTGTGCTTTCGCTGGTGCCGCTGTTGATGATTGTCTTTGCGGTCGCAGGTTTCGTGCTGGCTGGTAACCCGGATTTGCTCCACCAGTTGAAAGGTCAGATCCACTCGGCCGCGCCCCCTGGATTGGGTACGACCCTCGACCAGGTCATCGACGGGGCGATCAGATCCCGCGGCAGCGTGGGAATCGTGGGTCTGCTCGGTGCGCTTTACTCCGGGCTGGGTTGGATGGGCAACCTCCGCGAAGCACTCACCGCCCAATGGCAAGCCACCCAAGAGAGACCAGCACAGGGCCACGACGAGCAGCCGGCGGTGTCAGCCGGTGGAAGCAATTGAGCTGGCCAGGAGGTCGGCGAAGACTTCTGCTGGGGTTCGGTAGCCCAGGATACGGCGTGGTCGGTTGTTGAGTTCGGTGGCTACGCAGTCGAGGTAG
>JBOHFC010000402.1:0-1781 GCA_050701375.1 Pseudonocardiaceae bacterium
AGCCGCCTGGGACGTCACAAGATTCGGCGGTGCTAGGAGATGATTCAGCGGGCAGTGCGTTCGGTTTCGTTCATAGTGAGTACCGTGCCGAATCTGGTCCAGCTGGTTCTCTGAGTGAGTGCTCCAGAGACTGATGCGTTCGGCACTCCGTTGACGCCAGCCGACAAAGCGGACAGCTTCCAAGCGGGGTTCCGAGGCCCGGTTTACGACAGGAATGCGCCAGGCCAGTCGGTCAAGCGCCGGCTGCTAGGAAACACGAAACCAGAGGAGTAAGACCAATGAATAGAGTTACCACCTATCGGGGACCCGCGGTGTCGGGATCGCGTCAGACCAGTCGAGGCGCTGTGATCGCGTCCCGTGGTCCGGCTGTCGGATCGGCGCGGCGCGGCAAGGTACTGCGCGCCGACGGCGAGGACACCAAGGGTGACGAGGACAAGAAAGCCGATGACGACGCTGAGGTGGACCGCGGTATCGGCGGAATCCTCGACGAGGCCCTGGGCTCCAGCTCCAGCCAGCAGATCTAGGGGTTTGTGATGACCAGAAACATCAATCGTGGGCCCACGACGGGTCTGCGACGCGCGGTGGGGACGGCCGCCGGCGCCCAGCGGGTACAGCGCGCGGTAGCGCTGGATACCCATCCCACCACCGTGGGCGACGCCACCACCACCGACGCCACGCCGGCTAAGAACGACACGGGGATGCCCGTCACGCCTACTGGCGCCGACCCCGCCAACGCCATTCCAGATGATGGCAAGGCTGACGATGAGGTTGATCGTGGTGCCGGCATGGAATGGCTGGATGAGCTCGGTTCGTAGCTCTTAGTTTTTTCCTCCTTACCGCTTACGGCTGTGGCTACCGCCTGCCCAAAAGGAGCGTCATGTGGACGATGTAGAGGTAAGCCGAGGGCGGGCGGCCGAGGCACGCCGGCAAGCCTTCACCGAAGGGGCCGACGAGCCCGGTATTCGTCGGGCTCGGCGCAGCCTGCCCATTGACGTCGACAACGCCCGGGTGTTGACGCTGCCCACCAAACTCACCGCCAAGCGGGAGTTCCTCATCAAACGGGCCTGCGACTGCGGTGAGGACTGCCTGGTCTGCGCGTGTGAGGACGAGGGGGAGTCGTTCTGGTCCCGGGCCAAGCCCGGACCGGCCGGCGCGGACGCCCCGACAGGTACGGAGTTCGTGCACCTCTCGGGCAACGCCTCGGTCGCCGACACCCCCTATGAGATGTGGGACTTCTACGGTCCCTATGTCGAACGGGTGGCCCGGGACGCGTTCTCTGATTCCCTGGCCCGCCAACCCGATGTCGCGTTCCTCGCCAACCACGAGGGCATGAGCATGGCCCGCACTAGGGCCGGGACGCTGCTGTTGTCCTCGACACCGGAGGGTCTGATCGCGGACGCGTGGCTCAACCCGCAGCGCACCGACTGCTCGAACCTGATCACCGCGATCAAAGACGGTTGCATCGACCAGATGAGCTTCGGCGCCATGCTCGAAGACGGCATCTGGAACGACGATTTCACCGAGTTCACACTGACCCGCCTGGACCTGAACTGCGGTGACGTGTCCGCGGTGAACTTCGGGGCCAACCC
The DNA here is from genome assembly GCA_050701375.1 of Pseudonocardiaceae bacterium. Lineage (GTDB taxonomy): Bacteria > Actinomycetota > Actinomycetes > Mycobacteriales > Pseudonocardiaceae. The sequence goes on from JBOHFC010000402.1 coordinate 1,590, forward strand.
ATACACCTCGATCGCGTCCCGAGCTCGCCGGGTGATCGACCAGATAGAGCGGATGCCCGAGTCGGCCGCCCGGGCGGCGTGGCAGCGCCTCGAAAAGCGGTTGCCGGTGGACCGGCAACGCGTCATCCGTGTCGTGGCACCCGAGCCCGAAGCCAACCCGCGACGGGCGGTCGCGTTGGTCCACGCCGCGCT
>JBOHFC010000403.1:0-3222 GCA_050701375.1 Pseudonocardiaceae bacterium
GGCGTTGGCCGATCCGGATTTCGCCGGGCTGCCCTTCACCGGATCCACCAGGACCTTCAAGACGCTCTGGCGGACCATCGCGTCCCATCTGGACAGCTACCGCAGCTACCCGCGGATCGTGGGGGAGACCGGCGGCAAGGACTTCGTGGTGGCGCATGCCTCGGCCGACCCGGCGGCGGTGACGACCGCGCTGGTGCGGGGGGCGTTCGAGTACCAGGGGCAGAAGTGCTCTGCTGCCTCCCGGGCGTACCTTCCCCGGTCACTGTGGGACGGCGGCCTGCGCGAACAGCTTGCCGACACCACCCGGACGATCAGCTACGGCGACGTCGCCGACCCGTCCACCTTCGGCGGCGCGGTAATCGACGCGCGGGCCTTCGCCAAACACCGCGACCTCCTGGCTCGGGTCGTCGCCGACCCATCGCTGGAGGTCCTCGCCGGCGGCGGCTGCGACGACTCGGTGGGTTGGTTCGTGCAGCCCACGGTGCTGGTCTGTGCTGACCCCACCCACGAAATGTTCGCGACGGAGTACTTCGGGCCGATCCTCGCGGTGCACGTCTATCCCGACGACGACTACGCCACGATCCTCGGCATGATCGACTCCATCAGTCCATACGCCCTGACCGGCGCAGTGTTCGCCACCGATCGGCATGCTGTGCTGCAGGCCCAGACTGCGCTGCGCTTCGCCGCGGGCAACTTCTACGTCAACGACAAGCCCACCGGGGCGGTCGTGGGCCGCCAACCCTTCGGTGGCTCCCGGGCTTCGGGCACCAACGACAAAGCCGGCTCACTGATCAATCTGCTGCGCTGGACCAGTCCCCGCGCGATCAAGGAAACCTTCACCCCACCCACCGACCTGATCAAATAGCGCGCCGGGCTCAACCTGATTCGGCGAGGGCGGCCAGCAGGACGCGGACAGACATCGCGCGCCGGTGCGGAGCACCGTGGAGATCATCCAGCGCGCACTCCGGGTCAGCGGGAGGGCCGAGATGGGTGCAGCCTCGGGGGCAGTTCTCGATGGCGGTGGCCAGATCGGCGAAGGCGCGGACCACGTCGTCGGGGGTCACGTGGGCCAGCCCGAAGGAGCGGATCCCTGGGGTGTCCACCACCCACCCACCGCCCGGTAGCGGCAGGGCCACCGCGGAGCTGGAGGTGTGCCGCCCCTTGCCTACCCCACTGACCGCGCCGGTGGCCCGCAAAGCATCCGGTACCAGCCGGTTGACCAGCGTCGACTTGCCTACCCCGGAGTGCCCGACCAGCACGGAGATCCGACCCGCCAGCCGCGCCCGTACCGCGTCGCCCCCGGTGTCCGGGGCGGTGACCAGTACCGGGATGTCCAGCGAGGCGTAGCGCTCCACAACTGCGTCCGGCGCGGCGAGGTCACGCTTGGTCAGGCAGAGCACTGGTTCCAAGCCGCCGGCGAAACCAGCTACCAGGCAGCGGTCGATCAGTCCGGTCCGCGGCGGCGGGTCGGCCAGTGAGGCGACGATGAACAGCTGCTCGGCATTGGCCACCACGATGCGCTCGTAGGCGTCGCCGTCGTCGGCGGTGCGGCGCAGCACGCTGGACCGCTCCTCGACCCGGACGATCCGGGCCAGCCCGTCTGGTGCGCCGCTGACCTCGCCGACCAACCCGACCTGGTCACCCACCACCACGGGGGTGCGCCCGAGCTCGCGGGCCCGCATCGCCGTCACCCGGGCGGTCGGATCACTGTCGGGCGCGCATGTCCACCGGCCACGGTCCACCGCCACCACCATCGCACTTATCGCACCGGCGTGTTCGGGGCGACGCTTGGTGCGGGGGCGGGAACCGCGCCGCCCGGGCCGGACCCGGACGTCGGATTCGTCGAGGCCGTAACCGCCGCGGTTACCGGGCCGGCTCAGCCGACACCACCGGCCAGCATCGCCGACCAGCGGGCCGGGAACTCCGGCAGCGTCTTGGTCGTCGCGGCAATGTCGTCGACAGCGATTCCTGGCACCACCAAGCCCAGAATCGCACCGGCGGTGGCCATCCGGTGATCGGCGTAGACGCCCCAGGGCCGGCCAGATTTCGCGCTCAACGGCCGCGGGTGGATTTCCAGGCCGTCGGACGTCTCCCGCACGTCGCCGCCCAGGGCTGCCAGCTCGGTGGCCAGCGCGGCCAGCCGGTCGGTCTCATGCCCGCGCAGGTGGGCGATGCCGCGCAGCCGCGAAGGCCCGCTGGCCAGTGCCGCCAACGCCGCTACCGTCGGGGTGAGTTCCCCGACGTCGTGTAAGTCGGCGTCGATGCCCTCAAGCCGATCGGGACCCGAGACGGTCAACCCACGCTCGTCGAAGTCCACCTCGCAGCCCATGTCGGTCAGCAGCGGCCGGATCACGTCACCAGCCTGCGTGGTGCGCCGGGGCCAGCCCGTTACGGTGACCAGCCCACCGGTGGCCGCGGCCGCCGCCAGGAACACCGTCGCATTGGACAGGTCCGGCTCGACGTCCTGGTCGCCACCCGCGATCGGGCCCGGCGACACCGCCCACCACGTCGCACCGTCGGTGTCGATCTCGACGCCCCGGGCGGCGAGCATCTGCACTGTCATGTCGATATGCGGCCGGGAGGGGACTGGGGGGCCGTGGTGACGGATCGTGATGCCCCCGCGGTACCCGGCGGCGGAGAGCAGCAACCCGGAGACGAACTGCGAGGAACCCGACGCGTCGAGCCGCACCTCGCCGCCGGGTCGGTCGGGCACGCCGTGCAGCACGAACGGCAGCGCGTCCCCCTTGATTCGGCACCCCAGCGCGCGTAGCGCGCCCAGCACCGCGCTCATCGGTCGCTGCCGGGCCCGCTCGTCACCGTCGAAGCGCACCGGACCGTTCGCCAGCGCGGCCAGCGGCGGCACGAAGCGCATCACGGTGCCGGCCAGCCCGCAGTCCACGGTGGCCGTGCGCAGCCCGCCGTGCGCGGCCACCGCCAGCTCATCGCCACGACCGGTCACCGGCACTCCCAGGGCGCGCAGCGCACCGACCATGAGCTCGGTGTCCCGGCTGCGCAGCGCCCCCCGGATGGTGCCGCCGGTGCCGGCCAGCGCGGTCAGCAGCAGCGCCCGGTTGGTGATCGACTTCGATCCCGGCACGGTGACGGTGGCGCACACCGGCCCGGGCGCGGGGGGCGCGACCCACGGCGGCTCGGTGGTGGTCGTCATGGCTTCATCATTGCGCATCCAGGCCGTTCGGGCCGGCGTGACACGATGGCCTCATG
>JBOHFC010000404.1:0-8930 GCA_050701375.1 Pseudonocardiaceae bacterium
GCCCACGGGCACGGAGGTAGTCACCGGCTGTTCCCCTCGGTCAGCTGGGCGAACAGCTCGTCCAACCCGGTCCGCCGGCGCTGCACCTCGTGCACCGCCACGCCGGCGCCGACCAGCAGCGCGACCACTGCGGGTGGATCGGTCCCGGCGAGCTCGACGCGCACCCCGGCCGGGTGAACCGCGGCGCTGATGCGGGCCGCGCGCAGCGCGCCCATCGCGGCGGCGGAATCCGGGGTGCGGACGTCCAGCGCGGGTGCCGCACCGTCGAGCAGGGCAGCCAGTGGACCCGCGGCGATCAACGAACCATGGTCGAGCACCGCGACGTGTGTGCAGGTCGCCTCGACCTCGGTGAGCAGGTGCGAGGACACCAGCACGGTGGCGCCACCGGCGTGCAGCTCGGCGATGATCGTCCGGACGTCCCGGGTACCGGCGGGATCCAGACCGTTGGTCGGTTCATCGAGGATCACCAGACGCCGGGGCACCAGCAGCGCCGCGGCGAGGCCCAGACGTTGTTTCATGCCCAGTGAGTAGGCGCGGTAGCGCCGGCCCGCCGCACTGGTCAGGCCGACCCGGCCCAGCGCGCGTTGTATCGCATCCGGGATCTCCGGGGTGGGCAGCAGCGGCTCGGCTGCCGCGCACCGCCGCAGGTTCTCCAGGCCGGACAGGAAAGGGTGAAATCCCGGACCTTCCACCAGCGCCCCGACCTGCGGTAGTACTGCGCCAGCGGCGCCCGGCATCGGTGACCCGAGCAGCTCCACGGTGCCCGCAGTGGGGCGGGACAGCGCCAGCAGCATGCGGATCATCGTGGTCTTGCCCGAACCGTTGGGGCCCAGCACACCCAGCACAGCGCCCGCCGGCACGTCGAGGTCCACGCCGGACACCGCCACGGTGGCACCGAACACCTTGCGCAGACCCCGGACCCGGATCGCCGGTGCTGGCGACCCAGCCGGCGCGGTGGTCGTTGTCGGCGTGACCGAGCCGGCTGTCACCTGGTCAGAGCCTCGTCGAGCACCTGCTGCGGCACCGCCCCGGCCGCCACCCGACCGTCTGAGGTCAGCACCACCGTGCCCACCGCAGTCTGCACCACCCATCCTTGACCCCATGGTCCGCTGGTCGGTCGCCCAATCCTCTGGATCAACGCCACCGGATCGTTGCGCGCTCCCGGTTGTCTGGGCGGGAGCTGCCCGAGCACCACGGTGTCCCACCCGTCGCCCAGAGTCTGGATCATGTCGCCCTCGTGCTGTCCCGGCGGTCTTGCGGAATCAGGCCGCTCGACCTTAACCCCCGCAGGCGGGGTGAAGTGAAACAGCGCGGGATCCTGCGCGCCGAGGGTGAGGTCGGAGAACCCGATCTGCAGGGCAGGGTCGGGGGATCCGTTGGTCAGCACGGTGAGCTGCAGCGGCACCCGGGTGGCGGAGTCGACCGCCACCCGTACCTCACGCAGCAGGGTGCGCTCGGTCGGTGCGGGGGTGAGCACGAGCTGGTACACCGGTCGCCCGGCGACCGTGCCAGTGCCGTCCACCGTTACCCCGCTGCTCGTTCTCAGGTCACCGACCAGTTCCTGGGCGGTGTGCGCCGGGTCGGCCATCGGGGGGTGCTGGTGATCCGGGGCGGCGCCGTGCTCCAGCGCGGTCGCGGTGCGCGAGGAGGAGTCGTAGCGCCACAGCGTCGTGCCATCGTCGATGAACACCTGTTCACCGCCGCGCGAGGGCAACGCCAGCCGATCGTGACCTTGCCCGTCAGACCAGACCCGCAAGGTGCTCTCCGGCCGGGTCAGTGGCGCGGCTACTCCCGGGAGCGCGGGCAGACCCAGCGCGTTGTGCACTGTCACCGTGCCGCCGAGCGCGGGGACCTTCGAAGTGAGCATCGAGGTCACCAGATCCTCCGCGGACACCGGTGGCAGCGACGGGCCCGCCCCGGCCCGGGCGGGCATGGTCAACGCTCCAAGACCGATCGCGCCGGCCGCCGTCACCGCCAGTGCCGCCATCGCCAGCTTCATCGCTTCCTCCTGGGTGCTAATGCTGATGCTGCTCCGCATCGCTGAGAAAGTTCTGAGAACTTTCTCCTGACACCTCGGACAAAATCTTGCCCGAGGTGTCGATCCCGTCGTCCCTCGTTCGACGCACGGGTAAGGCCGGCTCCCAGCCGGCGAAACCGATCACTGGAGGGAGACCCGACGATGCGATTCATGGTGCTGGTCAAGGCGAATGAGGACTCCGAGGCGGGCGTGCTGCCGGGCAAGGAGATCTTGGCAGCGATGGGGAGATACAACGAAGAACTGGTCAAGGCTGGCGTGATGCTCGCCGGAGAGGGCCTGCAGGCCAGCTCCAAGGGCGCCCGCGTCAGGTTCGACGGGGACAAGCGCACGGTGACCGACGGGCCGTTCACCGAGACCAAGGAACTGATCGCCGGCTTCTGGCTGATCCAGGCGGCCTCGAAGGAGGAGGCCATCGAGTGGGTCTCGCGGGCCCCCTTTGACGGCGGCACGGAGATCGAGGTTCGCCAGGTCTTCGAGGCGTCAGATTTCGCGTAGTCGCCAGGCTTGCCGGGGTGCGGGGGAAGCTGCTCTGATTAGCCGTCGTGGCAGCTTCCTCCGCGCACCTGCTGACGTCTGCATCTTGCGGGACACCCGCACCCGATCGGTCCGGGCGTGCAGGCGAATCGGCGCACGCCCGGACCTCTGCTGCGATTGACGCGGTCTGGCGGATCGAATCAGCACGAGTCATCGCTGGTCTGACCAGGATCGTGCGCGACATCGGTCTGGCCGAGGAGCTCGCGCAGGACGCGCTGGTCGCGGCGCTGGAGCAGTGGCCGCGCGACGGTGTTCCGCGCAACCCTGGCGCCTGGCTGATGGCCACCGCGAAGCACCGCGCGATCGATCACTTCCGCCGGCGGGAACGGCTGGAACGTAAGATCAGCGAGCTCGGTCACGAACTGGAGACCGGGGCAGCGGTGGCTACCCCGGAACCCGACGCAGTGTGTGGCGACGACATCGGCGATGACCTGTTGCGGCTGGTGTTCACGGCCTGCCATCCGGTGCTGTCCACCGAGGCACGAGTGGCGCTGACGCTGCGCCTGCTCGGTGGGCTGAAGATCGAGGAGATCGCTCGTGCGTTCCTGGTCCCGGAGTCGACCGTCGCGCAGCGGATCGTGCGAGCCAAGCGGACCCTGGCGCAGGCCCGGGTTCCCTTCGAGGTGCCCCAGGGGGCCGACCGCGCCACCCGCTTGTCCTCCGTGCTCGAGGTCATCTACCTCATCTTCAACGAGGGCTATTCAGCGACCAGCGGCGATGACTGGATCCGGCCTTCGCTGTGCGAGGAGGCGCTGCGGCTGGGCCGCATCCTGGCTGAACTCGCGCCCCAGGAGCCGGAGGCGCACGGCCTGATCGGGCTGATGGAGATCAAGGCTTCACGCCTGGCCGCCCGGATCGGCCCGGCCGGAGAGCCGGTCCTGCTCCTCGACCAGGACCGGGCACGCTGGGATCAGCTGCTCATCCGTCGAGGTCTCGCGGCGGTCGAGCGTTGCGAAGCACTGGGGGGCACGCTCGGTACCTACGCCTTGCAGGCCGCGATCGCCGCCTGTCACGCGCGGGCGATGACCGCGGAACAGACCGACTGGGTACGCATCGCGGCTCGCTACGCGGCACTCACCCAGCTGGCGCCCTCGCCCGTGGTGGAGCTCAACCGTGCAGTCGCGGTGGCGATGGCGTTCGGGCCCGCCGCAGGCCTCGAGCTCGTTGATGAGCTGACCTCGGAGCCGTCCCTGGTTGGCTACCACCTGCTGCCGAGCGTGCGCGGCGACCTGCTCGCCAAGCTCGACCGGCCCGAGGAGGCAGCTGCGGAATTCGAGCGCGCCGCATCGCTCACCCGCAACGTCCGCGAGCGCAACCTGCTCCTCAATCGCGCCGCCGACTGCGCACAGTGATGTGGCGGGCCACATGGATGCTTAACAATCGCGACCATGGCATGGCCAGTGCCAGCGACCTGCAGGTGCTCGCCAAGGCAGCCGCCGACGGGCGGTCGGCGCGAGGGTGTGCTCGGGTACATGGCGGGCAGGAATTCATCGACAGGACTGAGCGCCCGCCCGACGTTTGCAGTGAGAAATAGCTGGGCGGCGCGCAAGGTGAGTAAGTAGCCATAGGTGCAATGGCTGTATCCGGGTACGGCGAATCCGCCACAACAGCCCCGGTCGGGTCCCATCCCGTCCCGTCCCAAACCCCCTTCCCACGACTTCCCCGTCCTTCGTCGTCACCGTCAGCGCCCACGTGAGGAGGATGCGGGTCTTCGGATGTCTTCCGGCGAGGGAGGTTTGGCGACGCGGTCGGTCACTCGCTCAGAACACAACTCAGTGGCGACAGTAGTTAGTCAGCGGGAAGTTCTCATGACTGTTGGTCTTGTTGTAGTTCGGAGATTGAATTGTGGATTAGGTCTCGTGCGGCGGGGCCGCGTACTGCTGATTGCTGGAGAAGGTTGAACGCTTTAATGTGTATGGCTACTTCTCGTGGTTGGACGATGTCTAGTCCTGCCGAGACGCCTTCGACTTGAACTTGTTCCTCATCAAATAGCCAGAAGCTGCCTTGAGCTAGGTAGTGACGTTTAGCGCCGACGGGAATGATTCCGAGGTAGATGCCTTACGTCGTGGCAACCAGCGGACATCTTCACCCGCTGCCACGAGCTTTGTGGCGTCCAACCATTCAAACCGGATATAATCTGTGACTGGCTCGGACACGATACGCAGCCTGCGCAAAGTCTTACCCGCGTCGTTATTGCGCTGCAACAACTCAAACCAAGGCCGCCACCACTGCGCTTCCGAGTCGGGGTCAAACGGTTCACCGCGTAGCCAAGTCGCGAACCGATCCCTTTCTATATTCGTGGCATAGATGTCACGCATTTCCAGGTGAACTGCTTCATCTCGAAACGTTGAGAGAAATTTGTCTCGCTTTTCTTCGGAAATCGACTCCAAAGGACTTACCCTCCAACCAGAAGTGCTACAGCCGACCTAGACACGTGCGCGCAGGTTTCATAGTCAGGAATACTCATCTGGCTCAGCGTATTGGAGTCGGTAACGCGCCTACCCTGAATGATGTAGTTGCCATTTTCCTTCGCATGGACAATAGATGGCACGAGATTCCTCATGTCAGCAGCGTCCAAGCCATCCAATGAAAGATAATCCAGAAGTGCTCCCGGTACCTCCACAATCGTCTCATCATCAGGAATGACAAGCTGGGCAAGGATGGCTTCGTCGTTGACGATCCACCCCTGAATCACGTAGGAATCCTGGTCGGTCGCGTACAAGGTCGGTGAGTTGGTACAGTAGGCGTCGACTCTTTTCCGAGAAATCTTAGCTGCACTGTCTTCTCCCATCTCAAAGGTTGCCGAAGGGCTTATGGCCCAACTTCGAGAGACCCAGCATTCGTGCGACCGCCTCTTAGGGCGGCTATTCCAAGCAACATTGAGCAACTTCCTTCCGGCGAGGTGAAGCCTAGTCATAGCGTCGCCATAGCCCACCACTTGCAGCTTCGGAGGTTCCTCTATGGGTAGGTGCGCAACGACCGCGTTGTGGATTCCCCGCTGATTCATGACCCATTCAACCGGACGGGTCAGCTCGCAAGATAAGGAGTGAGTGTTCGTGGATAAGACCGCTTTGTATTCGCGCGATCTCGCCGATCTGCGATGGGCGAGCAGTTCCCTTCAAGGATGGCTCCGCGGCGGCGAGTTCTAAGCAAACAACAGCGCTCTGATCACTGAAGCGGGTGGACACGTTGGAGCAGTGGTATTTGCGGTCCTACACCGACGGTGACACCCACTACGGCAAGACGGCAGTGGACGGCATGATGACCGCACGGTGTGGGCTGACGTTCGCGCCGCTGCAGCAGCTCTTCAGCGATGGACCTGTGGTTGTCCTTGCCCCGGTGAATCCGTGGCGGGCCTGCCCGCTGGTGCCGGGCCGCAGGTGAGAGCCCGACAGTGACGGGGCCGCCGTGCGCGGATTGGTCGAGCGGCTCGGGGGTGAGGACCGGTGAGGGCCCGCCAGGACTGGGCGGCCATGTGGGGGCTGACCGCGTGCGTGAGCGATCGTCCGTCGACGTCCACAAGCGCAGATGCTCCCTACGCGCGCAGGCGCGCGAGTCACGGACGTTCGCGCGGACGACCCACCCGCTGCCTCACCGAAGGGGAAGGACGACCTGGCGAAAATCACCCGACAGCGGTGACGCAGCAACTGTGGTGGCTGGCGACAAGGTATGGCCACCAACCCCACAGGGGACAGCGACCTTCAGCGCTCAGGTAGTGAGGTGGGTCTGCGTAGCCTGGTCTTACAGGGCCAGGGCTTCGCGGAGACGGTGGGGGTTCATCAGGCCTGTCGTCGGTTGCCCGGCACGCTGGGTCTGCAACAGGATGGCCTCGACATCGTCGATCGTGCTGCTCAGCTCAGCGCGGATGGCGGGATCCGACGAGCTGGCAGCATCGCGCGGACTCAGCTCACCGATCACACCAGGAGTGTCGAGCCAGCTTGTTTCGACCTCGTGCCCCAGGCGTTCGGTGCAGTCTCGCGCGTCGTCCGCTGCCGTTGCGTCGAGATAGTAAGTCTCCAGGATCATGGTGCGGCCCTCACGGCCGTCGGGTTCCTCGCTTACGCGTTTGGCGTGCCGGTCACGTTCAACTGCGTCCGGGGCGACGCCGCGCAGCTGGTTTTCAAGTTCGGCCAGCCGCGCGGGACAGTTCGCCGTGGCGGTGAGGTCATTGCCGGTCCGGTGAATCTCCCCGAGGCTCAGCACCCGCCCGTCGGGCAGCTGCCGGTGCCGGGCGACCGTACCCTCGCCGGTCCGGGCCAACCGCTCGGTGAGGATGTCGAAGGTCCGCTGGGCGTCCGGCACCTGGTAGGTGACGCTGCACTCGTACAGTTCGTCGCCGTCACTGTTGCGGAACTGGATGGGCGGCTCGGGTGTGAAGAAGTCCGCGATCTGTTCCATCGACGGACCGGCGGCGAGGAGTCCGGCCAGCTCGCGACGGCGTTGCCGGGGAACGTGAACGGGAAGTGCCAGCAATTGAGGGCCGGTGCCGTCGTGCAGCACCCGGCCGCAGTACAGCTCCAGCCGGTGGGCGCACTGCGAGAACAGCTTGTCGGCCAGCTCGATCGGGTCGCCGTCGGGTAGCGCGCGCAGCGTGAGGCTGGTGCCGGCAACCACGTCGATCGCCTCGTAGAGGGTGACCGGAATTGGCTGCCAGTCCTCGATGAGCTGGCGTTCATCGGGGTGAAGCCAGTGACCCCGGGCGGCGAGGAACTTCACCACCAGACCGCCCTGGAACAGTGCAAGATCCAGCAGGAACATCGCGTACCGTTGCGCGTCCTCGGTGCGCTCGACCAGCGGAGTGATCATCTTCAGGCTGGGTGCGCGCTCGGCATAGGTGCCCAACAGCGCGTAGACGAGCTGGGCCCGCGCGCTCAGCGCTGGCACCGCGTCGCGCCGGCAGCAGGCCTTGAACTTGCGGCCCGACCCGCACGGGCAGGGGTTGTTGCGCCCGACGTCGGGGGGTGTCGCGGCGATGGCCTCGCTCAGCCCCGGCCGGAGCGGGGACGGAATGTCGGAACGCCGCAGGTACCGGTCCGCTGTGACGTAGTCTCCGCGCGCTGCGGCGTACTGGGCGGCGTCGTGCAACGCGGGCTCCAGACCCGGGCGCAGCGTCAGCGCCTCGCCGAGCACGTCGCAGGCGGTCGCCGAGTCCCCGGTGCCTTCGGCTGCACGAGCAGCGATGAGCGCGACCGCGGCCTTCTCCTCCCTGCTCCGAGCCTGCTTCCGCAACGCTGCAACGTGCGCCTGGACTACCTCGCGCTGGGTTGCATCGCTCTGTGTCTCATCGCTCTGGGCGGTGTGGCACTCGATCTGGGCGGAAAGAAAGCCCAGTGCGCTATCGGTGGCCAAGGTCAGTGCATCGAGCAGGAACCGGATGCCATCGGAATCCAGCGGATCCTCGCCGGTGAGCATTCCGACAAGGGTCTCAACTTCGATAAGCGTGTCATTTTCGGCCATCCGTGCAGGCTAGTCGCCCAGGGAACGGGATGGTGAACTGGCGCTTCGAGCCGCGCCGCTCAGTGGGCCGCCCTTTCAAGGGCTACCAACCCGGCCGTGCAGCGCCGCCAACCGCTACCAACCTCAGGGCCGGGCCACCCGCAGTGCGACGATGCCGATCGTGCCTCACAAAGAGCGTTTTCGGGGCCGCGCCGAGCCGGAAGCAGCCCCGGCTGTGGTGGTCGCGGCTGCCCTGGTGTACGCGGGGCGGGTACTCGCACAGCAGCGGGCCTACCCACCGGAACTCGCGGGTCGCTGGGAGCTACCGGGCGGGCGGGTCGAGCCCGAGGAGAACGCCCACGAGGCGTTGGTCCGCGAGTGCCGAGAGGAGCTCGCCGTCGAGATCGTGCCGGGCGAACAGCTCGGGCCAGACGTTGCGCTACCCGGCGGGCAAGTACTGCGGGTACACGTCGCGCGGTTGGTCCAGCCGACGGCAACACCGGTTGCCCTTGAGCATGCCGCGCTGCGGTGGGTGGACGCATCCGATCTGGCTGAGTTGGATTGGTTGGACGCCGATCGCGCCATTCTGCCCGATCTCGCAGTGCGGTTAAGCGCGGAAAGACGTGCTGCGGCGGGCTGCGCCGGTGCCTCCGAGTAACATTGGAGTCTCCGACATCCAATCGAGGAGTTCCTGCGTGCCCACAGCCGCCCCTGCCCGCCTGCGCACCGACCTGCGCAATGTTGCCATCATCGCGCACGTCGATCATGGCAAGACCACGCTCGTCGACGCCATGCTGCGCCAATCCGGGGCCGTGACCGGCCGCAGCGAGGTGGATCGCGTGCTGGACTCCGGTGATCTGGAGCGCGAAAAGGGCATCACGATCCTGGCCAAGAACACCGCGGTCACCCGCTCCACACCGGA
>JBOHFC010000405.1:0-1671 GCA_050701375.1 Pseudonocardiaceae bacterium
GCATGCGGCCGAGCTGATGCTTGTCGACAGCGCGATTCTTGCCCCCGGCGCGGTCGAGGCCAGGGCCCGCAAGCTGCGCGGCGAGGACGTCGAAGAGCCGCCGGTGCCCGAGCCGAACAAGCCCGACTACGCGCCGACCGCCGCCGGCTCGCTGCGCAGTGTGGAAGCCCCGCCGCGCTTTGCTGCCGGCGACTCAGTGCGTGCCAGGGACATGCAGCCTGAAGGTCACACCCGGTTATCCCACTACCTGCGCGGGCACCGCGGCGTCGTCGAGATCGTCCAGCCCGCCGCGCTGCTGCCCGACACCCACGCCCACTTCCTTGGTGAGAACCCCCAGCACGTCTACTCGGTTCGCTTCGGCTCCCGTGAGTTGTGGGGAGCTGACGCCGAGTCGTTCGAGCTGACCGCCGAGATGTTCGAGAGCTATCTGGAGCCCGTGTCGTGACTGAGACGACCTCATCGGAAACAACATCGTCTGGGCGCCTGCCGATCGAGCTGCGCACCGAGGCGCTGGAGCAGCTACTCACCGAGCGCGGGCTGGTCGACCCGTCGGTGATGGATAAGTTCATCCAAACCTACGAGACATCGATCGGGCCGATGAATGGCGCCAAGGTGATCGCCAAGGCGTGGACCGACCCGGAGTACCGGCAGCGGCTGCTCACCGACGGCACCGCCGCGATCGCGGAGCTTGGCTTCAAGGGACCGCAGGGTGAGCACATCGTGGTCGTGGAAAACACCCCGCAGCGGCACAACGTGATCGTCTGCACGTTGTGCTCGTGTTACCCGTGGCCGGTGTTGGGTCTGCCACCGAGCTGGTACAAGGACCCGGCCTACCGTGCGCGGGTCGTCCGCGAGCCGCGCGCCGTGCTGGCCGAGATGGGCCTCGAGCTGCCCGCCGAGACCGAGATCGTGGTCCGGGACTCCAGCTCTGAGGTGCGCTGGCTGGTGCTGCCGGAGCGGCCGGCCGGCACCGCGGACATGTCTGAGGAGCAGCTCGCCGGGCTGGTCACCCGCGACGCCATGGTCGGCGTGGCGAGGGTCAAGGCGCCATGACGGCGGCCGCGCCGCTGGAGATCGACGGACCCGCCGCACCTCCGCGCAGCAACGGCGAGCTGGTGTTCGCCGAGCTGTGGGAGAGCCGGGCGTTCGGCCTGGCGGTCACCCTCTACGACGCCGGCGCGTTCGAGTGGCCGCAGTTCCAGGCCGCGCTGGTCGCGCAGATTGCCGGGTGGGAGCGTCAGCACCCAGCGGGGGAGTGCTTCAGCTACTACCGCTGCTGGCTCGCTGCGCTGGAGTCGGTACTGGTCGCTGTCGGGATGGTCGGCCCGAACGACGTCGTGGAACGCGCCACCGCCCTAGCCACCCGTCCCCCCGGCCACGACCACGGCCACGACCACGGCCACGACCACAGCTAGGCGATCCGCCCGCGGGGGGTCGCTGCCCGCACCTCTGCGTAGACCTCCAGGTGCCGCCGAGCGCTGGCCGCCCAGGTGAAACGCGGCAGCAGCGCCCTTCCGGCGACGCGCAGCCGGTCCCGCAGTTCAGGATCGGTGGCCAGTTCGCGCATCGCGCCGGCCAGGCTCGCAGAGTCGGCGACCGTGGGCAGCAGCGCGTCGACGTGGTCGGTGAGGTACTCGCGGAAGACCGGCAGGTCCGTCGCGATCACCGGCA
>JBOHFC010000406.1:0-8052 GCA_050701375.1 Pseudonocardiaceae bacterium
CCCGCCTAGTCCCGGCGCTTTTTCTGTTGGCGCTGTCATCGTTGACCAGAACGGAAATAAGATCAGTTGGGGATACTCTCGGGAAACTGACAAACATGTTCACGCTGAAGAGTCGGCGCTTGCAAAGCTACCCAGTGGTGATCCACGTTTGAAAGCGTCTACAATTTACAGCACGTTGGAACCCTGCTCCCAACGAAAGTCACGGCCGCGTGCCTGCACCCAACTTATTCTTGAAGCGAAGATCCCTCGAGTTGTCATTGCCTGGCGAGAGCCCAGCCTCTTCGTCGCAGACTGTCAAGGCTACGAATTGCTCGCGGATGCTGGCGTGGAAGTGGTTGAAATTCCCGGCCTAGCAGACGAGGCTCAAGCACCCAATACCCATCTTTCATTTGGGCCGTGATAGCCCCAGAAGTATGTTTTCAGCTCCGCGCGGCGGCGGAGGCGGGCTCGGCGGGCCGGGGTGCTCCGCGATCGATGGCCAGCCCGGTGACGGCGCCATCTAGCCGGCGCAGGAACCTCACAGCGGCGGCGTGCTCCGCGTCGGGAGCGAGGTCCTCCGCGGCGTCGAGCAGCTCCGTGACGTCGGTGAGCTCCATGCGGTCTTGGGGTTGCTCGAACAAGGCCTGCAGCGCGCGCACGTTGGCCCGCACCGCGTCCGCCGCGCCGGTCAGCGCCAGCCGCGCGGGCCCTAGCGATCCGGATGCCTGGGTGGCCAGCCGGGCCAGGCCGCGGGCGTAACGCTCGCAGGCCGCCAGCGTGCGCATGGTGCGGCGGAACCCACCCCGACCGGACAGGCCCGACAGGCCGGTGGTGAGCGGCCGGGACGCGGTGCGCAGCGTGAGCAAGGTCTGGTCGAGCTTGCGGGCCTTGGCGAGCAACCGCTGCGCGTCGGCGTCCCCGTCACCCGCCAGATCACGTACGGCGGCGTCGAGCAGCTCGTCGAGCCCGGACAGGAACTCGGTGACGTGCCCGGACACCGTGGCGCGGGTGCTGTGGGGCAGCACCAGGGAAGCGACCGCGATCCCGATCACCGCACCGGCAGCGGTCTCCTCCAGCCGCACCACCAGCACGTCGATGCTGAACCGGCCGAGTAAGCCATAGAGCAGCGCGAGCACCGCGGTGAGCCAGAACATGAACAGTCCCTGCGAGACGCGCATGAGGTAGAAGCCGAGGAACACGCAGCAGAACAGGGTGACCAGCGAGACGACGGTGTTGCCGCCGACCGCCACCGCCACCGCCACCCCGATCCCCGCCACGACGCCGGCCACCGTTCCGACGGTCCGCTGCCAGCCGCGGGACAGGATCTCCCCCCGGGAGGTGGTGTTGGTGAACACGATGAACGCGGTGATCACCGCCCAGTACCAGCGGCTGGGGGAGATGAACTCGCCGGCGACGATCGCCAGGCTGGTCGCCATCCCGACCTGGATCGCCTGCCGAGTGCTGGGGCGCAGGCCGGGCTCGTCGGAGTCGGGTTCGTCGTCGTCGCCCGGCTCCTCGATCGCGGCGAGTTCTGGCGCCTCACCGGAGCCGGCGTCGCACATCGCGAGGCTCGCCCGGTGGATCGCGGCGGCCAGCCGCCGCGACGGTGAGTCGCCAGTGCGGCGGGCCAGGGGGTCGGGCACCTCGACGGTTCCCAAGCCGTCCCGGAGCCGGGCCAGGGCCGCCACCAGGTCGGCGCGCTCGTCCAGTGCCACCGGGTGCTCGGCGCACACGAGCTGTTCTGCTGCGCCCACCAGCCGTTCCACCGTGAGCTCCGCGTCGAAGATCCGCAGTGCCAGCGTCCGGTTGGGCACGCCCGGCCAGGCCTGCTCGGCGTCGGTGCGCTCCAGGATGTCGGCCACCAGCAGTGCGGTTTCGTTGAGCCGGGCGAGCCGCAGGCGCAGCGGCCGCCCCCCCGGATTGGGCAGCCGGCCCGCGGCGACCGCGTCGTGCACCCCGGCGACGACGCCGGCGGCGCGGGCCCGGAACGCCGCAACCGTGCGGCGCAGGGTGCGCTCCGGTCGTTCGGCGAACACCACGCCGCGCAGCACCAGGGTGCACGCGGTGCCCACCACCAGGGCGAGCACCAGCCACGGCAGCTGCTCGACCTGGGCGCCGAGGAACTGGGTGAAAAAGTAGGACTGGAACCCGACCTGCCCCAGCGCCGTGGCGCGCGGGCCGAACCGCCGCACGTAGACCGCCGCCACCATGATCGCGACAAACACCACGTCGGCCACAATGCGGTGCCCGGTGAGCAACGTGCCCAGCGCCACTGCGGCAGCCGCCGGCACCGGCAGCAGCACGGTGGTGAGGCGCTGCGCGCCGGTTTCCGGGTCGTTGACCGAGATCGCGGCCACCATGCTCACGATGACACCGAGCAGTACCGCGGTGACGGGCTGACCGGTGAGCCGGGCGATCCCGGTCATCACACCCAGCGAGACGACCATGCTGGCGGTCGCAGTGGCCGCCAGCCGCAGCCGCAGCAGCCCGGGATCCGACGCGACCAGCGCATCGCGCAGCCGTCTGCTGACATCCCGCAGCGTGGCCACCGCACCGATGCTGGCACGGGCACCCGTCGCGACGCGACATGAGCAGCGGCCCGTCGGTGGGCACGCCTTTGCCCGCGATGAATATTAGCCAGCGCTAATGTAGGACTGCAGGTGTGCCCGATCGGCCTCCAGCTCGCCGATTCGCGCCTTGACCAGGTCGCCCATGCTCACAATACCGCTGAGTTTACCGTCGATGATCACCGGCAGGTGCCGGATCCGCCGGTCGGTCATGATCCGTAGGATGCCGTCCACCTCGTCGGTAAGCATGCAACTGATCACGTCGACGTTCATGATCTCCGAGACCGGGGCGTTAACGAGCGAAGCGCCGCGCTCGTGCAGGAGGCGGATGACGTCCCGTTCCCAGACCATACCCACCACCGCGCCGTCGTGGACGACGACCACGGCCCCGACGTGGCGCTGCGCCATTTCGGCAAGCATGACGACGATCGGCGAGTCCGGCGTAACTGTCGCGACCACCGATCCCTTGGCGCGCAATACATCCGCTATCCGCATCTGCACGGCCCTCCGATCGACTGGCCGAGACTAATAAATAAGAGTACGTCCAGAGTGTGCTGCACGAAAGAGAGCACGGCTTCGTCGACGCCGTGGACGTCGTGATCGAGGACTACTGGGTGAGGCGGTAGCCGGTGGCCGCGGTGAACTCCGCGGCCAGCGCGAACCGGTCGCCACGCACCAGGGTGTGGCGCCATTCGACCGGGCGGCCCTGGGCGAGTCCCCGCCGGTTGATGGAAAACGCGGCGGTGCCGGGTGGGCAGCGCAGTTGGGCACGTTCGGCGGGGGTGGGAATCACCGCGTGGACGTCCTCGTGCCCGCGGTCCAGCCGCACCCCAGCACGGGCGGCCAGCTCGGCGTAGAGGCTGGTGTGGGTGAAGTCGGCGCCCAGCAGCGGAGCGGCCAGCGCGGCGGGCAGCCACACCCGGTCCAGCGCGAGCGGCTCGTCGCCCGCCAGGCGCAGGCGTTCCAGGTAGACCAGTGGGGTGGACGCGTCGAGGCCGAGGCGGTCGGCGACGACGGCGTCGGCGCGGGTGTCGAAGCGTTGCACGATGCTGTGCTGCGGCAAACCCGCCGCCTCGACCGAGGCGAACAGGCTGTACAGGGCACCCATCGGTTGCTGGATCTCCGGCGGCGGCGCGACCCGGGGCTGGCGTCCGCGTTCGGCGACCACCACTCCGTCGGCCCGAAGTTGCCGCAGTGCCTGGCGCACCGTGTGCCGGCTCACCCCGTACTCCGCGACCAGCGCCAATTCACTGGAGAATTCCTCGCCGAACTCACCAGCCGCCAGCCGGGCGACCAGGGCGTGTTGCAGCTGTTGCCAGAGGGGCTGCGCACTAGTCCGGTCGAGTGCTTGTGCCGCCATGTTGCCCGTCCATCCGTCAAATGTCCGATCAAAGTCTATGGTAAACGTACGGACATTTGAGGGTGAGGAGCGGGCTGATGATGCAGGTGGAGGTGATCGCCACCGAGGAGCTCGGCGACCGCAGCTACGTGGTGCATGACGGGCAGGTGGCGGTGGTCGTCGACCCGCAGCGTGACATCGACCGGATCGAGGCCGTTCTGGCGCGGCTGGGAACGCGGTGCGTGCTGGTGGTGGAGACGCACATCCACAACGACTACGTCAGCGGCGGCTACCAGCTGGCTCGGACCACCGGCGCCGAGTACGCCATCTCCGCGCACGACGACGTCGGCTTCGATCGGCACCCGCTGCACGACGGCGACGAACTGACCGCGGGCGCGATGACCGTGCGCGCAGTGGCCACTCCCGGCCACACCGACCACCACCTGTCCTACCTCGTCTCCGATGGCAGCGGCACACCTGTTGTGTTCACCGGCGGCTCACTGCTCTACGGAAGCGTCGGGCGCACCGATCTGGTCGACCCCGCGCGCACCGAGGAACTGGCCCGCGCGCAGTACCACTCCGCCCGCCGGCTGGCCGATCTGCTTCCCCCGGAGGCCGGGGTCTACCCCACGCACGGCTTCGGCAGCTTCTGCTCCGCCGGGTCGACCAGTGGCGGCGCCGAGAGCACGATCGGCGAGCAAAGCCGGGTCAACGACGCGTTAACCGAACCGGACCCGAGCCGGTTCGTCGAGCGGCTGGTGGCGGGCCTGACCGCCTACCCGGTTTACTACGCGCACGTCGGCGCCCGCAACCGCGGTGGGCCCGCGCCGATCGACCTGTCGGCACCCGAGCCGGTGGAGCGCGAGCAGTTGCACAAGCGGATCACCGCCGGGGAGTGGGTCGTTGACCTGCGCGATCGCACCGCGTATGCCGCCGATCACGTCGCGGGAACCATCGGCATCGGGTTGGGCACTCAGTTCGCGACCTGGCAGGGCTGGCTGATTCCCTGGGGCACCCCGCTGACCCTGATCGGCCAGACCCGCCAGCAGGTCAGTGACGCGCAGCGGCAACTGGTCCGCATCGGCATCGATCACCTCGCCGGCGCGGCCGTCGGTGAGCCGGCCGATATCGCCCATCCCGCTGACCGGCGCAGCTACCCCGTTGCGTCGTTCGCCGATCTCGCCGGCCGGGACTGCGAGCACACCGTGGTCGTCGACGTCCGGCGCGACGAGGAATGGGCGGTCAGTCATATTCCCGGTGCGCTGCACCTGCCGCTGCAGGATCTGTTGCAACGGCTGGATGGGATCCCGGACGAGCAGTTGTGGGTGCATTGCGAGGCCGGGTACCGGGCCAGCATCGCGTCGGCCCTGCTCTACCGCGCGGGACACGACGTGGTCTGCGTGGACGACTAGTACGGCCACGCCGAGGAGCTGGGTCTCGTCGCCTGGTCGATGAGCCGGTGACGTTCGGCCCGGCGACTACGGTCCCGCCGGAGGTCCCGCCGGAGGTCCCGCCCGAGGTCCCGCCCGAGGTCCCGTCCGCCGTCACGCCCGAGGTCCCGGCCGGGCCCGTCGCCGTCGAGGCGGCCACCCCCACCAACGCCGAAGCGGGTCGCTGGCGGGTCGCCCCGGGGCTGCTTCTGGCGCTGGTGGTCTCCGTTATCGCGACGATGCTCGGCGCCCTGGCGCCGATCGTGGGCGGCCCGGTGTTCGGGATCCTGATCGGTGCCGTGGCGGCCGCGGTGATCCCGGCGCTGCGGGCACCACGGTGGAAACCCGGGTGCACGGTGGCGTCGAAGCAGGTTCTGCAGTTGTCCATTGTGGTGTTGGGTGCCGGGCTGTCGTTGCAGCAGGTTGTGTCGGTGGGCAGGCAATCGCTGCCAGTCATGCTGGGGACACTGGCGGTTGCGCTGGGTGGCGCCTGGGTCTTGGGTCGGCTGCTCAACGTCCGGGGCGACACCCAGATCCTGATCGGGGTGGGCACCGGGATCTGCGGTGCGTCGGCGATCGCCGCCGCCACCGCGGTCATCAAGGCCAAGGACTGCGAGGTCGCCTACGCCATCGGCACGATCTTCACTTTCAACATCGCCGCAGTCCTCCTCTTCCCGCCGATCGGGCATCTGCTCGGGATGAGCCCGCACGCCTTCGGTCTGTGGACCGGCACCGCGATCAACGACACGTCCTCGGTGGTGGCCGCCGCCTACACCTACGGCGGCGACGCCGGGTCCGTCGGACTCGTCGTCAAGCTCACCCGGACCCTGATGTTGATCCCGATCGTGATCGTGCTCGCCCTCCTGAAGGCTCGCAAGGAAACGACAAACGGGCGGTTCAGTCTGCGTGCCATGCCCTGGCGCAAGATCGTGCCACTGTTCCTGGTCGGGTTCATCCTCGCTGCCGGCCTCGACAGCCTCGGGTTGATCCCGAACTCCTGGCACCCGGTGCTCTCGGTGCTGGGCACATTCCTGATCACCACGGCGCTGGCCGGGATCGGGTTGTCGCTCCGGTCGGCTGATATGCGCAAGGCAGGGCGTCGCCCGTTGCTCTTGGGAGCGCTGCTGTGGGTGGCCGTGGCGGCGAACAGCCTCGGTCTGCAAGCCCTCACCGGCACGATCTGACCTCAACGCCGTTGGCGCAGTCTGGATGCAGACTGCGCCAAAAGGCCCCGGAATCACAGCAGTCTGCATCCAGACTGCGCCTGAAGCGGCCTGGACGAGGCTCAGCGTGGTTGTGTTTCCCGCGCCAGTCGCTCCTGATCAGGGGTCAGCTGGACGCCGACGTGGTGCTTCTGGATCAGGGCCCAGCCTTGGAAACCCGCCGCGACGGTCAGCGCCACACCGATCGCAGACAGCACGATGCCGATGGTTGCGTCGGCATCAGCAGGGCCGTTCCAGTACCGGTAGTAGGCGAAGAAGCTGATGATGAACGCCACCAACGCCGCCACGTTGAGTCCCATATGGATCCGCCCGGTCAGTTTGGCCGGGGTTCCGTTCGGGATGGCCGCCGCCCAGTCGATGAAACCCGGGATGGCAGCGACGATCGACATCACCACGGCGGCGGCGTTGACGGCGATGGTCAGCTTCAACCAGAACAGATCCGGGATCACGGCATAGGCGACAAATCCGGCCAGCGTCGCGGTGTTGAACGCGATGGGGTAGGCGACCAGCATGGGATGTACCGGGTGACCAAGGATCGTGACCTTGCTGTGCATGACGTGCCTCCCTGCGGCTGCGACCGGCGGCTAGACGGCCGCTCCAGATCTCTGAGTTTCGCAAATACAGCTTGGTCTTATTATTCCGAGAGGTCAACGGTCAGCAGCAGGCGCGATTTTTGAACCGCGCGGTAGCCGTTACGGTGGACGCGTGGCATCCCGACCGTCTGACGGCGACCTGCGCGAAGAGGCGTCGACTCTATCGGCGCTGACCGCAGTGGCAGCGCTCACTGATCCGTTTCGCCGCCGGCTGTACGGGTTGATCCGCCGTTCTCGCCGGCCGGTCAACCGCGAACAGGCCGCCGCGAGCGTCGGGATCTCCCGGAAGCTCGCCGCGTTTCACCTAGACAAGTTGGTGGAAGTCGGCTTGCTGCGCGCGACCCACGAGCCGGTGGGACAGGTCCGCAAGGGTGGGTCGCACGCCCAAGGTCTACCAGCCGACCAAGGCGGTCGTGCGGATCAGCATCCCGGAGCACCAACACGACATGCTGGCCGAGATTCTCCTGGACGCTGTTATCGATCAACGGGCCGGCGAAACCGCCCAGCAGGCGGCCCTGCGGCTGGCCGCCCAATGCGGCGAGGATCTCGGCCGCGCCGAACGGGACCGGGTCCGCCCGGGTCGGCTCGGGGCCGAACGAGCGCTGACGCTAGCCGAGGGCGCACTGGGCAGGCACGGTTTCGAACCCGCCCGCGACGACCACACGATCCTGCGGCTGCGCAACTGTCCCTTCCACCCGCTGGCGGCCAAGGCCCCCGAACTGGTCTGCGGTATCAACCATGCGTTCCTCACCGGCTTCCTGCACGGCCTTCAAGCAACCACCGTGCAGGCAGATCTGGCGCCCCACCCCCCAGAGTGCTGCGTCGTGCTCCGCCCCACCTCGGACCCCCCCACCTCGGACCCCCCCACCTCGGACCCCCCCACCTCGGACCCCCCCACCTCGGACCCCCCCACCTCGGACC
>JBOHFC010000407.1:0-35372 GCA_050701375.1 Pseudonocardiaceae bacterium
CGTCGCGGGAACGTCCGTGCTGTCGAGTTCACGACACCAGAGCCACTCGACTGGCTCATGCTGGATCGAAAGTAGGGTCGTCGCATGGACGTCAAGCGGGCGGCAACGAGGGATGATGGCGCGGGGACCGTGCGGGATCGCCTGCGCGCCGCGCTTCCTGAGGCGATGAAGGCACGGGACGCCGTGGCCGTTGCGGCGCTTCGATCTGCGTTGGGGGCGCTGGATAACGCCGAGGCCGTCGATGCCGACCTGGCACCGCAGTCCAGCGTCGGGCACCCAAGGCTCGCGGGGACCGTGAGTGGCCTTCGCGCCGCTGAGGTCGAACGGCGCAGCCTCAGCGCGGCGCAGCCTCAGCGCGGCGGAGATGGAAGAGCTTGTCCGAGCGGAGGTGGCCGAGCGGCACGCGGTCGCCTGCGACTACGAGCGTGCAGGCCACTGTGCACATGCCGAACGGCTCCGAAGCGAGGCCACCGTCCTGAGCTCATGTCTGGTCGGTGGAGATGGGCCGCATCCCTGACGATGCCGGCCGCGATGGGAGTCGTAGGCGTAGCGCGGTACCTACCGCACTGCAGGTGGGGGACCGCCGCCTGAAAATCCGCGAGAGCCGGGACAACCTCGATGTCTGACGCTGTGTAAGGAAAGCGGGGCGCCGCGCAGCTAGCGCCTCGTGCGCCTCACCTCGGCCTGACCGATGCCGAAGCAAGTCCGGTGCAAGCGCCGGCAAGCCGCGCGAGCGGCTGCCTCCACCCATTGAGTGTAGATCTGGCACCACACTGCAAGGATCGGCAAGGCAGGGCAAGTACTGAGCGCTAACCTTACGTGATCGTTCCACTGATCGACCCGGGAGTCTCAAGCATGACCCACGATACGCCGGTACCGCCGCCGCTGCTAGCTCGGCGGTACCGTGTGCGTATTCTTGGCGAGGTTCAGCGGATGGACTCAGACGGTATTGCGCTCGAAGACCATTTTGATCGATCATGCGAACAACCCATCCTCGTCGTGTTAGCGCTCAACACGCGGAAGCCCTGCCGGGCAAGCCTGCTCAAGGTTGCGGGTTTCGAGTTCCCATCGGCGCCCGACAACGATTTGCAACGTGCCATCTCCCGTATCCGCGGCAAGGCGTCGCTCGGCGCGAGAAGACTCCCAATCCCGCACCGGTCGATGCAGGATACCTACCATCTCGACCTGCCCTGGTGGGAAGTTGACGCTACGTCTTTCGTCATGGCGACGCGCAACGTCGAGACGCTCAGTGCGGTGGAAATCGAACACCTACTGGGCCTCTGGCAGGCAGATCCGCGGGAACTCTACCCATCCGTACCGCAATCAGAGTGGCGGCAGCTTGTCGCCGCAACCGGCGAACTGGACCGGCACATCCAGACGCTGCCGCGGGCCGAGCGTGAGG
Source organism: Pseudonocardiaceae bacterium (assembly GCA_050701375.1). Lineage (GTDB taxonomy): Bacteria > Actinomycetota > Actinomycetes > Mycobacteriales > Pseudonocardiaceae. Next base: position 1,403 of record JBOHFC010000407.1, read on the forward strand.
GGCTGACGAACCTCAACACGTTCCGCGCCGAAGTGATGCACACGACGAACGTCGGGCTGGGCCAGGAAGCCACAAAAAAGTCCCTCCTCGTCATTGAAGACAATTCCACGGTGGCAGGTCTCATCGCTGACATGCTCAGCGACTACCGGGTTCATATCGTGTCGTCCATGCGAGACTCACTCGAGTTCCTCAGGGAACACCATGGGCAGATCGACGGAGCGGTGATTGATCTCCACTTGGACAATGAGAAACTCGACTACTCCGGCCTCACGGTCCTTGAGCGCATGAGCAGCGACCACGCCGAGGTGCCGAGACTTCTCATAACTTCGTCAACCATCCAAGGCTCAGTGGAGAAGTTCAAGGCTGAATATGGACTGTCCGAGATCGTGTTCAAAGCACCGGATGAAAAAGCCATACCGCATCTTCTCATCGCGGTCGAGCGGATGATCAATGACCGTCGATTACGTCGCATCGCGCAGTTCAACGCCGATACCGCCGCAATCGGCCGCGCGATCGGTGGGCGGCTGACCGCGCACCGGCGAAAATATCGCCTTCACCACAACGAGGCCGCAATGGCCGCCGCCGAACGAACACTGGCGGACCTCGAAGCATTCCACGAGTCCTGCGAGACCTTTGAAGCCGAACTGGGGAGCATCGACGATGCTGAGCTTGATCAAAGGATCCGGGCTTTTCTTGCTCGGTTCGAAAACTACGAAAAGGGTCGTCCTTCCGGTTCCTGAACGAATGTGGTCAAGTCACCATCGACGTTACTGGAACCAGATTGCCAGCGAATATGACGCCATGTACAGAGGATCGTGGAGCCAGCTGGAGAACGAGGCAGTCGCGCGGAGTCTATCTTTTCTGGCGGAGGTGAGGAAGCCAATTGTCCTGGACGTCGGCTGCGGTACCGGGCTTGGCTACAAGCTCGCCCATGAGGTGAATCCCGAGCTGCGTTATATCGGCGTGGACATCAGCGAGGAGATGCTGCATCTGTGTACTGTGGATGGCCTCCGAGTGCAGGGGGACATGAATGATCTGAACTTTCTGCGGAGTGACGCTGTCGACGTCGTGACGCTGCTCTACACGACCGCCTCCTACACCCCCGACCTTCGAGGACTCATGGCCCAAGTCGCCCGAGTCCTCAAGCCGGGCGGGTACGCATATGTGTCGGCGCTATCACGACCACGCGCCCTAGGTCAGCGCCGCGGAGTGTTGGACTATCGTTCCCGTGGGGACAGCTCCGCGCAGTCTGTACCAGCTCGAGTCTACACGATGAGGAGCCTTCGAAAGATCGGCTGCGGGGCGGGCCTGGAGTTCGTGTCCGGCTCTGCCATAAACACATTTTCCGGTCGATTTGAGAAGCAGTGCTTCTGGCGTATCGGTGAAGTGGCGGCCAAGCTTGTACCCCAAGTCTCGCATACTATTTCGGCTGTGTTCCAGCGAACGAGGAGAGGTGTTAGTTGAACGTTTCAGCACTGTACGAGGTTTCCGGGAGCGCCTTTGTGGAATTGGGCGTAAAGTCGTTCGACCTCACCGGCTTGTGCCCGCCGGGGTGGCAGGATGCGATCGCGACCTGCTGCATATCTTCCGGCGTGGAGCGGCGACTCGACGGAAGTTCGTTGACTTCGCGTGAACCGAGGTCGTCAGGAATTTGGGCGCCGCCGGTATTTAGCTTGGTGGATGGAAAGGATGTCGCTGAGCAGGTCCCGTGGTTGCTCGACCTCTATCAGCACGAGATTCTTCACCTGGCGAGAGAGAATTATGGCGATGTTTCCTGTAGCACGGACTCAAGGGCTGGCGTCAACATCAACCTGCAGCATTCAGGCTCCCGTTATGAATGGCACGTAGATAGCAATCCGCTCACCGCGGTGCTCTTCGTCACCTCACATGACAGCATGGATGGGGGTGCCCTTGCCTTTCGACCGGACACCGGCGAGCGCGTGACGGCGGAGACGGCCGACCACGAATTGATGATTCACCCAGTCAGCGGTACACTGATATTCTTCCGGGCTCAGCGCTACGCCCACCAGGTAACGGAGTTCTCGTCGAAATACAGAATCGGTGTGCCGATGAACTTCTTTATCTCCGGGATTCCGCAGGATCGAGCCGACGTAGACGAATACCTCTATTAAGCAGGTTGACGAATGCCTTCCGAACCGAACGAATCGGCGTCCGACCTCGACAGTTCCCGCCGCAACTCAGTGCTCGACGGGTTGGTTAAACAGGCGAACCTGTCGCTGTGGGCGGCAGATGACGCCGATCACGGGTTCGAGATCAGGTACTGGAGTGAAGGCGCTGAAGAGATATACGGATTCTCCGCCAGCTATGCTCTGGGGAAGAACTACCTGGAGTTACTCGTTGACCCGGTGGACCGCCCGATGGCCATTCAGGACCACCAGAATCTGCTCGCGGACCTGGGTCGCACCGCATGGCAGTTCGTGGTGGAGGACCGCACCGCCGCGAGGAGATCGAAGACCGTCCTGGCCAGCTGCTTTCGTTGCTGGGACCCGGGGCTTAAACGCAATCTCTTGACCGAAGTTGGAATCGACCTCTCCACGAGGATGGTAGACCATGCAGAGTTCAGCGACGGCATGGCGGTGTTTGCCGCCCGCGGCGATCTGCTTCGCTGGCGCGAAAGACAGGCGGCCAGGATTCGGCAAACTCATGCCGAGATGACCAGCCGGTTTCTGGCTCACTCTCTCGGGAACGAGCTTACTGCCCTGGCTGGATCTGTGCGGCAGCTGAGTGAGTGGCTGGAGTCATTGGACTTGGCGGCTGACGCCGAGACCCATCCGTCCGTTTTTCGCATCAGGTCGTCGTGTGACAAGATGACAACACGACTTAAAAGAATCAGGGAGAGCGCGGATTCAGCTCGCTGGCTGAGCCTAGCCTCGACGGTCGGCTCCATTGTGGGTCCGCTTCGCTACACACGTCCTCCCTACATTGATGTGAACCTCGATATACCGACGGATATCGAGGTCTGGCACAGCGAACTGTACCTTTTCGAGGCGTTGGACAACGTCATCCAGAACGCGGTCGATGCAATGGCCGCCAGTGATGGTGGCGGGGCTCTTGGGCTTGCCGCGATCCTGCTCGAGGATGACGGCCAAACGTGGGCCCACGTCGACGTCACGGACACCGGACCGGGAGTGTCGCCGGAGGTGCGACGGACACTCTGGTCGCCGACTGTCGTCACATCGTCCAAGGGAGCGGACCACGGGGCCGGGTTGTTGTGCGCCAAGGACGCCCTGCGCACCTTCGACGGAACCATAGAGTTGGTAGACGACGGCGATGCGGCAGAGGGCGCACACTTCCGGATACGCCTGCGGGGACGGCGCGTCTGATGTCATTCACGCGGGTCACGCGACCTGTGGATTGCGTCCTGGAGCTGACGCCACTCCTCCCATCTGCGGTCAAGTTCGACGTGCCCGGCGTTGACACTCTTCCGGGCCTGAGCCAGCCGGTTCCATTCCCGCCGGAGTACGAATTCGCTGAGCCAGAGCCCGAGGAAGGTTCCGGCGCCGAGTGCAGCGACGATGACGAGGTACCAGAGGTCGGACATGAGTGCGCTCCTCTCAGCACTCGGGTTCACGGTCTCGCTGTGGGCAGATCCGCGAAACTGTGGGTGCTGACCTGATCATCTCAATTGGCGCTTGCCAGCAAAGTGCCGCCCGTTGCGAATTCCTCGCATGTCGCGTTCCAGCGGCCCGGGCCTGAATCGTCGAAGCGCTTTTGAGATGCGCTCAGCAGCAAGGCGTGGCAAGCCGGCGACGGGCCTACTGCTGCCCCTGTTCCCGGAGGTGGCTGTTCGTGATCGGCCGAGTAGGGTTGGTCAGAGTCCGCCTCGGGTGAGGGTGGCCGGCTGTTAGGGCTGCTCGCCGCCGCGCGGATCGAGTACGTCACATCGGGATGAGTCCCGCATCGAGGGGTACTGAGCAAGGCCCAGGATGCGCAAGCAGCAGGGGACCCTTCTCGGCCAACTGGACCGGCTTGTGTCTGTCATCGACCTGCCGACCGTTGAGCTGGGGATCGTGCCGTTCCCGGTGATGCCGGTGATGCCGGTGATGCCGGTGTCGAGCTTCTACACGCACGACGAGATCGTCTACATCGAGACCTTGACAGCCGAACAGCAACTCGCCGAGCCGGACGAGGTAGCCGTCTACGTCAAGGCGTTCAACCTGCTTCGAGAGGCCGCAGTCTCCGGCTTGGACGTCATAAGCTCTGATCCACCGTGTCGCCTGCGAGCTGCGCCAGGAGGAGCCCCGCACTCGCAGTCATACGCTGGGGTGACCTTAGGAGAGGGAAAGCAGCGGCGCCGGCGCACCGGGTCGGGGTTTCAGCACCGGCACTTCAGCCTGCCCAACGCCGCACCGGCCGGGTTGAGCGTCGACTATCGTAGGCCGGTGCCGCTGTTAAGTGCCGACGACCCGTTGCTTCATCGGCCTCGACGGGTGCTCGTTGCTGGAACGTCGGGGTCGGGTAAGACGACGCTCGCCCGAGGAGTGGCTGAGGTCTTGGGCATTCCGCACATCGAAATCGACGCGCTGGTCCACGGACCTGGTTGGACGCCGCGGGAGTCATTCGTGGCAGATGTCGATGCATTTAGTACCACACCGGAGTGGGGCACCGAGTGGCAGTACAGCCTCGTCCGAAACCTGCTCGCCGCGCGGGCCGACCTGTTGATTTGGCTCGACCTGCCGAGAGCGACCGTCATGCGTCAAGTCGTTGGTCGAACTCTTCGCCGACGGCTGCGGCGGGAGGTGCTGTGGAACGGCAACGTCGAACCGCCGCTGTGGAGCTTCTACACCGACCGTGATCACGTCGTGCGCTGGGCTTGGTCCACGCATCACAAGAGCGCGCTACGGGTAGCAGAGTTGCGAAAGCAGCGCCCCGAGCTGACGATAACTCGACTGAGCAGCCACGCGAAGGCACGTCAGTGGCTCGCCGGTCCTCTCCTGCTCGCCACGACTCGACCTCCGCAGGTCAGCTGAGGAACCTCACCCCGTGACGATGGGTCAGAGTCGCTGGGTCGACACCGTTGCGGAGGTCGTCGAAAAAGTCCTCGATCCCGCCAGGGACAGCGAAGATGAGCTGCGTGCTGGGCCGCTGACGACGTGATAGCTGTGCGGGACATCGCGGGGGAGGGAGACGAAGTCGTTAGCCGCTGCGAACCATTCCTGCTCGCCGCAGTGGATGTGATAGCGACCGTCAAGGATGTAGAACGCCTCGTCGACAGCATCGTGTACGTGGAGTGGAACGTGATCACCTGCCGGGACGTCGCTGACCAACAGACTGAACGCGCCGCCGGTCGCGGCGGCAGAAGCGAGGAGCGATCCTCCGGCGCTAGGAACCGGCCGACCGTTGCCCGCCGTCACCACAAAGCCCGATCTGATCACGGCACACAGGCTACGTGGCGGTACCGCGCCTAGATGTGGAGACACCGAGCGACCGTTCGGCGGGAAGGGAGTCGATAGCGTGTCCGCCATTGAAGTCCGGGAGTTCGTCGAGGCCGACTGGCCGCAGGTGTGGCCGATCGTGAGAGAGGTCGTCCGGGCCGAGGACACGTTCCCGTATGACCCGGCGATGACCTCCGAGCAGGCGCACGACATCTGGGTCGTGCCTGCGCCCGGAGTGACCGCGGTGGCGGTCGACGGTGATCGGATCGTCGGCACCGCGCACGTGCGGGCGAACCGGGCCGGACGGGGGTCACACGTGTCGACGGCCGGTTTCATGGTCGCCGCGGAAGCCCGGGGTCGCGGTGCGGGCACCGCGCTCTGCCAGTTTGCGCTGGACTGGGCGCAGCGCCAAGGGTATGCGGGGATGCAGTTCAACGCCGTCGTGGAGACCAATCACGGGGCACTTGAGGTCTACCGGCGGCTCGGCTTCAGCATCGTCGGAACGGTCCCCGGAGCCTTCGACCATCCGAAGTTGGGCCGGGTCGGCCTCCACATCCTGTACCGCGAACTCTGATCGGCCTGGCGGGCACATGCCCGCCGCGAAAGGCGGCCGGAGCCGTCAGCGCAGGGCGCGGAAGGAGTCGAGGGCTCTGACGATCTCGCTGGTGAAGCTGCCTCCGCCGTGGCCCGCGTCATCGAGGACGACGAGCCGGCTGTCTGGCCACGATCGGTGCAGGTGCCATGCGGTGTCGAGAGGTCCGGAGACGTCGTAGCGGCCATGGATCAGGACGGCCGGGATGCCGGCAAGACGGTGCATATTTCGCAGAATCTCGTCCTCGGTGAGGAAGCAGCCGTTGCTCCAGTAGTGCGTGACCAGCCGTGCGAAGATCAACTGAAAGTCCGGGTCTTCGCACTGGAGTCTCGGCGCCCACCCGGGCATCAGCGACATGTGGGTGTCTTCCCACACGCACCATTCATGCGCTGCGCGGAAACAGACGTCTGGGTCGGGATGAGCGAGTATCCGCGCGTAGGCGGCGGACAGGTCCCCGTCGCGCTCCGCTGAGGGGACGGTGGTGGCGAATCGCTCCCACTCGCGGGGAAAGAGGCGTCCCATGTCGCGGGTGATCCAGTCGGTCTCCCGCCTGGTACCCGAGGTGACCGCCGCGAGCACCATCGCGATCACTCGTTGCGGGTGCCGCTGGGCGTAGACCAGACCGAGTGTGACGCCCCAAGAGCCGCCGACGACGACCCATCGGTCGATCCCGAGCTGCTCGCGCAGCCGCTCGATGTCCTCGAGCAGGTGCGACGTCGTGTTCGTGGACAGGTCAGCGCCTGGGGCACACGCCAGCGGGCGGCTATGACCGCACCCCCGCTGGTCGAACAGCACCGCACGGTACGCGCGCGGGTCGAAGTTACGACGTGGCCCAGGACGGCACCCGCCTCCTGGACCGCCGTGCAGGAAGACCGCCGGGGTTCCAGCCGGGTCACCCACAGTCTCCCAGTACAAGGTGTGGCCGTCGGTGACCCGCAACATGCCGGACTCGTATGGCTCCACGGCCGGATAGGGCTCACTCATCAGGCCAGTCTGCAACATGCTTCCGCGACCGCATGCTAAACAGCTGAGTAGTTACCGCCGAAGAAGATCTGAGTCTCGACGACCTTACTGTCGCGGACCGTGAGCACTTCGGCGTTGTGCGATGCCGTTCGCCGGTGAGTAACTCGTATTCGTACATCACGAACACGTCGTCGCCGTCGCTGGGAACGACATGGAGAAGCTCTTGGATTCGGACTCGTCCCGCGGTGGGAAAACAGCGCTCGAAGAATGCTGCGAATGGGCTTGCGTAGCCGACCTTTTCGGCTATGGCGCTGATCGTGGAGTCGGGCTCGCACAGCAGGTCGGCGGCCAGGGCCAGCCGCCAGCCGGTGAGGAAGGTCATCGGGGGTTCTCCGACGAGTTCGGTGAACCGGCGGGCTAGCGCCGCGCGGGAGATCCCCGTTTCGGCGGCCAGTTTCGCCACGGTCCACGGGTGCGCCGGGTTGTTGTGCGGCATCCTTAGCGCGCGCCCGACCACGGGGTCGCTTTGGGCGCGGTACCAGCGTGGGGCGTGGGCTTCTGGCCCAGCTTGTTCGGTGCGCTCCGGCTGCCACCAATGGCCGCCGTGCTCCAACGGCGGCTCAATGAGCCCAGCGCCGCCCGCTGGACGTGGGCCGCGCTGGGTCTCTACGGCGTCGGGTTCCTCACCACGATGATCATCAACGTGCCGTTGAACAACCAGCTGGCCGACGCCCGGAACCGTCGCCCAGATCGCCGACCTGGCGGCTGTCCGTCATCACTTCGAGACACCATGGGTCGTCTGGAACGCGGTGCGCGCGCTCGCCTCCGCCGCCGCCCTGGGATGCCTGAGCCGTGCCCTCGGGGCCCACGGAAGCCGTCGTTGACCCGCTCGGCCGTGCCGATCTTAAGATACGATGCGGTTCTTATTGCCACATTAGGGTACTGATCGTATCGTACTGTGCGAGAGGACATGTTTTCAACGGACGTTGATTTACTGGGCTGAGAGAGATGGGATAGCGATGCAGGATCGTTCGGGGGGCCACGCCGTCGCGCCTGGGTACTTCGATTTTGAGGCCCTCTACCAGGGGAAACAGCCGATTGACGGGGTCGACTTCGGGGCCGACGGGCCACCGTGGGACCTCGGCCAACCACAGCCGGCGCTCGTGGCTCTGGAACACAGCGGGCGGTTCCGTGGCGAGGTCCTCGACGCCGGTTGCGGGCTCGGTGAGCACGCGATCTTCCTGGCCACCCGTGGCTACCGGGTGACCGGCTTCGATGCCGCGCCGACCGCGATTGCACAGGCCCGGGAGCGCGCCGACGCTCGCGGCGTCGAGGTGGAGTTCGTGCTCGCCGACGCCACCCGGTTGACCGGCATCGAGCAACGCTTCAACAGTGTGCTCGACAGCGGGCTCTACCACTGTCTCGGCGACCAGGAGCGAGCCGACTATGCCGCTGCGCTGCATCGCGTGACCCAACCTGGCGCGCAGTTGAACCTGTTCTGCTTCGCCGACGTCGCATCCCCAGGCGTCCAGATGCCCAACCAGGTCGGGCAGGACGACCTGCACACCCACCTGGGAACTCACTGGGACATCCGCGGCATCGAGCTCACCGACTACCTGACCAGGTTCACCCGGGAAGTCCTCGAACAGCGTGGCCGCAACGGACTCGGCCCGGTGGACGTCGACCTCGGCGCGCTGCGCACCGACGAGCACGGACGCGTCAAGATCGCGGTCTGGCAGCTCCACGCGCTGCGCCGCTAGCCCGGTTGCGGCGCGCGATGAAAATGACGGTGTTGGGTGCGAGCGGCGCCACCGGTGAACAGATCCTCCGGCGAGGGCTGGCCGCCGGCCACCAGGTGACCGCGGTGGCGCGGTGTCCAGAAGCAGTGCAGGAGTCACACCCGCGACTGCGTGTGGTGGCCGGTGATGTCCTGCAACCGGCCTCGTTGCCGGCCGCCATCGCGGGGACCGAGGTCGTGCTCTCCGCGCTGGGTAGCCGGGCAATGCGCGAACCGACGACGGTCTACTCGGCGGGCACCGCCGCGGTGCTCGCCGCGATGGGTGAGGCGGGTGTGCGGCGTTTCATCGGGATCACCGCCGCACCGCTGGGCCCGAAGAACCAACACGGCGTGCTGGAGCGCTACCTCGTGAATCCGGTGCTGTGGTGGTTCTTCGGCGCTCAATATGCGGACATGCGTGCGATGGAAGCGCTGGTAGCGGCCAGCGATCGGGACTGGACGGTGTTCCGACCACCGCGCCTGACCCACACCGCCGCAACCGGGCATTACCGTCTCGCCATAGATGCTCCGTTGCCGCGCGCCCAGACCGTCTCACGGGCCGACCTCGCCGCGGCAATGGTGGCCGCCGCACAAGACCCGACGCTGGTCGGGCACGCGGTGAGCATCGCAGCGTAAGTGTCGTGAACTCGACAGTACGGACGTTTCAGCCGACAAAGAATGTCTGTGCTGTCGAGTTCACGACGTGCACGATCGTTGGGCAGGTAGTTGGTCCCCGAGGTCCGACACACTGAGTTGCATGGCCGGCGACCCTTATCTTGGCCGACTTGATGCCCTCGCGCGGACCTGGCAGGTCTGGGGCGCGCTCGGCCGCGGCTTGGCCGCGCAGCAGTGGTCCACATCGACCCGTTGCCCCGGTTGGGATGTCGCATGCCTCTACGCGCATGTGTCGGTGTTTCCGGTGGCTATGAGCGTCCCACCACCGGTGCGCAACGGTCCGGTCGGAGAGCCGTTGACGGCCGTCGAGGTGCTGCGGCGGTTCAACGCGCCAGGCGGGGTGGCCACGACGATGGCCAGCACGGTCGCAGACGCGGTTGTCCGGGAGCCCGCTGAACACAGCCGAGCGCAACTGGTCGACCGGTTCATTGTGCAGGGCTCACGTGCACTCGACGGACTGCGTAATACCGAGCCGACCATCGTGCTGCCCTGGCCTGCATCCGATGGCGTTATGACGCTTGCGGAAGCCCTACGAATCGTATTGATGGAGGCGACGGTGCATCTCCTCGATGTGCAGCGTGCTCTTGATTACCCACCAGCCGCACCGCTGCAGGTGCTGCAGGACACCGCACATCTACTGGCCGACCTAGCCCCTGCTGTGGAAGGCCAGCGGCTACTAAACGGGCGCGGGTTGCATCGATCAAGGCTGTCGGTGTGAGTGGATACCGTGCGATGGTGGCCGACGCGTCGCACCTTGACACCGTCCGAGGTGACTACGACTCGATGGCGGATCGCTACGCCGAGTTCGTTCGGGATCCGTGCAACGTCGAGCCGTTCGGCCGCGCCCTCATCGGCGTCTTCGCCGACCTCGTGCGTTCTCACGGCAACAACATGAAGGTCGCCGACGTCGGTTGTGGCCCAGGGCACGTGACGGATCTCCTGGACCGACTGCACCTGCACGCGCGCGGGATCGATCTCTCACCTGCGATGATCGAACTTGCCCGACGGAACCGGCCGGACCTCGCCTTCGACGTCGGCTCGATCCTCGATCTCGACCTCGCGGACCGCGAGCTCGGCGGCATACTGGCTTACTACTCGATCATCCATACGTCACCGGAGCATGTGCCAGCGGCATTCGCCGAGTTCGCGCGGGTGCTGACGCCCAGCGGATACCTGCTGATGGCGTTCCAGAGCGGCGACGACACGCTGCAAACCTGGGAGGCTTTCGATCACAAGGTTTCGCCGGCCTACCGCTGGTCCATCGATGCCCTCGCAGATCGTCTGCGAGATGAGGGGTTCTCCGAGGTAGCTCGGCTCCGGGTCCAGCCCGCACCGCGCGGCAGGTTCCCAGATGGCCTTCTGCTGGCACGCAAGGCCGAAGCGGCCAACTGACAGGGCCCATGAGGCGCGGAAAATCGGGGTGCTCCCGGCGTCTGTTGTCCGCACCCTGGACGAGTGCTGACCGTACGTGACGCGCAGCCGCGGGACGCTGCCGAGGTGGCCGGTGTCCACGTGCGCTCGTCACCTCGGGGCCGGCCAGGTCGGGAACGCGCCCGCCGGGTTCGCCGCCTCCCCCGGTGAGCTAGGCGGCGGTGGCCTCGGTGATCTGGTCGATGGTGGGATTGCTCAGCACCGAACCGTCCGGCAGTAGCACGGTCGGCACGGTTTGGTTTCCTCCGTTGGCGCCTGCCACGAATGCGGCGGCCGCTTCGTCGTGCTCGATGTCGACTTCACGGAAGGGGATGTCAGCACGGGCCAGCTGCGCCTTGAGCCGCCGGCAATAGCCGCACCACACCGTCGTGTACATCGTCAGTTCGCTCACGCTCCGTACTAACAGTCCGCGCCTGCGCGATGTTCCTGCCAGCGACCCGGCCGGAGCCGATTCAGTTGTTCGATTGGGTGAACAGGGCGGCGACCCGGTCCCGCCGCACCCACGCGATCGCGGCGGTGAGCACCAGCAACACCACGGCTGGCAGCGGGCTACCGCCGATCACGAACAGGTGGGTGCCGATCGCGACCAACCACATCCCGACGAAGGCCAGGCCGGCCAGACCGCATAGCCGGGGGATCAACAGGCCTACCGCACCCGCGAGCTGCAGAGCGCCGGTGAGGTAGCGGAATCCGCTCCCCGCACCGCCGGCTACGGATGAGCGATCTGGCCGCCCGGACGGACCTGTCCACCAGCGGGATCACCCGGATCGTCGACCACCTCGAACGCCGGGGACTGGTCCGTCGCGAAGCCTGCGCGGGAGATCGACGCGGGTCGGTGGCGGTGCTGACGCTACCGGGAACCGACCTGCTCAGCGAGCACGTACCCGACGTCATCCAGTCGATCGGCCAATGGTTCACCCAGACACTGACTTCCGAGCAGCTCACCGCGCTACTGACCGCGCTGCACGCGGTGCGCCGCCACGTACGACCCGAGGCCACCGCCGGAGCCCTGCGCCAACCCCGGACCAGCCATCCATTGCCCGACGACGGCAAGCCTCACGGCACAGTGCCGTAAGGGATCGGATCAGGGAGCTGGCCAGCTGGTCTCCATCACTCCCGCGATGACGGGACTGATGCCGTCTCGGGGCGCAACTGTGGATGAGGATCTCGTCGACGATCCTGGTCAGATCGTCGGTCGACAGCGGTGAACCGCCCAGGATGTGCGAGTAGAGCACGAGGGACGGCCCGGTGCGGGCGATCAGCGGCAGACCGTCCCCGGAGGTGATCTCCCCTCGGGCGGCCGCCTCGCGCAGGATCCGCTCGAGCATGGCGAGCCTGGGAGTGACCACTCGTCGTCGAAGGCCGTGAGCACGGTCAGCAGCGCCGTGCGCACGTCTTGCTGGGATGTGAGCTCGTCTGGATCGGGTAGCTATGGTGCGCAACGCGTCAAGAACGAGTTCCCGGCACATCATGTAGGTCGTCCACAAGGGTGGCTGGGAGGTCCTGCGGTGCCAGGGCGTGCATGGCCTGCAGGGCGCCCTGGCGGGCGTGGTGCCTTTCTGGCCGTCCGCTTCCGCACGCTGGCCGGCCTCGACGAGGTCAGCGACTCATCCAGTACGGCGGCATCGACCGCGCGCTGCGTCACCCCGAACGCCGCGCCGAGCCTGTTCGCCCGGGTGCCCCAGACCCGAACGATGACAAGACTGATGACGCGCCTGGTGAGCGTCGGTATCCTCCCCGAACACGTACACACCCCGGCCCACGCGGCCGTGCCGAGTTCGGAGAGGTGACGGTGACCGCTGGCGTGCGGCTGGTCACCCGGCGACTCATGCTGCGTCGCTTCCGTAGCGCCGACGCCGGGGCCCTAGCGGTGTACCGGTCGGATCCCGCCGTGGCCCGGTATCAGTCCTGGGATATCCCGGTGACGCTCGCGGCCGCAGCCAGGTTGACTGAGGTGTTCGCCGCAGGTAACCCTGCCCGCCCCGGGCGGTTCCAGTACGCGGTCGAACGCTTGTCGGACGGTGTGTTGGTCGGCGACGTCGGGGTCAGCCTGCACCACGACCGGATGCAGGCCGAGATCGGTTTCACGCTTGCAAGCGTTTGCCAGGGCCGGGGCTACGCCACCGAGGCGGTGGGACAGGTCCTGGAGCATCTGTTCACCACGCGCAACCTGCGACGGATCTCCGCTCAATGCGATGCCCGCAACACGTCATCCCTACGGCTGCTCCGCCGGCTGGGCTTCGTCGAAGAAGGCCGCCAGCGGACGCGCATCTGGGTCAACTGCGGGTGGACCGACCACCTGATCCTCGCGCTCCTGGCCGTCAACTGGCGCCCCACCGAGGCGCCGTGCTGCGACATCTGATCTAACTGTGACGTCCAGGGGGTCACAGCTGCGTAGACGACAGGCGAGGTCAAGCGACCTGCCCGCGCTCCTCTCTAGTGGTCGGCGCTGGAAGTCCGTCGTCGGGTGTGACCTGACCGCAGGTCGAGTGCCGTCGAGTAGATCTGATGTCGTGAACTCGACAGCACGGACGTTTCCGCGGCAAAAAATGTCCGTGCCGTCGAGTTCACGACGTGCACGATCGCCGGGTAAGTAGTGCTGGTGCCGAACACTGAGTCAGCGGTACGCCAGTAGGTACACGAGACGCCACATATGTGTACCATTAGGAGCATGATGGAGCGAGTCGGTATACGCGAGCTGCGTGATCGGCTCAGCGGCTACCTGGAGCGGGCACGCGCGGGTGAGCAGATAGAGATCACCGACCGTGGTCGACCGATCGCCATGCTCGTCCCGTTGCCCGAGTCACGAGCGGCGGTCGCCAAGCTGATCGCCGCTGGCCAACTGCGACCCGCGGAACGGACCTGGCGGCCTGGCGCAAGGCGGGCCAGCGTTCCGGCGTGGGCGGGGCCGCCCAGCGAGTACCTCGAGGAGATGCGCGGCGAGCGGATGTGAACTCCAGTGTGATCCTTTACTGTGACTCGTCAGCGTTGGTCAAGCTCGTGGTCGAGGAGCCGGAGAGCGCGGAGCTCGAGGCGTGGCTCGGCTCGCAGACTGAACCGGTGTTGATCTCCAGCGTCCTCGCCCGTACAGAGGTCGTACGCGCGGTCGCCCGTACCGACCCGGACGCGGTGCACCTCGCGGTCGATCTGCTCGCTGCGGTGTCGGTAGTCGAGCTCGACGTGTCCCTCGCTGACACCGCGGCCCAGCTGGACCCGGCGGAGTTGCGCTGCCTGGACGCGCTTCACGTGGCCGCCGCGTTGCGCCTTGGCCCCGCGCTCGGCTACATGATCAGCTACGACGAGCGGATGCTGGATGCGGCGAGACGGCACGGCGTTGCGGTCGCGCATCCTGGCTGGACACCCGCGCAGCGCCGCTCCTCGTCGTGAGCGGGGAGCTCCGGCGCTCCCAATGGTGAAACGGTTTGCGAGGCGGTGGGACCACGTAAGTGTACCACCTGCCTGAAGGTGGTACACTTGCAGCATGCCGACTGCCCGGCCACGCCACCAGATCACCGAGACCCCCGACGTCGCGCACGCGTTGGATCTTGCCGCACGGCGGTGGCCGAGCGAGCCGCGCTCCAAGCTGCTGCTGCGGCTGGTCCATGCCGGTCGTATCGCCCTGGAGCAGGGGCAGAATGAGATGATCCACAAGCGGCAAGCTGCGATCGACGCGAGCAGCGGCAAGTACGCCGATGCCTTCGGTGCTGACCACCTTGCCGAGCTGCGTCAGGACTGGCCCGAATGATCACCCTGGATGCCAGCGTGGTGATCGCGCATCTCTACCCGCGCGATCCGCATCACCAGGCGGCAACCGAGTATCTCCGCCGCTCGGCAGAACAGGGATTCGTCATCCACTCGCTGAACCTGGCCGAGGTTCTGGTCGGCGGGGTGAAGGCCGGTCGCGGCCAGGAAATGCTCACCGACCTCCAAATGATCGGTATCCACGTCGCGGATCGGCCGGACGGCGAGCCACTTCGATTAGCGAACCTGCGGGCTAGCTCCGGACTGAAACTGCCCGATTGCTGCGCGCTGGCCACCGCACTGGCCACCGCATCCACCCTGGCCACCTTCGACGACGCCCTGGCCAAGGCCGCGCGCCAGCACCACGTCACCGTCGCCCCTGATGACCGAAACGCTGATGGGTTACGGGATAGCGATGGTGGGTGCGATGCGGGCTGACCCGATGCCTCTATCCGGTTTGCCGAGGCGGAATCGGACTCGTCCGTTGAGGACAGTTCCGGACTCGGCTAGCCCGTGGGTGAGGTCCTCGCCGGCGAACAGAGTGAAGGTCCATCGCTCATTGGCTTCGCAGTCAGGCAGATGGCGGCCGGACTGCAACACTCGGGCGCCCCAGATCTGACGGGTCATCAACTCTCGCGTGTCGACGCCGTTGACGGTGAAGGCAGACGCGTCGGCCCTGGCGACTTCCTGGTAGCTGCCCATCGAGATGCCATACGGTCCGGTGACCGTGGCTACCATGCCCCACCTGATCCGAGATGACACGCCGAGGCGCCCGGCGGGTAGCCGGTCGTCGAAGACATCGGCGGACTCCGTGCCAAGCTGCTCTCGCCGAATCGCCGAATCGCGGGGTCCACGGGGTCCACGGGGTCGCCAGCCGATCGGTTGATCTGACCGCAGGTCCAGCCGATCTCGAGCCGTCGATGCTCCGGGCGTAGGGCCAGGTAGCGGGTGCTGCCGATCGGTGTCCCACTGTGCCGATCGATGATCGCGAAGGCGCACTCCCGCCCGGCGGCTGACTCGGTGAGTGCCTGCTCCATCCAGCGACCGAAGCGCTCGCGGGTCTGCGCCGGGTAGGGATAATGCCGTGAGATACGGCC
Source organism: Pseudonocardiaceae bacterium (assembly GCA_050701375.1). Taxonomy (GTDB): domain Bacteria; phylum Actinomycetota; class Actinomycetes; order Mycobacteriales; family Pseudonocardiaceae. Next base: position 17,075 of record JBOHFC010000407.1, read on the forward strand.
AGACGTCGGGGTCCTGGCCGGCGAAGAAGAGGCCCTCCTCATGTTCCGGAGCGAGCGGTTCGACCACGACGAGTTCACCCTCCTCGCGACCGGTCAGCTGCGGCCAGATTCTCATGCCGTAAGTGTCCCAGCGCGGTCTGCCGGCCTCATAATCAGCGGCATGAGGTTCCGCACGACGGTCGAACTGGGCGGCAAGACCGCGACCGGCCTGCCGATCCCTGATGACGTCATCGGCGCGCTCGGCTCGGGCAAACGGCCCGCCGTCAGTATCTCGATCGGTGGGCATACCTACCGGACGACGGTGGCGGTGATGGGTGGGCGGTTCTTCGTGCCGCTCAGCGCGGGGAACCGCGCCGCGGCCGGAGTCGCCGCCGGCCAGCAGGTCGAGGTGGACATTGAGCCAGACGCTGCACCGCGCGAGGTCGACGTGCCGGCTGATCTCGCCGACGCGCTCGCGCAGGACAGCGCCGCGAAGCACTTCTTCGATGCGCTCTCCTACACCCACCGCAAGGAATGGGTGCGCTGGATAGAGGATGCCAAAAAGCCCGACACGCGCAGCGCACGCGTCGCCAAGGCCGTCGCTGCCCTGCGCGCCGGTGAACGCACCCGCTGAGCGGATCGATGTCGACGACCGCAGACGCCCACTTCGATGCATGGACACAGCGCCTGCGCGACTCCGCTCACAGACCGCATTCAGCGGGCTCAGTGGGTAAATCCGCGTCGATATCCACGTTTAAGCGCGGTGTGTGTCCGCTAGTTGGTGCCATCCCTCCAGCGTATAGATCGCGGCTCCACCGCCAGCGGCGTTTATGGGCCACAATCGGAGCCGTGGACCTCGGAGGGCGAGTTGCGGTCGCGCTCCTGACCTGGTGGCTTGCGCCGTTTCCCGCAGTGACGACTGGATGGGACGGTCTCCCCGCTCTGGCGGTGGTGTTGATTGCGCTCTCGTACGGCATCGCCCGGAATGGGGGGCGGCGTGACTCCGCTTAGGTACCTCGGCCTCGGCATCGCCGTGCTCTGCTTCCTGGCGGGTTTGGCGGTGGCCTTCTTCTCGACGGTTGCGGGCATCGCTCTCGTCCTCGTCGGCGGCTCCGCCGGTTACGCGGCCATACCGGACGAGGTCACAGAGCGCGCATAGCGCTGCACTTGAACGCAGCCCTGATGGTGGCGAGTCCAAGGATCACCATCAGGGAACCGGTGCCACCACCCGCCCGGTACCTGCACCGGCAACGGTTCATCTCGTGATGGACGTGGCGCTGCTGCTGGTCAGACCGGCCACCGGAGTTCTCCATGGGGATCGTCCAGCCAGATTTCCTCCACCGCCGGGGTGACGGTGAGCCCCGAAGCGTTCCCAGGTGGGTTGATCCCACTGGTGCCAGCGCTGGTAGGCGCGCTCGACCTGTTCCCAGAGCGGGCGGGGCCGCCGTCACGAATCCGCCGCGAGCCGTCCTCGACGGTGGTGAGGTCGATGTCGCACCAGGAACCGTCCGGCGCGTGCAGCGCCGGAGCAGCTTCCCACCCGGGGTGAGCTGCTTCGCCCAGGCCCAGGGGACGCGAGGCACGGAGCAGGTGGCGATGATCCGGTCGTAAGGGGCGTGGTCGGGCCAGCCCTCGATGCCGTCTTGGGCGGTGAGCTGCGTTGGCGCCCGATGGCGGCCAGCCGCTGCCGTGCCGACGCGACGAGGTTGGAGCCCACATCGACGGAGAACACCCATTCATCACCGCGGCGCTGCGCCAGCAGCGCCGCGTTATACCCGGTGCCGGTGCCGATCTCCAACACCCGGTGCCCATGGTGGACGTCGAGTGTTGATGGTCATGCGTCACCTCCAGCGAGCATCTCGGCGAGCTGGGCGGTCAGGGGCGCTCCGGTGGTGTGCTCAATGAATCCGTACTGGCCGCTGGGGTTGACCTCCAATTTTCCGACCGCACCGGACGTCAGCATTGCTGTGAGCAGCGGCTTAACGTGCCGCGCATGTCCGCAATGTGAGGATGTGGCTGTGCGGGCGATCGTCCGCTCGGCGATGAGGTCGAAGTAGCGCTTGTAGATGCCCATCTCGTGGGCGCGGGGGCGGGTGTCGAGGTCTGCGGGTCGTGCGGTCATGAGACGGCCGAGCTCCTTGACAGTGAATGAGCGGAAGAAGTGCTTGGGATCGCTGAGTAGCTCCCCGACCAGCCAGAGCAAGGCGTCGACGTAATTGTCGGTGTGCCCGGGCCAGGTGGTGGTGTCGAGCATCCAGGGCTCGACGTCGGCCGGCAGGATGCCGCGGTCGTGTTCGCGCAGTAGCGACTTGGATAGCTTCGCCCCGGTGTGGGCGAGGACCTGCGGGGTGAAGACACGTAGCGGCATCTGTCGGGACGGGGTGTTCAGGGCGCCCAGGGCGCCGCCGACCAACTGGGATCCGAAGGCCCAATCGCCGCCCTTCATCATCACGTGCAGCACGTCGGCGTCGCGGCCGAGGGCGCGTTCCTTGACCAGGTTTCGATAGAGGGTGGCCAGATCGAGGTAGGGGTCAGGGGCGGCGGGTCGACGTGGACGTCGTAACGGCCGTGGTCGAGGCAGGTGGCTGTGAACACCGCGCCGTCCTCGTCGAGGGAGACCAGTCGGGTTCGGTCACCGCGTTTCTCGGCCCAACCGCAGTCGGGGCAGGGCAGCCGGACGTGGACGACGCCGTGCGAGGGCGCCAGCCACCACCGGATCTCCTCGAGTCGCTCCAGACTGCGGAGGAACTCCGCCCGGAATCCGGGGCCGGCCTGTTGGGCGCGGAGCCCAGCCGGCCAGCGAGACCAGTTCGTCGACGGTGGCGTCCCGCCTGTCGGGTGATCCTGTTCTGTCGGGGGCAGCGAACGCGGTGGAGTAGGCGCGTGCGGCGGTGTCGGCCAGGGCCCACCGCCAGGCCGCGGTCACGATGTGGGCGATGATCTGCTGGTCGTCGATCTCGAGGCTGACCAGCCGCTCAACGGCCAGCAGATCCGCCCGCAGCCCGTAGATCGCCGACCAGACCCGGGCCAAGGCCTCTTCCTGCTCGGTGACTTCCCAGGCGAACGGGTCCGCTGCCACCCGCTGCCGCGCTCCGCATGGCGCCAGCCGCGGTGCGGCGAGCTGGGCGTGGGTGAACCTGTCGGCGTCGGCGAGCAGCGCGGCGGCCAGCTCGACGAGCAGGCGGGGCTCGACCCGCTTGCGGAAGTGATGGACCTCGTGCTCAGCCGCGGCGACGGCAACAGCGCGGCGTGTGGTCAGGTTCAGGCCCGGCTCTGCTGGCGCGAGCCCGAACAACGCTCGCGCCGCGGGCGCGTAGCGGACATCGGGGAACCGAGCCAGCAGCCCGCGCAGTACCCCATCCAGCGCCGCAGTGCGACTTGCCCGGTCCGTAGGGTCAACCGCCCGGGCGCCGACCCCGCGCAGCTGCAGAAGCTCCTCGAATTCCGGGCTCGGCGTGACCGGCAGCCCCCGCCGCATCACCCGCGCCAGCAACCCCGCCAGGTCATCGACGTGTGGGCATTTTGTGGGCATGCGGACAGTGAAACAGAATGTTCACAAAATGCCTAGTCCGGTCTCATGGTGAGGGGTCGTACTCGTCGTGGCGGCGTACCCAGGACATGAACGGCCCGTTGCTGCGCCCCGGTGGCTGCTCCCAGTCCTCTTGGCGACCCAGCGGGGTCAGGTCCAGGTAGGTGTAGGCGTCGATCTGGGCGTCGAGGCCGCGGGCGTAGCCGGAGTAGGTGTGGAAGATGGTGTCACCGTCGCGCAAGAAGACGCTGGTGCCGGGCAGCTCACCGGCCCAGTCGCCGTCCATCGGGGCGTAGTTGTACTCGGCGGCTCGCACCGAGGGGTCGACGGTGACGTTGAAGTCCCAGTTGAAGTCGCTGCCGGCCGACGACACCACCGGCACCGTCCAGCCCATCCGCTGCCAGTATTCGCGCAGCTTCGCCAGTGGACCGCGGGAAACCACGGTCAGCGTGGTGTTGCGTGCGTGCAGGTGCGACAGGTGCGGCAGGCCGTCGATCAGCAGCGAGCAGCTCGGGCAGAGCTGGTCGTCGTCGAATAGCCACATCGCGTGGTAGACGATCAGCTGGCGGCGGCCGTCGAACAGGTCGTGCAGGCTGCGCTTGCCCTCGGCCGAGTCGAAGACGTAATCCTTCTCAACGCGGACCATCGGCAACTGTCGGCGCTCGGTATTCAGGGCGTCCTTGGCTTTGGTGGCCGCCTTCTCCTTGGCCAGCAGCGCAGTGCGAGCGACCAGCCACTCCTCGCGGGACACCACGGTGGGCAGGTTCATTGATCTGTCCTCTCAGTGTGAGACCAGCGACTCGGCGAGCTTGTCGAGCGTCTGCGACCAGCCGTCGTGCATGCTGGCGCGAAGCTCGGAGGTGGCGTCGGCGGGTCCGGCCTGGTGGAAGGTCATTTCGGTCTTGCCGCCGAGGTCGGCCAGGCTGATGGTGATCAGCGCCGTCCGGTTGGGGTCCGTCTCGCCCGGCTCGGCCCAGGTGAATACCAGCCGCGCCGGCTCGACGACCTCGCGGTAAACGCCCCCGCTGGGGTACTCGGTGCCATCCGCATCGACGATCATGGTGGCGCGCCACCGGCCACCCGGGCGCAGGTCGACGTCGATGGTGGAGCGCGGTGTGCTCAGCCCGCGCGGGCCGAACCAGCGGGTCAGCTGCTCCGGGTCGGTCCAGGCCCGGAACACCAGCTCGCGCGGGGCGTCGAAGACCCTGGTGATGGTGAACTCGTTCGGTGCGTCAGGCATGTTCGGTTCCTCTCTGGATCTCGCGCAGATGCTCGTCCAAGCGGTCGAAGCTGGCGTCCCAGAACCGGCGATAGTGATCCACCCAGTCGGCGACGCCGGCCAGCGGACCGGCGTCGAGCCGGCACGGCCGCCACTGCGCCTCCCGGCCGCGGGTGATCAGCCCGGCCCGTTCGAGCACTTTGAGGTGCTTGGACACCGCGGGCAGGCTCATCGCGAACGGTTCGGCCAGCTCGGTCACGGATGCCTCGCCCGAGGACAGCCGGGCCAGGATCGCCCGGCGGGTGGGATCCGCAAGCGCCCCGAAGGTTCGGCTGAGCTGGTCGACCATCATATTGCTACACCACCTGGTTAATTAACCAATAGGTGAAACAGTACTGCCGGGTCGCCGGTTGTCAAGACACCACAGGAGCGATCGTCCGACGGCTACCGTGCGTCAGTGCTGCCGGTCGTCTCGGCTGATAGCGAGCCGGGACCCGTGTTCGCTGATGATCTGCTCAAGCTGGGTGGCGTCCTCAGACAGGCGCGCCACATCCCGGATCAACACCAGATCCGCGAGGCCGGCGGCGACGTCGGTCAAGACCTGCCTGCACCGACGTGACGCTCGGACGCCGATCGCGACCTCGGCGACCGTGCTGATCGGCACTACGCCGGCGCGGTCACACCAATCCTCCAGCTCCCGCACCTGCCGGTCGAGGTTCTCGCGGCGATTCGACCGGGCATAGAGGATCGCAGTGCGCGGCATGCGGTCAGTGTGAGACAGCAGCGGGGCTATGTCGAGGGTCCAAGGATTTGCCCTGAGCCATCGCACGTGGGGCACAACTCCGTCGTCGCTATCTCCTGTTCCTCATCCACGTCAGCCCGTTTCCACTTCACGACCACCTGGGAGCCGTTACATTGCGGGCACGTGTAGAGACGCCGATCGTCCTTACCCACATCCGCCCCCGACCCCCCCGACCCCTCCGCTGAGCGACCGCACCCAGTATTCCAACCGCATGATTGTGACGGTGCGGCCGGTGTCCCAGTGGCAGAGCCAGCACAGGGCCGCAGCACCCCCGTTGGCGAGCACGTGGGGCTCCCGGTCCGGGGCAACCGCCGCGGCCGCCTGCTACCTGGGTCTGGCTGGTCACGACTCGGCGCGGATCTGGCTGGCTCAAACGTGGTATCCGCCCAGTCCGCCGCGAGCTCGGACCGTCGGGACAAACCTCTACCCTGCGGGGTCGGTGATGGCCGCTCAGCAGCCGTGGGCGGCGCATACGACCGGTGGCGCGACGCGGGGGTGTGTCCGTGCTCGCTGTTCATCTGTTCTTTTTGTCAAGCGTCAAGATAAGCACATCGAATGTCGGTGCATGGTCCCATCCCGGTCGCGATTGCGCTACTTTGCGCCAGCCCCACTGTAGATATGCCCGATAAGCTATGACATTTTCCGGCTCCACTAGTAGGGTAGCTAGTGATTATGTGCGGGCCAACAGCAGTTCATCATGTAATGCGTGGGCGACGCCTCGTCCTGCCCACTCCCGGGAAACCATAATCTCAGAAAGGGCGAATGTGCGATTGCCGTCTTCGTTTGTGAAGTCAGGCTCGGGCTCAGAAAGTAGCCCTGCCCACCACTGCGTGTGCTCAGTCAGCGGCCATCCCCAGGTCTGTCCAATGGCATCACCATCTCGATAAGCCAGGACTAAATCAAAGTTGGGTTGAGAGGCGTAGGAGTCAAACCGGTGCATAAACGCTTCTGTGCTGTCGAATGGATCGCCGCTCGTGATTGCCGCGACGTACGAGCGTGTATATACAGCTTCGACTGTGTCTCGAAGCCCCCGAGCCTCGGCAGCACCGAAGCGACGGAAGTTAACTTCGTTCGCTTCCAAGGGGCTGTTGGCCTGTTCGTTCATGCTGTAATCCTTCCGATCCCGTCATAATAAGCGCAGAATTCTTCACCCCTTGGGTCTTGCGCCGCGGCTAGACGGACAGGTTGAAGTTCTGCGAGGGTTCTAGGAGAAATAACGCCGCCAGCGTCTAGCGTCGGAAGCACGGCCGTCCCCTCGGTCACTGCACCATAGACATCACCACTGGCGGCCAAAGTGGCAGCTAGTTGGGCGCGATAGTTTGGCGCGGTTGCGGCTGCCCAGTGTCACGTTCAAACTCGACCGATAGAGCTCCGAGGCTGAAGTATGGTCTCCCAGGTAGGAACGAGGGCCCCGGCAAAGTCAGGTGAGGCCGAGCATGGTGAGCGGGTGGTCGAAGCTGTAGCTGGCCCATCGCAGTCCTTCGGCGATGTTGGTGTAGCCGGCTCGGCGGATCACCGCGATGGCGAGGTTGCGCAGCGATGCCATGATTCGTGGGCCGGAGCCGGTTCGGACGCGGGAGGCGTCTTCGTTGAAGGTGACGTCGCGGACGTAGTGCAGGCCGTTTTCGATGCTCCAGTGGCTTCGTAGCGCGGTGGCGATTTGTGGTGGGTCGGCGTGGGTGGCGGGGCGGCTGGTCAGGCCGAGGACCGCGACTGCGGAGGTGGGGTTGTCGTGGAGGTCGCTGACGTTCGATCAGGAAGGCCTGCGCGGCGTGTGGGAAGGTGATCGTGTCCGGGGCGGGCAGGACCTGGATGGTGCGTCGTTCGATGCGGCCGTGTCCGCGGTCGTGTTCGGTGTGAGCGACCGGGGCCTGGGCCCAGGGCAGCGCGTTGAGTTGGGAGAACAGGCCGGGCTGGTTGTCTTTGACGGTCAGCAGGTAGTCCGCGTCCTTGTTCTCGACGAGGAACCGGGCGTGCGCCCGCTGGGTGTGGAGTGCGTCGGCACTGACCAGCACCCCGGTTAGGTCCAGGCCGTCGAGCAGCGGGGCGAATGCGGTGATCTCGTTGGTCTTGTGGCCGATCGCGCGTTGGGACACCACGGTGCGGGTCTCGGCGAGCATGGCGGCCAGCACGTGCACTGCGCGTCCGTCGCCGGCTTTGGCGCCGCGTAGCGTCTCGCCGTCGACGGTGAGTACCTCGTCGGTGGGTAGCCGCGGGTAGAGCCAGGCGCCGAGCACCGCATCGAGGTGGTCACCGTCGCAGGCCTGCAGGGTGCGTCGGATGGTCGACTCGCAGGGCACCACGAACGCCCCGGTGCGGGGGTGGACCCGGACCGCGAGTGCCTCGAGCACCCCGGGCGGGGCGTGCGCGGCCCATTGTCCGGCCGCGACGTAGGACCGGGCGCCGGCGACCACCGCGGCCGCCGCCAGTGCCAGGATCGACACCAGCTGGTGGCGGATCCCTCGGCGCTTGCGTGGATCGACCACCTCGGCCAGCGCGTCGAGCAGGTCACGGCAACTGCCCGCCCCAGGACCGGGATCGACAGCCCCGGACCCGATCGAGAGTTGCGGCTGTGGGTCATCAGGGGTGGATGTGCCGGACGTGGCAGACTGCGCGCGCAACGAAGCTCCCGAAACGGATAGATCTTGGAGGATCGTTCGTCTTAGCGGAGCTTCGTTGCATCCATGCTGGTGACACGCCGTCTCAGCCCGAAGTTGTGATCGACCCCGGAGCCTCGGGCCTGTCTGGCCCTCACGAGTTCATCCGAGCGGCCGAGCACCCAAGACCTCGGGTACAGCTGTCGATACTACCAATTGTCCCAGGTCAGCCACCGGCTCACGACTTTGCCGGGGCCCTGAGGTAGGAACGGCCCTTGGCTTCATGCCCTGTAATTTCGGAGCGAGTGACAAACCGCAACCAAGCTGGTGCGCCGTCGGCGAATCCACGATCTACTTCGCGCCGCGCTCGCGTGATGGCAACGCTGAACCCTTGGCGATCACCGTCGGCCGCGTGTGCGATGGCCTCCCGGGCCGCAAGCAGGGCGTGAAGTTGCGGAGACGGATCGTGGCGTGCCAACTCAGTGGCGCGCTCGCTGAGTCGCACGGCTTCGCGGGCACTGCCCCGGAGTCCGCTCTTTTGACTAAGGTTCACTGACTGGAGTGGCATTTTCTCCATGGCCTGTATTGCGAGCCCGTGATCTCCGGACTGGTCAGCCATCAGACGGGCTTGAGAATAAAGGTCTCGTGACAGAGTCTGATCGCTCGCGTCATAAGCGAGCCAGCCCACGCACACGGCCAGTTCTCCAGCTGCACTCATGAGCTGGCGGCCAGCTGCTTCGCTGTAGTCGGCTTCATCCAGCATTTTACGCGCCCGATAATATAAGCGGAGGCCGTCACGTGCCAACGCGCCACCGCCTACATTCTGATCTTTCGCGTACAGTTTCTCGACCGATGCGTTGAAATAACCTATATGTGCCGAATCTACTTTAGTCGGAATCTGCACTTGACTCAGGCCAGCCGCGACGACGCCGAGGCTGGCCAATCCGCCGCCGAACTGTCGTCGGTTCATACTCATTTCGTTCGCCTCCTCTCCTTCGCTCTGTTCTTCATTGGTGACGTGGTTGGAAGCAGGCTCCGAAGGATCTCACGGGCATCCGCCAGCGCGGCACCACCTATCAGATCCGGTTGTCATACATCACCTTCTCCCCAAACATCCGCCATCCGCCCGCTGAGTTACCACGTCAGCAGCGTAGGCCCGAGGGGGTGAGCCGCGACGACAACGGCGGCTTATGGGCGGGTATTCGCGATGACTTCCACGTAGGCGGCTTGGGCACCGTAGGCGACGAGATATTCGACGGGGAGCAGGCAGTATCCGGCGGCGCCCCACCACTCACCCCAGGAGTTTCGGACGAGTAGGACTCGGCCGTGCGCCGGATCAGTCCACGCTCCGAGGACTGTCACGGCATGATAACCGCCGCTTGGGGCCCGGATGTCGGGTACGGCCACGTATCCGTCTAGGTCTGGCGCCAGAAAGGGGTGAGTGATCTCGAGCACGACGACGATGGGATTCCCGGCGACGAGCAGGTCCTCCATCGCGTCTTCGACGCCGTCGTGGGCGAGAATCAGCAAACGTAAGCGCGCAAGCCGCCAGGGAGGCAGCCCCGCCGCCTCGGGAGGTGGCTGACTGCGGTAGCCGAGGGTGTCGTCATAAGGCCAGTGCCGCTGGAGACAGTGGCCAACGTCGGCCAGAGCCGCGCCCGCGTCGCAGAGCAGGACGCCGTCCGGGCTGGTTTGGCCTTTGTCGTCCATCGACCACCACACTGGTTCGATCGCGGCGTGGAACCGACGCCCGTTGAAGGAGAGAGCGGCCTCGTGCGCGCACGCCAGCGCGAAGGGCACACAGGTAGGCCGGGGGCCTTGGCTAATTAGCGGGCTGATGGCGTGGCCGCTGAGATCGACTGCCGGTCGGGCACGCGCAGCCTCCCGGCGGTGCGCCAGACGCTGTTCAGCTGAGATCACGCGTTGACCACGCTGTAGACGGCGTTTTCATCCGGGTCTCCGTCCAGCCTCAGATTTAGATCGGCATTGTGGATGCGAGCAAAGCGGTAGGCCGCAGCCGGTGCAAGGTGCACCCGGAGCGTCAACACATAGTTCAAGGCTGAGAGCGCATTGGGATCATAGGCGTGGGTGTACTCGAGCTGAAACGTCCATTCGCCGGCGTGATTGCAACGCAAGACGACTGTACGTCGACCTGTTCCCCCAACCCGCGGATCCAGCGCCTCAGCGCCGCGGTGAGTGGGTTCGGAGGGTGCCGCGGCCGATGCGACCTGCCTCCGCAGCTGGACGAGTTGACGATTTACGCTCGGAATACCCGGAGGGTCGAAAGTGTCTGCCACGACCGTGACTACGTCTGCGTCGGTATCATGGCTCAACTCCAATGTGGGTTCGACGTGTGCGAACAGGTCGAGGGCAGCGCGCACGTCGGCCGCCCGCCGTGGTCCTAGCGTAACTGGGATTGGCGCGTCATTTGTCACGGTGTTTGGGCGGTTGTGTGGCGGGTGAGGACGGGGTCGTCGCGTGCCTCGGCCACGCTCGACCAATTGGGTAGCGTTGAGCCACTGCCATCCAGAGGTCCGGTTCTCGGGCAGCTGGACGACGATTTCGTCGTGTTGGTCAACTTCGATCCGCTCGTGCTGGGAGGCGTACTCTCGAAGCCAGAGATCGGCGTTGCCGTCAGCGGGCCGGCGGCCGCGAAAAGCACGTTTCATCGCGTCAAGGCGATTCACGTGCAGCAGGGTTGGCACCTCACGACTCTTGATCACCTTGTGAGTAACGAGGCGCCATGCCGCCGCCTCGTAGCTGACGTGCATGTCGCGGCTAGCGAGGTAGAGCTGCTCAGGCATGACTTGACCGTGCCGCAAGCCGTGCCGTGCAACAACCTCATCGACAAGCGGGGGCGGCATGAGGAAATACGCGGCAAACATCTGCGCTTGCCGTTCTCGCTCACTCGACGGTGTGAACAGTATCTCGGCTTCCCCATCGACTGACGGGCCGGGATGGTGCAACATCCAATGGCCGATTTCGTGTGCGGCTGTGTAGCGCTGCACACCAGAACCACGCTTGGAGGTGATGAGGACCCCTCCTTGGCCATGTGGCAGCATCGCACCAAGCAACCCGTCCAGATCAACGATGGCCAGTTCCAAGCCGAGCGCGCTGAGCGCTGCAAAGACGTCGACAGGCTGATCCTTCGGGATGTCGAGCAAGTCGAGGGTTCGGTCGGCCTCGACGATGGCGTCAAGGCGCCCTGGTCCCATCATCACGTGCCGCCAGGTGGCGTCGGCCGTCGACGCGGTCCCCCTAGTGGGGAAACGTCAGCCGGAGGCTGGGCAGCGAGGAACTGGGCGAAGCGGATCACCTGCTCTTTGTCCTTCTCGCTCAGCTCTGCTGTCGCCCGATAGAGGGCCTGGTCGGCGACCTCTTTCTCGTCGCTGTCCTCGCCGAGGAGCCAGGCCACGCTGCGCCGATACAGCCGGGCTAAACGACGCAACTCCAGCCCAGTCACCTTGCGTTTTCCAGCCTCGAGCGCAACGACACTAGAACGGGGAATACCCAGCGCTGATGCGGTGTCGGCCTGAGTCAGGCCGATCGTTTCGCGGGCCTCGCGCAGGCGGCTGGCCATAACTCGGTGTTCGTCGTCGGCTCTGGGCTCGGAGCGGCCGTCGTGAGTCATCGTGTGCTCGTTCCGGTTCCGATGACGAACGCGACTGCCAGGCCGCCCTCATGGCTTAAGCTGACCGACCAGTCGCTCAGCCCCAGCGCCTCGGCAGCGGCGGCCGCTGCGCCGTGAAGATGCAGTCGTGGTTGGTGGCCGACTGAACTGGTCACTTCGATGTCGCGGAAGCTGACGTCGGGGAAGCCGAGGCCGATTGCCTTCATTGCGGCTTCTTTCGCTCCCCACCGCCCGGCAAGGCGTTCCGGAACTCCTTCGCAGTAGGCCCGCTCGCCCTCTGTCCAGACGTCGCTGACGAAGGTGTCCCCGCCGGCTTCAACCAGACCAGCTATGCGGTGGACGTCGACCAGGTCGACTCCGGATCGCAGCACGAGGTTCATGAGGCAACGCCGGACAGGACAGCCTCAGCGTCCGCTGCAAGCTGGCGGACGCGTCGCACACTAAAGTCGTTGAATTGTGCGTTCGACACGGTGCCGTGCACGACCATCTCCCCGAGTTCGTAACCGGATTGCTGGGCAAGAAAATTGTGAAGACGACTGAGGCCGATTAGGTTGCCATAAGCTTTCGTGATCATGTGCCAGTGTCGATACACTGCAAGCAGGCTCAGTCGATTGTGTAGCACGCTCAGGTCGATATGGACGAGGCACGGAAATGCCCGAGTTCGTTCGTCGGTGGTCTTGTAGACTTGTAGTCCGTCGACTTCGCCAGAATCATGCTCCGCCAACCCGTCGATAACCATGTCGGCTGCGTTGGCCGAGGAATGGTTCCGGCGCCGTTGATATCTGAGTTGGCGGACGCGCACCTCAAGTTGGTTGTACCCATCGCCCGTCTTACCGGGCCATGAGACTAACCGCCCGAAGTACGTTCCCTGGCCGTTGCCGGGCGCGGTCAGGATCGTTGGCAGCATGAAGCGGTAAGAGTCATAGAGATCCTGCGCGGCGTCATCGAGTAGTTGCTCCTCGCCGGCGGACAAATCCGGGCGCCAGACCAGCCCCGGATCGGAGTACGTGCTCGACGGGAATACGGTACTTGCCACGGTGGACACGCTGTGATGGGCAGGTGTCGTCGCGGCATCGATGAGGTCGACCAGGCTCGGGTCGGGCAGCCCTGGTTGTTCAATTGTCGTGATCATGTGCAGAACCCGGCCTGACGGCACGTTAGTCGTCGCACGCAGCGCAGCCGCCCATGCGGACGAGATCGTCTGTTGCGGGGTCAGTGATTGCATCATGCGGCCTGATTCTTCCGTAGCCGATGCAGCAACCCGGCTAGGGTGCGGGTACTTACGAAGTCAGCGGGTTGACTGGCGCCGGCCAGGCGTCGCAGAACCCCACCTTCAAGGGTGCGGTTGATGATGGAACAGACAAACACGGCGCTCATGCTGTCTATCGTTATCCCTCCATCCGGGGCCCGTTGCCCGGCCGCAAGCTCAGCAACCGACCTGCGCTGGGCCGCGGCGAGGATAGCGAGGATCTGATCTTCCATCCCGCTGACATCGCAGCCACGAAGTACATCGGCGTCGGCGGCCTGCATCGCGGCGGCTACTGATCGCCGAGGCGCTGCACCCTCTGCCGTGGCAGCCGACCGCGGTTGGGTTGCGGAGGAAGTCGCTCCCCACGGCCCAAACAGATGGGCGAACTCGCCACCCTGCGAACCCGTCGGAGAACCCATACATGCAGTGTCGGGTTTCCCGACATCGCTGTCAAGGGTCTGGTAACCGACGGCAGCGCCCCGAGCTCCGCCAAAGGTCAGACCCAGCCAGTTCAGCGGCGCATAGGCACTCCACGCCCCCAGTCAGTTCAAACGACGAGAGTGACGCCGAAGGCCCCCAGGACGTCCTACTCGTGGCACGGACCGACAGCAGGCGCACGGTCGCTGCGATCGCCGAGGCGAGGGCGATTGCTGTGAAGACTCCCGTTCCTTCGATCCTCCGATTGCCCAAGGGCGCCCGAACTCACTCGACCTGGATCTTGCGGCAAGAGTCTGCCGGGTTGACCAAAAACTAATCCTGAAGGCAGTTTCGCGTTTATCCTCCACTTCGGTGGGAAAAAAAGCTGCAGTGGCTTCAGTGTTGCAGCGAATCGCGCCTTGATCCGTTTCCTGGCGCTAGTTAGCCCAGGCGCCGCCTCGCGACAGTATTTATCGGTTTCACAAAATAAGCCCTGAGCGTCGATGGCGTGCAACGGCCGTCCCCATAGTCCATTAAATGGCAGGTTAAGGCGTGCGAATTCCTCTTCCTGATGTTCAACCATCCAGAGGATTAAATTAGTTGGAGTGAAGTCGCCTAAGTTTTCAAAGCATTTCTTGATCCCCCTGAGTGCTCCCGGGCCGGCTTGGGTGAATTCGTTCTCACTGAAATTGATAAGGTCGGAATAGTTGAGATCAATAGTGATCTGGTACGACATGAAGTCACCCATCAGCGGATACTCGTGGAGTAGATTGTAAACCTCCCGAAGCGACCTGGCTGCGAGTAGCTTCTTGCCAAGCCTGCCCGTCAGGAACATATCCCGAAACAGCTCGACGTGATTTAAGTGCTTCAGGTTCTGGCCGTACGCGTCGGTGGCGCATAAGATAAATGCGCCAGTGTAGAGGCCACCGTTGACGCACTTGGCTTCCTCAAGCGATTTTGTGAACGCACCACTGGCTAGATCATCCAATCTCGGATAGCGGCCAAGTACCTCTTGCACTGTTCGCCACGTGTCAATTTTACTAAAAGTCCGAAAGGCCACGATCTGAAACAGTCTGTCTTCTGGCGAGCATGTTTCCTGGTGGTAACAGACATCCTGGATCATGTACTGGCTGACACGATCGGCGGCTCGAAACACGTTGCAAAATTTATACTCCTGCAAGATCGAGTCGTCGGTCCATGGCCATTCTTCGCCAGCAACGCGCCGCTCAAAGGCGCGTTGTCGTTCAGAGGCGAAGTACCAGTACAGCTCATAGATGCCTTGTCGGGGTACAGGTGGATGCTTCATCGTCCTACCTTACTGCATCATGGTCAGCACTGCCGGTAGAAGACGCCCGTGTCGTGCAAGTGGAAGTAACGGAAGTCTCCGAGCAAGACACTGCCTGCGATACGTTCGCCTAGCGTGTATCGAAAGCGGTCAACCCCGGTGAAATGATCAAAGACGATGGCGCCGCCTACAACTGTCCGGTCCTGTACCACTTCAAGGGCCGCCCTGGCAGAGTTGTAGTTGTCCGTGTCGATGAAGCTAAGTATGAGCTCTTCATCGTCCAGCCGGTTGCAAGTCTCCACTATGTCGCCGACCACGATCTCAATGTTCCTGCCATTAAGATAACGCTTCACGGCCGGCAGATCCGCAAACGCACAATCTGGATGATCATACATGTCAAGTGGGCTGCGGCGCGGCGGAAATCCCCCAAAGGTGTCGAAACCAACTACTAACCAATTCATGCCGAGCTTCTCGATTATGCGCGAGAGAAACATCGTGGTGCCACCTTTAAACATGCCAAATTCGGCGACCACGCCATCAATGCCCAGTCGGGCTGCATTCGCGAGACATTGGTACAAGTGCGTCAACGTATTGGGGTAGCCATTAGCCAGTGATGGCACAAGGAGCTGACCAAGCTCCTCAAAGAAGAGCTCGTCTCGAAACGCGAGGTGCCCGTAGCCGGCCACGACGACCTTCGGTATTCCCTTTATAAAGGGTAGAGCCATGAGCAAGAGGTCTTCTTTCTTGGCGTCATCTGCAATGACCAACACGTCATGTTGCGCTCTTGCCAGCGCCTCAAACCATCGTACCGGGACGATAAGTGGTGAGGTGAGGCCGGGATCTCCTTCCGGAACATACACGGCTTGCACAGCCTGTACCAGACCGGACGGCGCCAGCGATCGAAGAAGCTGCGTCGTCACGGGGGTTAGTCCAAGAATACCAACCGAGCGCGCCCCGCTGAAGAGCTCGTGCTCAACGTCCTCCAACAGCTTGGCGTAGTCCTCAATTCGCATCGTGCGCATCCAGACTGGGACGTAGGGATTCACGGTACAGCTCGGGAGGCTCATACATCAACGAACCGACCAATACCACAGTCGCGTGGGTCAGCATGGCCGCTCGCTCAGCCCGCGTCGTAACGGGCCCGTTGCACCGGTCCCGATGCATGTCGTGACATCAGCGAAGACGATGCATAAATTTGAAGCTGGCACACTCACGCGGTCCTCGTTGATTTGGTCAATATGCATGAGATTGATGTCGGTCAGCAACGATTCAAATCCTGCTGGGCCGTCGCTGCCCGGAGGTGCAACACCGCCCTGCGCAAACAGAGTAATCGCAACCAGTTTGTCTTTGTCGGCTAGATCTGTTTGGTACTTGAACGTGTGGATCAGGAGGTCAATCGCAGTATCAAAAAGTGATTTATCGTGTGTGGCTGAGCAGCCATCACGCACGTATTCAAGCCTATCTACTTTATGAGCAACGTTGGCGATGATGCTCAGCACCTCGCCGCGCTTCTTCCATGCATCCCTGTGGGCTGCGTCCTTGCCACGATGAAGCTTCCGCACTGTTTCGCGAAAGTTCCGTGCATCAGAGCACCTTCTCATATGTGAGCGTGCGAGCGTCGAGGTCAGCAATTAGGTATCCACCTCTGTTTTCCGCAAGACTTCGCAGTGCTCGAAAACCATGACAGATGGCCCGTCGCCAGAGCCACGCTGGCGTGGGTTCGACTTCTAGGTCGACCGAAGTAGCCTTGACTACGTCAATTACTTCTCCATCGACACTCATCTCACTAAGAAAACCCATTCGTCGCTTAGCTAGCCGAGATAAGACGGCCGCCAGGCCCTCTTCGGAGAAAATAGCTCGCGCCCCGTCTTCGCACTCATCAGTCATTGGGTGGGATTTGCGCTTGAGTCGTAGCAATGAACGGGTATTTGGCGACCAGCCCAACACCGCCATAAAACCGAGGTGAAGTGCGTCATGATATCGGTACGCGTCAGCCTGGCGCGAATTGTCTGTTAGTAGGTCCCCCAACTCGGCGCCGACGGGGAATCCGGCCAACTTGCCGCTTTCGAGTTCGACCGGACCATTAATGAATACGTTCGGCTCGGCACTAATTATCCTCATCCTTGATACAGGCCTGCCCGATTGGACGTCGTTCTCGGTGAACTCGATGATCAATCGACGCGGAAAACGTTCATGCTCAGGGTAGTTCGCATCGAAGATTGGCAAAGTACTGAAGTCTGGTGTCTTTATTCGAGGAAGATAACGATCTCTCGCGCGCTCAAGGTTGGCTTCGGCAATCTCGTCCAAATCTAGTCCACAGGCGGTGGTGATCGCTGCCACATACCAGAGAAGGTCACCAAGCTCCTCCCGCAAGAGGTCCAGGTTAGCGCTGAGATCGATGCCGTCGCGGAGATACTTCTTGTAGACATTGAGGATGGAGCCAGTTTCACTGGCGAGACCGAGCATTGGAGCTATGGCGCCTTGTGGGCCGCCTAGCCTGAGCTGACTCGTATCACGTGCCGCTCGCTGGTACTCCGAGAAGTGCACAGTGTCCCCCAGCATCCGTACGCGGCCGCACCGTCATGGGTACTGTGACACCTGGAGGCTACGGCATGCAATCATGCGACCGCCTCGGTAACTCGTTGATGCTGGCAGGGGAACGCGCAACAAGCCCCTGTGATCGCGTCACGGATCGCAGCCGAACACGATCCGCGTCACAAGTGTTCTCACGCGGACCGTTCATGATCAGGGCAGGGATGTATCTTCCTTGGTCAAACCGGAGCCGACGCGGGGACGCGAACTCCGAACCTACCGCTTACAAGACTCCCCCTCCGTGTTGACCATGGCTGCTAGCTGCGGCTTCAATGTCTACAGCGATCATTCAGGTGGCCATCGCAGCTGCGGTGGACGGGAGTTCGCGTCACACATGGTGTCACGCCGACACGCCAGCGCTGGGATCCACAGAGAGACCCGCCCAGTTATCACGACACGGCTGGCGTCGGCACCGCGCACGGACAGCGGCATGAGCTCGGTCAGGGCTATGGAACCGAGATCACCCGCTCCTCATCGACCACGCGAGACTGTTGGGCCGGCCCGTATGAGCCATGGCGCATCAGGCTGTTGACTTAGCCACGTTCGACAAGGGCTGGAGCTGGCCGCCGCGTCGATGGACGGCGAGCGGCACCGAATGGCCAGCCCGCGTGAACGCGCATTGTTCGGTGAGAATGTCAACCGAAGCCGGAACCACCCGGGCAATCTAAGCGGGACCCACCCGGGGGCTAGTACTCCGGCAGTAGTTCGTGATCTGGGTGATCAGGTCAGTGTGGGAATGAGGGAGGTGGTTGCCTCCGCGATGAGGGTGGGGCGTGGTTCGGCGTCATACAGTATCCGGTGCGATCGGACATGATCGCGACGACGAGCGGTGGGGAGGTCGACGGCCAGATGATGGCGACGTGTCGTTGGCCCTTCCGTAATCGCCGGTTCCGGTTTTGTCGGCAACTTTCCATTCCTTGGGGATTCCGGCTCGGATCCGTTCTGCGCCAGTGGTGTTGCGTAGTAACCAATCCGTCAGGGCGGCCCGTTTGTCCGCC
>JBOHFC010000408.1:0-11519 GCA_050701375.1 Pseudonocardiaceae bacterium
GTGTAGCTACCACGAACGGCGTAGCCACCATCACCAAGATCGGCACCGACACCCTCGTGAAGTCACTCCACACAACTGTCGCGCTGTGCTTCGACGCCGAGGAATGGTCGGCCTTCCTCGCCGGAGCCGCTGACGGCGAATTCGACTTCACCGGCCAACTCGCGTCAGCACAGCGTTCCGCCGCATTGGTCGAACCCACCAGCCAGTTCTTCGCTACAGCCGATATTCCCTATCGAGCCACCGTCAACACCGCCAGTGACGGCGACCTCTGGGTGAGCTGCTGGGCTAACGATGGCGCGCTCTACTCGGCCAACGGGGATGGCCGTGGCTTCTCAACGAACCCGAAGGACTTCGCCGACATCGTGGTGAACAAGGTCACCGGTACGCCGCCGACCGGTATCAGCGGCGTCCGGCTCAGTGGTGGGAGCCGGGTAGGAAAGATCTGGACCGCCGGCAACTACAACCGCAAGCCCACGGGAATGGTCGCCGTTGACGGCAATGCCGACGGCCGTGACGAGCTGTACCTGGCCGTACAGGACCTCTGCACCGGACCGGGTAACCTCGAGTTCAACGACGCCCCGGCCGCGAGCGTGTCGGTCTCTACCGACTACGGCAGGACTTGGCGGATGACCACTGCGCCGATGTTCACCAGCCACGTCTTCACCACGATCTTCTTCCTGGACTTCGGCCAGAGCAACCGCAACGCTTCGGTGCTCAGCGCGGGCGGCGCGGCCTACGTCTACGCCTATGGACTGGACAACAACTGGCGCGACTCGTACAGCAATACCGTTGCGGATCCGCAGAACCTCTACCTGGCACGAGTACCGAAAGGCTCCATTCAAAACCGCGCGAGCTGGCAGTTCTTCACCGGCACCGACGGCTCCGGGGCCCCCACCTGGAGCAGCGACATCGGCCGCAGGGTCGCGGTGCTGCATGAC
Source organism: Pseudonocardiaceae bacterium (assembly GCA_050701375.1). GTDB lineage: Bacteria > Actinomycetota > Actinomycetes > Mycobacteriales > Pseudonocardiaceae. The sequence goes on from JBOHFC010000408.1 coordinate 939, forward strand.
GAGCGCCGGGAGTATCCGGGCACGGTAACCTCGGACGGTTGTTCAGTCCTGTCGCAGGGCGGTGTCGTCTACAACGCCCCGCTGCGCCGCTACCTTTATACGTCCTGGACCGAGTTCACCCACGAGTTCTATGAGGCACCGAATCCGTGGGGTCCGTGGAACCTGTTCTTGCACAAGGACTTCGGGCCATATCCCTGGTGGGGCGATGGCTCGACCATTGGGCCCAAGAACGGCGGGTACGCCACAACCCTGCCGTCCAAGTTCATCAGCGCCGACGGCCGGCAGATGTGGATGCAGTGCAACTGGTTCGCCGGACTCGGCGGAGGAAGCGACAACTACAAGCTCTCGCTGCGTCCGCTGACGGTCAGCCCGTATCAAGCGGGCACTCCGAGTAACCCGGCAAACCCATTGGTGAACCTGGCACGAGCCGGGGACGCGGTACCAATCGACAAGACCTCCCACTACGGGAAACTGGCCTACCTCAACGACGGCAATCCGTCGGCCAGTGAGGACAGCTGGGACGGCTCGCCCAAGGATGCCGACCGCTGGGGCATCACCTGGTCAAGACCGTACAACCTCGACCGGGTCGTCTACACGACCGGAGCGATGTTCCCCGACGGAGGCTGGTTCGCCAGCGGGTTGACCGTCCAGGTCAGAAACAACTTCGTCTGGACAACCGTCACCGGCCTCGCGGTCAACCCCGCCTACCCCTACGACGCCAACGCGGGTCCCTCCCGACGGTTCACGCTGACCTTCGCCAACACCTCCGGCGACGGGGTCCGCATCGTCGGCAGCCCGGGCGGCAACGCGCACTTCACCTCGATCAGCGAGCTCGAAGTTTACTTCGACGGTTGAGCGCGGTTCGCCCACCTGTCCGCGACCACCTGTAGCCTTCACCTGAAAGGTGTCCCCTCCCCGGGTTCATGCAGATCTCGACAATCCGCATTGTCCCAGTTCACGGACACCTTTCCTCGTGTCGACACCCCAAAAACCCATGATCACATCACTGCCATGAATACCTGAGGCCGACGTGGACCCTACGAGCATTCCCCCGTCCGGGCGCCAATACACGATCCGGCATGGCGAACAGGTCGCCGTGGTGGTGGAGGTCGGCGGCGGGGTACGGGAGTATCGGGTCGGCGAGCGGCCCGTGCTCGACTCCTTCCCGCTGGACGCGATGTGCGACGGTGCGCACGGTTCTCCGCTGGTGCCCTGGCCCAATCGGCTGGCCGACGGGCGGTACCGGTTCGACGGTGTCGACTATCAGGTGGCGATCACCGAACCGGACAAGGGCAACGCGATCCACGGCTTCCTGCGCTGGCGATCCTGGAACGCCGTGCGCCAAGAACCCAGCCGGGTCACGATGGGTACCCGGCTGCATCCCCTGACCGGCTATCCGTTCCTGCTCGACGTCGAGGTGGACTACCTCCTCGATGATGACGGCTTGACGGTCACCACCACGGCGACCAACCGGGGCGAGCGGAATTGCCCCTATGGCGCTGGGCAGCATCCATACCTCTCACCCGGCAGCGGTGTGATCGATGATGCCGTGCTGAGCTTCACGGCCGGCGGCCGGATCGTCACCGACCCGATCCGTCAGCTGCCGACCGGGGTCGAGCCGGTGGCCGGCGGGCGGTTCGATTTCTCCGAGCCTCGACCTCTAGGTGATTTGCGGATCGACTACGCCTTCACCGACCTCGCCCGGGACGAGATGGGGCGGGCGTGGGTCCGGCTGGAGGGACCGGACGGCCGGTGTGTCGAGCTGTGGGTGGACGGCACCTACCCGATCGTCGAGCTCTACACCGGCGACACGCTCAGCCCGGACCGTCGCCGCCTCGGGTTGGGCGCCGAGCCGATGACCTGCCCGCCGAATGCCTTCCAGTCCGGGCAGGGAGTTCGCCGGCTAGCACCGGGCGAGGCGGTCACGACCCGTTGGGGCGCCCGGTTACGGGCTGGCTGAGCGCATCAGACTAACTTCGGATACAGCGACATCCCGCCATCGATGACGATGGTCGTGCCGGTGACGTAGCTCGCCTCGCCGTTGGCCGTCCAAGCCACCGCGGCCGCGATTTCCTCGTGCTCACCCATCCGGCCGGGGATCTCGTCCTCCACTGCGTGCTTGGCCTCGGGGTCATCCAGGACGAACTTGTTGATCGGTGCGACCGCCTTGCCAGGGCTGGCTCGCTCGATGCTCGTGACTCATCCGAGCCACTCCCGGAGGATGGCTAGCAGCGCCGTCGCGGCCTTCTCGTCCAGCCGCAGTACACAGCAGTTCGCGACGTGCGGGTTCAGCACGATGGCTCCGTCCTCCTTGGTCACCAGCAGGTTGCTGAACCCAGCTGCGGCGTGGGTCTGGCAGGTGGTCATGACCACTCGGCGATAACGTCTCGCTTCGCTGATGTCGGGGTGCATGCAGCTCACTCTGGATGAGAAGATGCGCTCGCGGGAGTGGCCAACGTAGTGGCCGCACCGGTCAGGAGCGTTCGATCTCCGTCATCAGCATCCGAAGTGTGAGAGAGTGCTTCTCCGCTGGCAGCCCGTCGAGCGCGGCGCGCGCATATTCCGTTCCGCTATCGCGATTTCCGGCGCGGACGAGCATCAGGCCTCGGTGCATCTCCAGGTGGGTACGGAATCGGGGAAGCGACTCCGGAAGGGCTCGCGCTGCCTCATCCTGAGCCTGGAGGGCCAGGGGTTCGTCACCCAGCCGTGCAGCCATCAGCGAGATGAACACATTGAATCGCCACCACGGCACCGCATAATCGGATTCGGCATCATCGGAGCCAGCAGCGTCGAATACCCTGCGTCCCTCATCTAGCAGCACCATCGCTGCGTGAGACTTACCACGGATCGCAGCGACGTGAGCCTTGCCCATGATTGCGTTGAGTCGACCAATAGACCGCCGCTTACTTAGGGCGATGGCCTGGTCGGCCAACAAATCGGCGGCGTCGAGACACGCGCCTTCATAGCCCAACGCGATTGCTGCCCTTCCCCGTACCCAAACCCGGGTGTCCTGATCCCCGGATCGGTCGGCAAACGTGGCTGCGTGTCGATACCAGGTGAGCGCTTTCGCGCCGTCGCTACCCGGAAACGTCTTCCCATACAGGGTCGCCAGTTTGGCGCCAACAGCCCAGAGGGAGGCGGTGTCGAGCTGCTGCTGAAGGACGACGAGGTCGGCGGCGAGCCGTTTCTGGATCTCACTGGCACCTGAGGTCATGTAATCGCGGCCGTAGGTGGCGACTGCTTCGCCCCAGTCATCCACGCCGGGATAGTCACCGTGGAGCGCGGCGGCGAAGCCATGCTCGATCAGATCAGAGGCGACCAGCGGGGCGATGCTCACGGCGACGACATTGGTGAGAAAACGGCGACGATCCACGCCAGCCTGCTCCAAGATCTCGATGGGGACTTGCAACACTGTGGCCAGGTGACGCAGCCACCACGCACCGGGAACACGCTTGCCGGTTTCCCAGCGGGAAACGTTCTCACGAGTCACAGTCGCGTGATCGGATACTTCGCACAACGCGGCGGCGAGCCGGGACTGCGACCAACCCAGCGACTCCCGTAGCTCTCGGATGGCGGCACCGAGCTCACCCGGATGAGCGCGTGACCCGTTCCTGTCGCTGACAGGCATAGCGCGCCTACCTCCCTGACGTGCTGATACACCCACACTACGGTGCTCCGTTGTCGCCGAGTTCGACGTGGAGGCTGCCCCGTTCGCGGCGGACAACCATGCGGTCGAACTCGCCCTCGACCGGACGTTTCACACGCCGGTGTATACGGTCCGGCCATGCCAGTCGACGTCCTCGGGCAGGCCTACCTTTACCGAGAGCAGCGTCCCCGCGTGATGGTCGGTCACCCGGTTACCGATACGCCACCCCCAGCGCGCGGGTTACGTTTAGGGCGGGAAATGTGGTGGCGGCCTGGAACAAGGAGACGTAGATGCAGTTGGGGATGATCGGCCTGGGTCGTATGGGAGCCAACCTCGTGCGACGGCTGATGCGTGACGGCCACGAGTGCGTCGTATACGACCATGCTCCCAAGGCCGTCGAGGCGCTGGCCGGCGAGGGCGCGACCGGGGTCGGCTCGGTGCAGGAGTTGGCGGCGAAGCTCACCGCCCCACGCGTGGTCTGGGTGATGGTGCCAGCGGGAGAGATCACCAGATCTGTTATAGCCGATTTGGCCGATGCACTGGAATGCGGTGACACCATCATCGACGGCGGGAACACCTACTACCGCGACGATATCCGGCATGCGAAACAGCTGGGCGAGCACGGCATCCGGCTGCTGGACTGCGGCACCAGCGGCGGCGTGTGGGGCCTGGACCGTGGGTACTGCCTGATGATCGGCGGCGACACCGATGCCGTCGCTCAAGCTGAACCGATCTTCGAATCGCTGGCCCCCGGTGTCGGCACCGCGGAGCGCACCCCAGGCCGCGGCGGTGCGGTCGCACCGGCGGAGCAGGGATACCTGCATTGCGGGCCCACCGGCGCCGGGCACTTCGTCAAGATGGTCCACAACGGCATCGAGTACGGCATGATGGCCTCCCTCGCGGAGGGCCTGAACATCCTGCACAACGCCGACATCGGCACCCGCACGCAGGACGGAGACGCCGAGACCGCCCCGCTGGAGAGTCCCGAGTACTACCGATACGACATCAACATCGCCGAGGTCGCCGAGGTATGGCGACGCGGCAGCGTGATCGGCTCCTGGTTGCTGGACCTCAGCGCCGCCGCGCTGCACGAGTCGCCGGAGCTTGGGGGCTTCGCGGGGCGGGTGTCCGACTCCGGTGAGGGCCGCTGGACCTCCATCGCGGCCATCGACGAGGGAGTGCCGGCACCCGTGCTGACCGCCGCGCTGTACTCGCGGTTCGGCTCACGCAACCGGGACGAGTTCGCGGACAAGACGCTGTCGGCGATGCGCAAACAGTTCGGTGGACACGACGAGAAACCGGAAGGGGGCGGCTAAGGATGACGAAACCGGTCGCCGTGTTGTTCGACATCGACGAGACCCTGATCCACAGCGGGGGTGCCGGGGGCCGCAGCTGGGCGTGGGCGTTCGACCAGTTGCACGGGCTTGCCGCCGACATCGGCAAGCACACCTCGGACGGGGAGACCGATCCCCAGGTCGGCCGGGGGACCTTCCGTGCGGTGCTCGGCCGGGACCCGAGCGACGACGAGATGGCTCGACTGTACGCGAAGTATCTCTGGCACCTGTCCGAGGAGATCTGGACGTCGCAGGCTTACCGGGTCCTCGACGGTGCGGAGGATTTGCTCCAGCGGCTCAGCACTGCCGGGATCATCCTCGGGGTGGTCTCCGGCGCCATGGAGGGCGCCGCGCGCACCAAGATGGAACCGGGCAAGCTCAACCGATACTTCGTTTTCGGTTCCTACGGGTCGGACTCCCCGGATCGGACCGAAGTCACCCGGCTGGGGATATCCAAGGCCGCCAGGCTGCACGGGCAGGACCTCTCCCCAGAACAGGTGTATGTCGTCGGGGACACTCCGCGCGATGTCGCGGCCGGTCGCGCTGCTGGAGCTACCGCGATCGGCGTCGCCAGCGGCCACTACGGTGTCGACGAGCTCAGCGCGGCGCAGGCCGACCATGTGCTGCAGTCATTGGCCGACCCTTTCCCGGGCCTGTGACGCCGGCGGTCGACTCGGTCAGGTCGTGCCTGCACTGGTCAGTGGGCGGGCAGTGCCTAAGTCGATCGTGGTCTCGTGGTCGCGGGTCCGGCAGCTCGTCCAGAGCACGGCCATCGCCACCACCACCGTGGCGGCGCCCAGCACGTGAAGTGAGACGAGCACCTCCGGTACCCCGGTGAGGTATTGCACGGCGCCCAGTGTGCCCTGCGCGAGCACCACGCAGACAAGCACTGTGAAGCGGCGCCAGACGAGGGCGGGCACCCCTACAGCGCGTAGTGCGAACCCCAGGCCGGCGAGCAACCCGAGGAAGCCGACGAGCAGGTCGGCATGCAGTTGCGCCAATGCCGGGATCCCGATCGCGAGTCGGGGAGTGGCGGTGCTTCCGGCGTGCGGCCCGGCCGAGGTCACCAGCGTGCCGGCGATCAATAGTGCCGCCAGCACCGTGGTCGCGGTGCCCAGCAAGCCGCGTAGCGGCCCGGGTAGGTGCCAGCGTGCCGGGTCGTCGCCTTCCGCGAACGCGGCAACCAGTAGTACCGCCAGCCACACCAGCACCATCGAGACGAGGAAGTGCACGGCGACGGTCCACCACGCCAGCCCGGTCAGGACTGTGATGCCCCCGAGGACGGCCTGGGCCACCACCCCCAGCGGCATCGTTGCGGCCAGCAGCACCAGCCGTCGGCGCCGCGGCCGGACCAACAGTGCGACCACCAGGCAGGCCAGCCCGACCAGCCCGACCAGGCCGGTGAGCATGCGGTTGCCGAACTCGATCCACTGATGGAGGGTGGCGACCTCGGGATGCGGCTGCGGCACCAGGCTTCCAGGGAAGCACTGCGGCCAGGTAGGGCAGCCCAGGCCTGAACCGGTGACTCGCACCACCGACCCGGTCACCGCGATGCCCCCCTGGGTGATCACCGCGGCGATCGCCGTAGCCCGGGACACGGTCACTAGCGAGCGCTTCGAGTCAGGTGCAGCAGACACACAACTGATAGTAGGCAGCCGTCGTGAATGCCAACTGGCGGGCACGTCAGGATGTGATGATCGCAAATATCCGTACGCGGTGGGCTCAGGACAGGCGGAGGGTCCGGGCGGCCAGCAGGGCGGCAGCAGCAGCCCAGGCCAGCAGAACGCCCAGCGCGTCCCACGGTGTGGCGCCTTGCACCAGGGCGGCGCGCAGGCCTTCGGCCAGCGCGCCGGAGGGCAGCACCGCGGCGATCGTGGCGAGCGGACCGGGCAAGGCCTGGACGGACAGCACGATGCCCCCCGCTACGACCAGCAGCAGCCAGACCATGTTCGCCACCGCGAGCACCACCTCGGCCCGGAGCGCCCCCCCGAGCAGCACGCCGAGCGCGCCGAAGGCCGCCGTTCCTGCGAGTATCAGCAACCCTGCGGGTGCCAGACCCGCCGGTTGCGGGTGCCAGCCCAACCCAGCGGCCACCGAGCCGAGCACGACCAACTGCACCAGCACCACCCCGAGCACAGCGAGCATCCGGCCGGCAACCAGGGACCAACGCGGCAGCGCGGTGGCGGCCAGCCGTTTGAGCACCCCGTAGCGTCGGTCGAAGCCCAGCGCGATGGCCTGCCCGGTGAACGCAGTGGACATCACAGCCAGCGCCAGAACCCGCGGGGTGATGTTGTCCACCCGCGGGTTGGCTACCGGAAGCACCCTGAGCAGGGTGAATCCGACCAATATGCCCAGCGGGATGAGCAGGGTGAGCAGCACCTGCTCCCCGTTGCGCAGGGTGAGGACGAATTCAGTGCGGGCCTGGGCGAGCAGCATCCGCGACAGTCGGCCACGGCCTGGTGCGGGCGCGAAGGTGCCGGGGGAGAAGCTGGTCACGGCCGAAGCTCCCGTCCGGTGAGTTCAAGGAACACGTCTTCCAGGCTGCGTCTGGATACCCGCAGGTCCTCGGCGAACACCCCCTGCTGGGCGCACCACGCTGTCACGGTGGCCATCACCTGCGGGTCGATCATGCCCTCGACGAGGTATCCACCGGGGCGCGGTTCGCTGGCCCGGCAGCTAGCGGGCAATGCGCTGCACAGCGCGCCGAGGTCCAAGCCGGCCCGGGCGCCGAACCGCAGCTGCCGCTCCGTGCCATCCGAGGTGAGCTCAGCGGGGCTGCCCTGGGCTACCACCCGGCCATGGTCGATGATCACCACCTGGTCGGCAAGCGCCTCCGCCTCCTCCATCAGATGAGTGGTGAACAGCACGCTGACGCCGTCTGCGCGCAACCTGCTGATGATGTCCCAGACCAGCCGTCGGGCCTGCGGGTCCATACCGGCAGTGGGCTCATCGAGGAATACCACCTCCGGCCGGCCGACCAGCGCGCAGGCCAGAGCGAGCCGCTGCTGCTGGCCACCCGACAGTCGCTTGTAGGGGACCCGCGCGACGGCGTTGAGCCCGAGCACGTCAAGCAGCCAACCGACGTCCAACGGCCGCGCCGCGCAGGCCGCGACCAGACTGAGCATCTCGGCGGCCCGCACACCCGGGTACGCCCCGCCACCCTGCGGCATCACCCCGACCCGCGGGCGCAGCGCCGCACTATCGGCGATCGGATCCAGACCCAGCACGCGGACCACCCCGGCGTCCGGGCGCAGGAACCCCTCACACGCCTCGACCGTGGTGGTCTTTCCGGCCCCGTTGGGTCCCAGCAGCGCTAGCACCGTGGCCGGCTGCACCTGCAGATCGAGCCCGTCCACCGCCCGGACCGCGCCGAAGCTCCGGACCAGGCCTCGGACCTCAACGGCAGCCGGTCGTGCGAGCGGGGTCACGATCACAGAGCCTAGGTCCAGACCCCTGGTCCCGGTGTACCGGCCGGGGATCCGGTGTCCTGACAACCACGGCGGCGTTCACCGCACGATCACCGCTGGTGGGGTCGTCATCACGGTGGCGAGGTGGCCGCCCGTACCCTCGCCCCGCCTAGTGACGGTGGCTGGAGCAGCCTGTGGAGTCAAGACCACGACCCGTCACGGACGTCGGGACGGCGGCATCAGTGCCGGCCTGCGCAAGACCCCCGATGGTCGCTACTGCCGACCTGGCACGTGGGATGCACCAACAGACTGACCACATAGGCGCCCCGCTCAATGGCTCCACCTGCTCATTGGGTGGGGCCATTGAGCGGGGCGCTGAACGATCTTCCGTATAGACCACGCCAACTGGCGGACGGCGGTCCGGGAGTGAGGCAGGTGGTGAGGCACCAACTCCCCGCCAGGGCACATGCCTCACCCCACCACCCGGCTGATGCCCAGCTGTTTCGGCGGTCCTAGGGGGTGTGCCGTCCTGCCTCAGATGAGTCGGTGTCGGTGAGTTGCGGTAGGACGTTGCGGGGTTCGTCCAGCCAGACCTCGTGCGTGTTGGTAATGACGGTGAGCCCGAATCGTTCCCACCCGGGTTGGCCCATCCTGAGCCAGGTGGCGTGGGTTTCTTCGATGATGCGCCACAGTTGGTGGGGTCCGGCTTCCCGGACTTGGCGTGTGCCGTCGGGGGATGGTTCATCGATCTCACACCAGGAGCCGTCGGCTGCGGACAGGAATGTCGTAGTGGGTGGTGTGCTGGTGTCCTTGCCGCACAGTCCGAATGAGATACCGGGCGGTAGGTGGAGGTGGGCGAGGAACCACAGCACCGAATGTTCCCACGGTGGACTGACATCGAGGGTGCTGGTGTGGTTGCGGGCGCTGCTGCAGTCCCGGTGGATGCGGCGTGGCCGGGATGAGCTGTAGGTTTCGCCGCTGCTGCGCATCGCCATGAACCCGCCGTAGGTGCGGTCAAATCGGCCTTGCGCACCATCGGCGGTCCGGTGCAGTAGCACGAGGTTCCCTGCTAAGGCAGCTAGTTTGATGTCGGCGAGGATCAGGCCGCCTTCGCGGGTTTGTTCGACCCACGACCAGGGCACGGCGGGGACCGAGCAGGTGGCGATGACGCGGTCGTAGGGCGCGTGTTCGGGGAGGCCGTTCACAGCGTCGGCGGTGACCAGGGTGGGGTGGTAGCCGATCCGGGCGAGGCGTTCCCGCGCCAGCTGAACCAGCGTGGGTTCGATGTCGATGGCGAACACGTGCTGATCGCCGAGCCGGTGGCACAGTAGGGCCGCGTTGTAGCCGGTGCCGGTGCCGAGTTCGAGCACATTGTGCCCGTCGTGGACATCGAGAGCCTCCAGCATGCGGGTCATCAACGATGGCATGCTGGTCGAGGACAATCCGTCGGGCAACGCGAATAGCGCCGTGTTCGAGTAGGCCAGGTCCAGGGTCGTTTCGGTGCGGGTCCATTGTTCGGTGCCGGGGACTCGTTGGTAGTGCACTGGGACGAGTTCGTGGCGTGGCACCGCGCGTACCGCAGCTTGCCATGGCGCCGACCACAGTTTTCCCGCTGTGGTGAGGTCGCCGGCCAGCCGCACGGCGTGAACCGTCCAGTCAGTCACCAGCGCCCCCGGCGAGAAGATCCGCCAGCGCATCACTGATGGCCGCACCGGTGTTCGTTTCCAGGAAACCGTACTGGCCCGCGGTGTTGGCCTCGAGGAAGACCCATTGCCCGGTAGCGTCGATAGCGAAGTCGAACGCCGCGTAAACCAATCCGAACGCCGCCATGTAACACCGGACACCGTTCTCCACCGAAACCGGAAGTTCGGCAAGCTCATACCGCAACGCGCGGTAGTCGGTACGCCAATCTATCCGCGCCGCGGCAGAGTCGGCATGGATGAGGACCGGGAATATCCGGTCACCGACCACGACCACGCGGGCTTCGTGGTGCTTGTCGTGCACCCAGTCCTGGAACTGGTGAGCGGTGCTTCCCACGTTTCCCAAGTCAGCCAGGTCGCCGTCGTGAAGTCGGTGGGTGTAGGCCACCTTGGTGGTTCCGTGTTCGGTGATCGCGTTGGAACCGAAGACCTTACAGATCAACCCGGACCCGGATTCGGCGTGGAAGCGCCGCACCGCAGTCGCATCGTTCGTG
>JBOHFC010000409.1:0-7643 GCA_050701375.1 Pseudonocardiaceae bacterium
GCCCCGAACGACGTGCGGTAGCGGTGGTAACCGATCCGGCAGACCTCGGAGGCGTCCACCCCCTCCGGGGTGCGGATTGCCGTGACGGTGTCGGAGTACCACTTCGGCTCCAGCGCACACAACGACAGGCCCAAGGCGTCGACCCCGCGCCGGACCCCCTCGGCGAGCCGGTGGTGGCGGGCGAACACCTGCGGCAGGCCTTCGTCGAACAGCAGGTCCAGCGCGGCCCGCAGGCCGTGCAGCATCGGCGTGGACGGGGTGTAGGGGAAGTAGCCGAGATCGTTGCTTGCGAGCATGTCCTCGAAGCTGAAGTAGCAGCGCCGCATCGTCGACGACCGGTGCGCCTCCAGCGCTCTGGCGCTGACCCCGAGTAGGGACATCCCGGCGGGCATCATCAAGCCCTTCTGCGAGCCGCTCACCGCCAGGTCGACGCCCCAGGCCTCTTGCTCGAACGGGATCGAGGCCAGTGACGACACCGCGTCGACGTACAGCAGCGCGTCCGAGCCGGCCGCGTCCATCACCGCGCGGACACCCGCGATGTCGGAGGTCACCCCGGTAGCGGTCTCGTTGTGACAGGCGAAGACGCCCTTGATGGTCTTGTCCTCACCGAGGTGTCGCGCGTAGTCCTCCAATGGGACGCCCTCACCCCACTCCCGCTCGACGCAGATGACGTCGAGGCCGAGCTGCTGCGCCATAGTGGCCCAGAGCTGGGAGAACTGGCCGAAACTCGACATCAACACCCGGTCGCCCCGGTTGAGAGTGTTGGTGATCGCCGCCTCCCACGCCCCGGTCCCGGAGGAGGGGTACATGACCACCCGGCCGGTTTCGTTGGCGAAGACCGTCTTGAGGTCTGCGAACAGCGGCAGCGTCAGCTCGGGGAAATCCGGCGCCCGGTGGTCCTGCATCGGCACGTTCATCGCGCCGCGCACCGCGTCCGGGACATTGGTCGGACCGGGAATGAACAGGTGTATGGGTCCATGAGCCATGCCCGTCACCGCCCTTCGGAGTGGGGTGCGAGCTGTGGGTACAGCGGGTAGCGCTTGGCCAGCACGCGGGTGCGCTCGCGCAACGACGTTCGTTTGGCCTCGTCAAGCTCGCCGGTGAGTGCTTCCGTGATGATCTTGCCGATCTCCCGGAAGTCACTTTCCTGCAGACCCCGGGTGGCCAGTGGGGCGGCCCCGATCCGCAGGCCGGACGCGACGGCCGGCGGTCGGGGGTCGAAGGGTACCGCGTTGCGATTGACCGTGACCCCGATTTCGGCGAGCCGGTCTTCGGCCTGCTTGCCGTCCAGCGGGGATTCCCGCAGGTCCGCGAGCACTAGGTGGACGTCGGTGCCACCGGTGAGGACGTTGAGCCCGCCGCCGAGCATCTCCTCGGCCAGCGCCCGAGCCCCGGCGCGGGTGCGCCGCTGGCGCTCCCGGAACTCTTCGGACGCGGCGATTTTCAGCGCCACCGCCTTCGCGGCGATCACATGCATCAGCGGGCCGCCCTGCCAACCGGGGAACGTCCGGGAGTTGATCTTCTTCTTGAACTCCTCCTTGCAGAGGATCATGCCGCTGCGCGGACCGCCGAGCGTCTTGTGGATCGTCGTGCTGACGACGTCGGCGTAGGGCACCGGGCTGGGGTGCTCTCCGGCCGCGACCAGGCCGGCGAAGTGCGCCATGTCGACGAAGAGGTAGGCACCCACCTCGTCGGCGATTTCCCGGAAACGGCCGAAGTCGAGCTGGCGGGGGTAGGCCGACCAGCCGGCGAGGATCATCTTCGGCCGGTGCTCCTTGGCGAGCCGGTGGAGTTCGTCCATGTCCACCCGCGAGGTTTCCCGGTCCACCCCGTAGGGCACCACGTTGTAGTTCAGTCCCGAGAAGTTGATCCTCATGCCGTGCGTGAGGTGCCCGCCGTGGTCGAGCTTCATCCCCAGGAACGTGTCGCCGTTGTCCATCAGCGCGCTGTAGACGATGGCGTTGGCCGAAGCGCCGCTGTGCGGCTGCACGTTGGCGTGCTCGGCGCCGAACAGTTCCTTCGCCCGGTCGATAGCCAGTTGCTCGGCCACGTCGACGTGCTCGCAACCCCCGTAGTACCGCCGTCCGGGGTAGCCCTCCGCGTACTTGTTGGTGAGCACTGAGCCCTGGCAGTCCAGCACGGCCTGCGGCACGAAGTTCTCCGAAGCGATCATCTCCAGGGTGTTCTCCTGGCGGGCGAGCTCGTTGGCGAGCACCGCAGCGATCTCGGGGTCGACTTCGGAGACCGGCTTGGTGAAGAAGTCAGCGGGCAGTGCGCTCATCGGCGAATCCTCGGCTCTAGCGGCTGCGACTCTGGCAGGGACTGGGACTCTGGCAGGGACTGGGATGGGGCGCTGGCCAACGCCGTCCCACCGCAGAACCTACCGCTGCCGACGCTCATGAACTCGTGATCCCGAACCCCTATTCGGGCAGCATATCGGCGGAGCAGCCATACAGACAGTCCTGTCTCACTATCTCAGGAACGTTCCCACGCCCGCGGCCGCGCCTGCGCCCGGTACGGCAGGTTCAGCGACTTGAGCGAGGGAACCGCGTTGCAGGTCCGGAACCAGGCTCGGGAACCGGCCACCGCGAGGCGGTTGCTTTGCAGCCCCTGCCGCTGGGTACGTAGCGCGGTGCGGACCACGGTGTAACCGCTGGCGCGCAGCTCGGCTTCGTACCGGTGTAGTGCCGGCACCAGCGGAGCTAGCCCGTCGCGGACCACGGTCAGGGTTGCACAGAGAAAATTGGCGTCCCGTAGCGCGGCGTTGCCGCCGAGCCCACCGACCGGCGGCATGCTGTGGATGGCGTCTCCGACCAGTGTCACGGTGCTGCTCGGCCAGGCTGGCACCGGGACGGACGTTTTGTGCTGAACCAGTAGCACGCTGTCCGGGTCGGACTCCGCCAGCAGCCGGCCCAGGTCGCGATGCCAACCGACGGTCATCGCCTCGACGACGTGCTGCAGGCAATGCCGGTCGAGATCGTGCACGTCGCGCGGGTATGCGGATCGGTGGGCTACGAACGCGCACAGGATGTAACTCTGGTACGGCCGGCCGGTATTGACCACCAGCTCGCCGACCTCAGAACGTCGCTCGAATACCGAGGTGAACAGAAAGAACGGATCCGGCGCCACGATCATCGTCGGGACGACTGCGTCGTACGGACAGCCATGTTCGTCACCCTTGTACTAAGGGAAACATAAGTTTCGAGACGAGTGTTCCTTCACGAGTGCTACGCGCTGATGTACCGGAGCTTCGGATCTCCGAAGAATCCCCGGACGATGCCAGGGCAATTTTTGAGTCGCTCCAGTGCTTCGACTGCGACTTTCATCAGGTCGTCTCTGGTGAAGGTACGGCTCGCGCGATCCTGTCGTGCTTGACGTTCTCGTTGACCCACTCGTCGGGGTTGAGCTCGGGCGAGTAGGGCGGCAGGAAGAATAGTTGAAGTCGCCCGCCTGTGCCGGCGACGTATTCTTTGACGATGTTCGCCTTGTGCACGGACGATCCGTCGACCACTAAGAACACGGGTGAGTTGATATCATGGAGTACGCTTTTCAGGAACGCTGCATTCGCCGCGCTGGCCTATCGCTGAGACTATCTTGACCGAATGGCGTACCGCCGAACTGACCACGACCGGCGTCTGCCCGACCGGTGCCCAGGTGGTGCCGGCGTGGTAGTCCGTCCGCACCGACGCCTCGTCGGCGAACAGGATCGTCGCGCCCTCGGCCGCGGCCCTCGCTCTGATCGCCGGGTACTCCTGGCGCTTCCAGCGCTCCACCCGCTCGGGATCTTGCTTCCAGGACCGGTACAACGGTCGCTGCGGTGACATCCCGAGCTTCTTCAGAATCCGTCCCACCGTGACCAGCGACACGCACTTCGCGAAGCTGGTCTTGATCAGGTCGCGAATCAAGGAACGAGTCCACAACGCCATGCCGAAGCCGTGGATTCGCGGGTCCTTCCCGTTGATCATCGTGTAGAGGCGGATCATCTCGCCGTCGTCCAGCATCGTCGGCCGACCCGACGCGGCCTTCGTCGATATCGCGGCCAATCCACCCTTGCGGTATTTATCGATCCAGGCGAAGACGGTGGACCTGCCCACGTCCATGATCTCAGCGATCCGCGGAACGGACATTCCGTTCTCGTACATCCGCACCGCGACCAGCCGCTCTTCGTTGGCAGCTCTTCTGCCTTTCTTCGCCACGCGTATAGTATCGCACAACATCGCTGCAATGTCTACAAACTTATGTTCTGATTAGGTATCAACCAAAAAGTTGGTTGAATACAGCAGCAAACCGCGCTGATGTCAATGTCCGTCGGGGTGCCACGACGAAGAGGACGTCGCTGCGCCAGCGGTGGATGACCGCGTCGGCTAGCCCGCCCAGCGACGGCTGACCGCCTGGAGCGCCGGCGCCGATATGGTGAGGTTGTCCCATCGGCAATGCAAACTTTCACCCACGCACCTGGCGGCCTGGTCGTAAGTCCCACTTTCTGCTGCTCGGTGCTCGCGTTTGATGCCCCGGCTTTGTCAGGGTCGTGTTGTTCATGAGCGTCCGGCAGCTGATTCCACAGGACCTGGCGAGTATTCCGCCGGGCCCGGAGTTGGCGCGCGTTCTGGCGGGCATTGAACTTTCCTGGTTGTCGGGTTTCGATTGCGTGGCGGTCCTCAAAGCCCAGTACCGGCAAGCCAACCACGAACGCGCTCGGGTAATGGCCGCGATGGTAGAAGTCGGAATGAGCGGCATGGGCCCCGCCGGGGATGAACTAAGGCGGATGGCGCCGGATGAGTTCTCCGCCGATGAAATCCGGGCCGCCCTGATGCTGACCCGCCGCGCCGCCGACGCCCAGTTCTGGCTCGCCCACGACCTACTCACCCGGTTACCGGAGGTCCACGCCGCGATGGATGCAGGCGAGCTTGATGAGCCCCGCGCCCAGGTATTCTCCGACTGGACCACCGAACTCAGCCCCGACCAAGCCCGCGCGGTGTGTGCGACGTTGTTGCCTCAGGCCCGCAAGCTCGACGCCGGCGACGGCGCCGCCAGCAGGGTCGAGGCCGACCTGGCCTCCGGCGCGATCAGCTGCCCCGGCTGCGGCGCCCCGCTGCGCGCCCGTGGGGCCACGCTCGGCCCCGCCGGGTTCGAGACCTGACCATGACCGTGCTGCAGCTACGCCCCGGTCGAACGCGC
The DNA here is from genome assembly GCA_050701375.1 of Pseudonocardiaceae bacterium. Lineage (GTDB taxonomy): Bacteria > Actinomycetota > Actinomycetes > Mycobacteriales > Pseudonocardiaceae. The sequence goes on from JBOHFC010000409.1 coordinate 5,179, forward strand.
TGCCGCGGCTGCCGGGCCACCCACGTGCTGCTGCCAGGCGCGGTACTGCCCCGCCGCGCGGACACCACCGCGCTGATTGGCACCGCCTTGTTGGCCAGCGCCGGCGCCGACGGCCACCGTCGCATCGCCGCTGACCGGGGTCGACTATCGGCCACGGTGCGAGGCTGGGTGCGGGGCGTGCGCGGCGCGCACACCGAGTGGTTGTGTACCCCGGTCAAAACCGCGTGGATGGGGGGTGCGCTGCTCGCGTCCAGCATCGCGGGCTGGCTGCATCAGCTCACTCACCGCGCGTCCGTCCACCCGGCGCGATGCCCTGGCATACCGGCCGAGCGGACGGGGAGCACGCCGGGGCCGGCGACCGCCCCTAAACTAAGCGGTTACCCTGGCGGTTCCAGGGCGCGGCGGAGCATCCCGACCAGTGCGCCGATCGGCGGCGGCGCGGCGTCCTCGGGCGGCTGCGCTATCAGCCATATGTCCATCGCCCTGCCCATGCCGAACGCGACGGCGATCAGCAGGCCGGCCGGGAGGTCGGTGCGCACCGCGCCGCAGGATTGGCCTGCGGCGAGGAGGCGCTCGACCCAGGGCATGACCTCCCCCTCCAGCTCCTGCTGTGCCCGCTGCAGGGCGGGGTTCTCCGATGCCCCCAGCGAGGCCCGCACCAGCGACGCCAGCTGCGGGTGGGCGGCCAGCTGCGTGACGGAGTCGCGGTAGTAGCGCTGCACGGCCGACCAGAAGGCGTCCGGCCCGGGATCGGCCGGCAGGGGGACGGGTCCGATGTCGGCGAGCAGGTGCTCGAACTCGACGCGCGCGACGTGCGCGAACAGGTCCTCCTTGCCGTCGAAGTAGTAGTACATCGACCCCTTGGAGATGCCGGCGACCTCGATGACTCGGTTGAGCGAGGCGTTGTGGAAGCCGTGGGCGGCGAACTCCTCCAGCGCGGCGCGCAGGATCGCCTGCTGCTGGGCCGGGGGGAGCTTGGCGAAGCGGGGGCGGACCACGGGCGGCTCAGGCGACCGGCATGGCCGGCAGCTCGACGGCGTCGCGCAGGCTGCGGCCCATGACGAGGTTCGGCACGTACGGGAGTCCCATCAGCCTCATCACCGTGTTCCGCACGGCCAGCGCCGCCCTCGTCCGCGGCGCGAACGCCACGCCGAAACCTCTCGCCGCGACCTGCTTGGACCGCAGCAGCGGGCCGAGGCGCTCGTCGTAGCTGGCGAACGCGCGGGCGTGTTCGCCGTCCGCCCGGGCGAGCTCGGCGGCCAGGACGTAGGCCCCGACCATCGCCAGCGCGGAGCCCTGCCCGGCCAGGAACGACGGGCACGCCGCCGCGTCGCCCACCAGCGCCACCCGACCCCGCGTCCAGGACGGCATGCAGATCTGACTCACGCGGTCGAAGTAGAACGTCCGGGCGGACCCCATCGCGTCGAGGACCGCCGGTGTCTCCCACCGGGCGCCAGCGAGCCGGCGACGCAGCAGCGCCTTTTGCGCGCGCGCGCCCTCCAGCGGAGCGCCGCCGTCGTCGCGCAGGGAGACGCAGAACATCGTGACGTCGTCGCGCAGCGACACCCGCAGCAGCTGGAACCCGACGTCGGCGTGCATGACGGCGGTGAGCTCGTCGCGCGGGCGGTACCCGGCGACCTCGAACACGGCGACGACGATGCCGAGGTAGCGCTCGAACCGCTCCTGCGCTCCGAAGGCCAGCTCGCGCACCCGCGAGTGCAGGCCGTCGGCGCCCACCACCAGGTCGAAGTCCCGTCGCGTCCCGCTCTCGAAGGTCACATGCACGGCACCACCATCGTCGCCGACCGCGGCGACCGTGTCGTCGAAGACGGTCTCGACGCGCCCGTCCAGCGCGGAGAGGATGGCCGACGCCAGGTCGGAGCGGGCGATGGTGACATAGCGGTCGCCGCAGCCCATGAACGCCTCCGGCGCGAACGAGGCGAACCCCCGACCGTGCCGGTCGACCGATCGGGCCTCCGTGAAGCGGTAGCCCATGCGGCGGAGCTCCGGCACGATGCCCATCCGCTCGGCGACGTCGAAGCCGGCGCCCCAGAAGTCGACGAGGTAGCCGCCGCGACGGGGCTCCGGTGCCCGCTCGACGAGCGTGGGCTCGTGCCCCAGGTGCCGCAGCCAGTAGGCCAGCGTGGACCCGGCGATCCCGGCACCGACGATCAACACCCGCATGTCCGACCTCCCCGACGCCAGTCTTAGACCGATGGTTCGACCACCAGTCTAGAACCGGGCACGGCCGTGCGCAACCGGTCGGGACGGCGCCGGAAACGCCACCGATGACGACGGGTCTGTCCATCCCGAGGTGCAATAGAGTACGGTTCGTTCTCTATCTGTCGGGAGGGGCGCACATGGTGGGTGAACCAACGCCCACGTCCGGGACGACCATCCGCCCCGGCCCACCCGACACCCGGAGGACGCCGACATGTCCGGCACCGACGCGACCAGCACCGACG
>JBOHFC010000410.1:0-4716 GCA_050701375.1 Pseudonocardiaceae bacterium
GGGTGGAGAGGTCCAGCACCGGGTCACGGTACCGGAACTCACTGGCGAGCTCGACTTCCACCGGCAGCCGGCACCAGTGCTCGATGGCGTACTTGGCGACCATGCCGGAGTGGTACGCGCTCCCGCAGGCGATCACGAAGACCTTGTCGACATCGCGCAGCTCCTGGCTGTCCATCCGCTGCTCGTCCAGCACGATCCGGCCGTCGATGAAGTGCCCGCGCAGGGTGTTGGCGATGGCGCTGGGTTGTTCCTGGATTTCCTTGAGCATGAAGTAGTCGTGGCCGCCCTTCTCCGCCGCGGACAGGTCCCAATCGACGTGAAAGGGCCTTCCGTGCGCCGGGACGCCGTGGAAATCGGTGATCTGGTAGCCGTCGCGGGTGATCGTCACCACCTGGTCCTGGCCGAGCTCGACAGCGTCGCGGGTGTGGTCGATGAACGCCGCGACGTCGGAAGCCACGAAGTGCTCCCCGTCGCCCACCCCCAGCACCAGGGGCGACGAGCGGCGTGCCGCGACGATCAGATCGGGTTCGTCGGCATGGGTGACGACGAGGGTGAACGATCCGTGCAGCCGGCGGCACACCAGTCGAACGGCCAACGCCAGGTCACCGCAACCCGCGTAGGCCGCGGCGAGCAGATGCGCGGCGGCCTCGGTGTCGGTGTCGCTGGCCAGCTCCACGCCCCCACGCTCGAGCTCGGCGCGCAGCTGGGCGTGGTTCTCGATGATCCCGTTGTGCACTACGGCGAGCCGACCGGCGGTATCGCGGTGCGGGTGGGCATTGCGGTCGGTCGGCGCGCCGTGGGTCGCCCAGCGGGTGTGCCCCAGCCCGGCAGTACCGCGTAATACCGCGCGCCCGGCCGTGTCGAGCTCGGCGATCAAGTTGGCCAGCGCCCCTGCCTTACGCGCTACCGCCAGCGTGCCGGCACTGGTGAGCACCGCGACACCGGCAGAGTCGTACCCGCGATACTCCAGCCGGCCCAGACCCTGCAGGACGACGCCCAGGGCGTCTCGATGCCCTAGGTAGCCCACGATTCCACACATGGGCGCCACGCTAGACCAACGCGATTACCGCGATCCGATACCGTCCCGGCTCATGGCACGCACTGATCCCGCGGTCCGCCGCACGGTTGGGGAGCTGTCCCGGCCGGGTCCCTATGCAGTAGCCCGCGGTGACCTCGAGGCGGCGGGTCTGCCCGGCGTGGTGTTCACTCCGCGCTCCGGTCTCGGACTACCCGCGGTTGCGTTCGGGCACGGCTGGCTGCAGCCGACGGCGCGCTATGACGAGCTGCTGCGCCACCTGGCCACCTGGGGTGTGGTCGCGGCAGCGCCGGCAACCCAACGCGGCGCTCTGGCGTCGCACAGCCAGTTCGCCACCGATCTGCGCACGGCGCTGGACGTGTGCGCCGGCGTGCGGCTGGGCGATGGTGCGATCAGCGTCGATCCCAGCATGCTGGGTCTGGTGGGGCATGGGATGGGCGGCGGTTGCGCGGTGCTCGCCGCGGCCGAAGACGGCCGATGCCGGGCGGTGGTCACGCTGGCGTTGGCCGAGACGCTGCCCTCAGCGGTCGCTGCCGCGCCCGGCTGCACCATGCCGGGCCTGCACGTGGCCGGCGGCAACGACCAGGTAGCACCCGCAGTCGGGCATGCCGAGCCGGTGACCAGGGCGTGGGCTGGTCCGGTGCAGCTGCGGATGCTGCCCAAGGCCGGGCATCTGGGCTTCACGGTAGGCCCACACTGGACCGACGTGCTCATCGGCAGCGGCTCAGAAGCCGCAACCCGGCGGATCAGCCGGGCGCTGGTCACCGCATTCCTGCTGCGCCACCTCACCGGCGCCACCCAGTACGACGCCCTCCTGGCCGAATCCGAATAACCACCGCCGCGGAGCCCGCTCAGCTGGCAGCGACGACTTTGGCTACCCGTTGGGCGATAGTCGTGGCGGCAGACTCGGTGGGAGCCTCGACCATCACCCGCACGAGTTGCTCTGTTCCCGATGGGCGCAGCAGGATGCGGCCGGTATCGCCCAGTTCAGCCTCGGCATCGGCAAGGGCGTCGGCCACCGCGGGTGCCACCGCGACCGTCGCCTTGTCCGCAACTGCGACGTTGATCAGCACCTGCGGCAGCCGGGTGAGCACCCCGGCCAGGTCGGCCAGGCTGCGACCGGAAGTAACCATCCGGGCCATCAGCCGCAACGCGGTGAGCGATCCGTCGCCCGTGGTGGCGTACTCGGGGAGCACCACGTGCCCGGACTGTTCGCCGCCCAGCGAGAATCCACCCGCTGTCAGCGCCTCGAGCACGTACCGGTCGCCCACCGCGGTGGTCCGGACGACCACGCCGTGCTCGCGCATCGCCAGGTGCAACCCCAGATTGCTCATCACGGTGGTCACCAGGGTGTTCTCGACCAGCTCGGCGCTCTCCCGCATCGCCACCGCGAGGATCGCCATGATCTGGTCACCGTCGACTATCTCACCGGTGGCGTCCACGGCAAGGCAGCGGTCGGCGTCGCCATCATGCGCGATGCCGATCGCGGCGCGCTGGGCCCGGACCGCGACACGCAGGGCCTCCAGATGGGCGGACCCGCAGCCATCGTTGATATTGATGCCGTCGGGCTCCGCATGCAGCGCTATGACCTCGGCGCCGGCTCTGCGGTAGGCCTGCGGAGCGACCGAAGAAGCTGCGCCATGCGCGCAGTCCACCACGATGCGGATCCCGTCCAGCGAGTGCTGGGTGGCCAGCAGCAGGTGATCCACATACCGACCGGCAGCCTCCGGAACGTCGCGCACCCGGCCGATCCGGGCGCCGGTGGGACGCTCACACTCGCGACTGTTCACCCGCGCGGCGATCTCGTCCTCCACCGTGTCGGGAAGTTTGTGGCCGCCCGCGGCGAAGAGCTTGATGCCGTTGTCCGGCATCGGGTTGTGTGACGCGGAGATCATCACTCCGAGGTCCGCGGACAGCTCGCCGACCAGATGGGCCACCGCAGGGGTGGGCAGCACCCCGACCCGCAGGACATCGGCCCCGGCCGAGGTCAGGCCAGCGGTAACGGCCGCCTCCAGCATCTCGCCGCTGGCCCGCGGATCCCGGCCGACAACAGCTACCGGACGAGACCCGGCTCCCCCACCGCTGTGGTCGGCGAGCACCCGAGCTGCCGCGCCGGACAGGGCCAGCGCCAGCTCTGGCGTGAGGTCGAAGTTCGCCAACCCCCGCACCCCGTCGGTTCCGAACAGGCGGGATGTCAACACAGGCGAGGCGTCAAAGCTCGCCGTATTAACGCTTCGAGTACTGGGGCGCCTTGCGCGCCTTCTTTAATCCGTACTTCTTGCGTTCCGTTGCCCTGGAGTCACGGGTGAGGAAGCCCGCCTTCTTCAGGGCCGGACGATCATCGATGTTGATCTCGATCAGTGCCCGGGAGATGGCCAGTCGCAGTGCGCCGGCCTGGCCGGAGGTACCGCCACCTGACAGGTTGGCGAAGACGTCGTAGGACTCGGGCTTGTTCACGGTGACCAGGGGGTCCCGGATCAACTGCTGGTGCACCTTGTTCGGAAAGTACTTCTCCAGGGTCGTGCCATTGAGCTTGAAAACACCGGTGCCGGGCACCAGACGCACCCGCACGACGGCCTCCTTGCGGCGACCCACCGCTTGCGTGGCCTGACCGCTGGGCACCGGCATCGGCACGAGCGGGGCCGGTGCAACAGCGGCGGCCGGCCCGGCCTCGGGTTGCGTCGTCTGCGGGGTGGTCACGGCGTCTCTCGGGTCCTCACTGGTTGCGACTGCCGTGTTTGACACGGTCACGGGATCAGGAATGGTCACTGGGCGACCTGGGTGATCTGGAATGGCTGCGGTTGCTGGGCGGCATGGGGGTGCTCGGCACTGGCGTAGACCTTGAGCTTGCGGGCCATCGCCCGGCCCAGCGTGTTCTTCGGGAGCATACCCTTGATGGACCGCTCCACCAGCCGCTCCGGCTGGGTAGCGAGCATCTCGTTGAACGAGCGCCGTTTGAGGCCACCCGGATAACCGCTGTGCCGGTAGACGAAGCTGCGGTCGCCCTTGTTGCCGGACAACGCGACCTTGCCGGCGTTGACGATCACGACGAAGTCGCCGGTGTCGACATGGCGGGCGTAGGTGGGCTTGTGCTTGCCGCGCAGCAGCGTGGCGACCTGGCTGGCGAGACGGCCCAGGACCACGTCCGTGGCATCGATGACATGCCAGGCGCGCTCGACCTCGCCGGGCTTAGGGCTGTACGTGCGCACGGACCTACCTCATTATCGCAGTTCGCAGGATCATCAAACTTTACCGGGCGCCGCGTGGCATGGTCAAAACGGGGCCGCCGCCGGGCAGCCTAGCATCCGGCGGCGACCCGAAAGCGTCACCCTGGATGGCTACGACCAGCGCGCGCGGTTCGCTGCTTCGCCAGCCTGATAGTTCTCGTTCGACGTGCCCAGCGCCACCCCGATCTGGTTCAGCACCTGGTTCAGGTCGTTCGCCGATCGATCCCACTTCGCCTGGTGGGCCTGGTAAGCGGTCGACGCATCGCCGCTCCAGGTCTCCACCATCGGCTGCAGGTACCTTTTGAGGTCATCAATCTCCCGACTGATATTCGTCCACGTCGTCTGGATCGAGCTCCGCGCGCTCTCCAGCTCGCCGAACGTGACCAGAATCGTGCCATCGCTCACGGGTGTATCTCCTTCGGAAGTTCTGGTGCGGTATCACGAGGCCTGTGT
>JBOHFC010000411.1:0-5804 GCA_050701375.1 Pseudonocardiaceae bacterium
GCGGGCACGTGGCCTGCTGCGATTCCAGCCCGCACCGGCACGCCACCATCCACTACTACCGCACCGATCACCCGGTGATGCGCTCCGCCGAGCCCGGCGAGGCATGGCGCTGGTGCTACAACGACCACCAGCTGGTCTGAGGCCGCACGCCGGACGGCACCAGACGTCCCGAACTCAACAGCGGAGCTGTTCGTGGGGAGCGGCAGAACCCTGCTGTTGAGTTCGGGAACGTCAGTGCGGTGCGGATCAGATGATGGTGTCCAGGGCTCCGTTCTTGGCTTGGGCGAGCAGGTCGCTGAACTGCCCGGCGCTCATCCGGACGTGCGAGCCGAAGTCATCGGTGAGCACGATGCGCTGCTCGGGTGGCGCGGATTCGTCGACGAACAGCTGCGGGCACCCGCAGTCGCAGTCTTCGCAGAACGTGGCGAGCGATTGGGCCGTGGTGATATCGAACATGGTAAACCTCCGGTGTCGTTGCCTGACCACCCGAAAGTACTGGCGCGGCTACGATTCGCGAGACTCCCCGATCGGATGGCAACCATCAGTAACCGGTGATCACAGGTTCGGAGGAATGCCCATGACTGAGCTGGCTGACCTGCTGACCGGCGCGGCCGCTCGGCACGCGCTCGCGCACCGCGACATCACAGCGGTGTTCCGCATCCTGCGCGACGCCGGCGTGAGCCAGACCCGACTTGCGCACACGACCGGACAGCAGCAGTCCGAGATCTCAGAGATCATCTCCGGGCGCCAGGTCCAGTCCGTCGCTCTCCTGGAGCGGATAGCAGATGGGCTGGGAGTAAGCCGAGGCTGCATGGGCCTGGCGTATGACCCCGAGCTCGAACCGGAGCCGGCACCGCCGGGCGACGCGATGGCCGACGAAAAGAGCAACGCCAACCTGCTCCGGCACGCCGCCACGGTGCTCCTCGGTGCGCCGGTCTTCGGTCCTGCCGCTCCGATCCACGTCAAGGATGCCCCGACCCCGGTGCCCCGCCGGATCGGACTGGCCGATCTCGAACAGGTGGCGAGCACTACTGAGCGGCTTAGACAGCTCGCCCATGATCTCGGTGGCATTCCGCTGACTGAGGCGCTGACCGCACACGCACAGGCCAGCGAGGCGCTGCTCGGCGCCGACATGCCCGAGTCAGTCCGGCAGCGGCTGTTGGTCGAGCTGGCCGATACGCACCGAGCCGCCGGGAGCGCCGCTTCGGGGGCCGGGTTGCCTCACCTCGCCCGTCAGCACTTGGTCCGCGGGATGGACTGCGCCGGTGCTGCGGGCGACCTGCTACGGGCCGCATTCGCTCTGGACGGTCTGGGACGACTAGAACTCGACGACGGGCGGCCGAACGAGGCATTGAAATTTTTTCAGCTCGGCACTGCGACAGCGTCGTGTCCGCTGGTCCGGGCGAAGTTGGAGTACGACAGCGGCTGGGCGCTTGGGCTGCTCGGCCTAGCGGCTGACGCGCTCGCGGCGTTGCGCCGGGCCCGCGACTCCTTCCAGGCAGTGAACGACGTCGCCAGGCCCTGGAGGCACTTCGCGACAACAATGCCGCACATCGAGGGCTGCACGTACCTCGCGCTCGGCCGCTTCGATAGTGCCGTCACGGCCTTTGCCGCGGCGGCGGCCGGGGCGAGGCACGCGGTGGGGTGCACGACGCTCAATTCTGGGCTACTCGCGGCGGCGCAGCTGCGATGCGGTGAACTGGGAGCTGGGTTGGTCACTGCCGGGCGGGTGATCGGGATGGCGAAGGGCTTGCGTTCGGTGTCTGTGCGGGAGAATCTCGCGCCGCTGCAGGAAGCCGCTGCGGCTCGGCGGGACTCGGCGTGCCAGGACCTGGCCCGCGAGCTGGCGACGCTGCGCAGCGCGGCGTGACCGAAGACGACCGGCGAGCCCGCTACTGCTGCGCCTGTGAGTGGCAATGGTGGTCATAGGTCGCATCGCCACTCACAAGCGCAGCAGCGCAAGAACGTCCTCGGCAGTCACTGGCGGGGCGAACGCGCCGCCGCGGGCGGAGTCGGCACCGGCGCCGCGCCACCAATCCGCCTGCTCGGCGGCGTCGATGCCGGCCACGGCCACGGCGGCACCGGTCCGGCGGATCAGCGGCACCAGGCTGGCTAATGCGGGGCGCACCACCGAGTCGGGCTGCTGCGCCGCGGTGCGAACCAAGGACCCGGCCAGCTCCACCCCGTGCACCGGCTGGGATTCCAGCAGGACCAGGTTCCCCACCGCCTGACCGTACCGGGTGAGCACGGTGTGCACCCCGATGTCGGCCAGGGTGGCCACGTTGTCGAGCGCATCGCCGTGCCCCGCGACGATCACCTCGACCGGCATCCCGAGCTGGATGTCCTCCGGTCGCAGCTGGGCCGCCTGCAGGGCATCGTGTACCACCGCCACCAGGTCGGGGTCCTGGGTCAGGTGGGTGGCGAGATCGACGCGGATCGGCGGCACCGCTGCCCCCAGCTGGTCACGCCAGCCGCGAAGCTGCTCGCAGGCGTGGCGCAGCATCCACGGTCCGATCGACAGGACCAGGCCGGTCTGCTCGGCGAGCGCGAGACAGTCCTCGTGCTCGGTGATACCGCCATCCGGATGTTCCCAGCGCAGCAACCCCGCAAATGCCACGATCCGGCCGGTGCCCACCGCCGCCGGATCGAGCCGCACCAGCGGCTGGTAGCGCAGCGTGACCTGCCCGTTCTCCCACGCCTCAGGCATACCAGTAGCCAATGCGTACTTCGACCGCTGTTCAGCGTCGTCAATGGGGCCGAAGAGAGCCCACTGCCCGCGGCCGGTTCGCTGGGCTCGGTGCAGCGTCGCCTCCGCGGCGCGGATCAGCTCCCTGGGGTCCGTCTCCCCGGCGGTGCGCCGCGCGATGCCGACACACGCCGAAACGGCCAGCGCACGGCCGGCGAGGTAGACCGGTTCGGACAGCTCGGCGTTGATGCGCGCGGCGAGGGTTCTGTCGTTGGGCGTGCTCGGCGTTTCCTCGATGAGGATCGCGAACTCGTCGGCATCGAACCGGGCGACGAAGGCACGCTCGCCGGCGACCAGCGATTCAAGCCGGTCCGCTACCGATCGCAGCAGGAGGTCACCGATGCCGATGCCGAGGCCGTCACTGATGATCCCGAAGCAATCCAGGTCGACCTTGCAGAGCATGATGGGGAAGCTGCGGTTGCGCTCGAGGACTGCTTCAGTGTGAATCGCGAAATGCAGCCGATTGGGCAGCCCGGTCAGCAGGTCATGCAGCGACTGGTAGCGCACTCGCTGCTCGAGTAGTTGCTGATCGGCGACGTCCTCGACGATCGTGACGTGGTGCGTCGGGACACCCTCCGGGTTGCGCAGCAACGACACGGTCAACGCGACTCCGGTAGTGTCCCCGCGCGCGGTCACTGCGGTGGTCCTGCCCTGGAAACGTCCTCGCCTGCCGTCGGTGAGCGCCTGATAAACGGCTCGCAGCGAGGCCGCGTCGTCGGGGAGGAAGAGTTCGCCGACGTCGCGACCGGCAAGGTCGGCGCTCCGGTGGTGCAGGATCTCGATCAGTGCCCTATTGGCCTCGGTGACTGTGCCGTCCAGCCGGCTGAGCACCATTCCCACCGGTGCGGAGTCGAACACCTCCCGGAACCAGTCTCCCCGGTCAGCGAGCGAGCGACGGCCCAGCGCCGCGACGTATCCGGAGCTCAGCGCACCGAGCAGGGACCCGACCTTGGAGACCAGCCCGTCCACGGTGCGCAGCTCAGGGCGCTCGAGCAGGGCATGCCCGAGGATTTCCACAGTGCGGCCCAAGCACTGCTCCCCGGTGAAGCCCCGAGCCACCAGCTTCGCGCCGACTTCCGTCCCGGGTTCCGGGCAGAACGGCGCCTGCCCCAGCGCATTGACCAGGTGATCGAGCTGCTCGAGCAGGCATTCCTCGATCCGTTCGCGCGGTAGCGGCACCTCGGCGGTTGAGCTCACCGCGTCCGACCAGGCGCGAGCCAGCCCCACCAGCGAGCCACGCTGGTCGGGGCTGTTCATCTGGCTTTGTTCACCGCCCAGCGTGCGTTGTGGAACTGATCGGCCGGCACAGCCGTCAGACTACTGGTGCCACACATTGAACTGGCCGTTTTCCCCTGATTAGAGGCCCGGGCGTTTCGCTACCAGTACCCTGCGCACCGTGCGAGTCCTCGTGATCGGCGCCGGCGCCCGCGAGCACGCCTTGGTGCAGGCGCTGTCCAACGACCCTGCGGTCACCGCGCTGGCCTGCGGACCCGGTAATGCCGGCACGGCGACGCTGGCCGCGCAGGTCGGTGTGGACGTCACCGATCCGGTTGCGGTGGCGACACTGGCCACCTCCTGGTCGGCCGACCTGGTGGTGATCGGTCCCGAGCTCCCGTTGGTGGCCGGGGCGGCCGACGCCGTGCGAGCAGCCGGCATCGCGTGCTTCGGCCCGTCCGCCGCCGCGGCGCGGATCGAAGGATCCAAGGCCTTCGCCAAGGACGTGATGGTTGCCGCAGGGGTGCCGACAGCGCGCAGCGAGTTGGTGGACAACCCCGGTCGGCTGGATGCGGCGCTGAATCACTTCGGGCCGCCGTGGGTGGTCAAGGACGATCGGCTGGCCGCGGGTAAGGGAGTCGTGGTCACCGGGGATCTGGAAGTGGCCAGGGTGTCCGCGCTGACCTTTCTCGACGGCGGCCACCCGGTGCTGCTGGAGTCCTACATCGACGGTCCGGAGATCTCGCTGTTCTGCCTGTTCGACGTCAGCGGCACGGTGGTGCCGCTGCTACCCGCCCAGGATTTCAAGCGGGTCGGTGACGGCGACGCCGGCCCGAACACCGGCGGGATGGGCGCCTACGCCCCGCTGCCGTGGGCGCCGGACTCGCTCCCGGCCGACGTGGTGCACCGGATCGTGGCGCCGGTGGTGACCGAGCTGGCCCGGCGCGGCGGAGAACCTTCCGGGGCATTCACCGGGCTGCTGTATGCCGGCCTCGCCCTGACCTCCTCGGGCCCGCAGGTGATCGAGTTCAACTGCCGCTTCGGCGACCCGGAGACCCAGGTCGTGCTGGCGCTGCTCCGGACGCCGCTGGCCGGACTGCTGATGGCCACGGCCACCGGTGCGCTGGCCGCGCAGCCGCCGCTGCAGTGGGACCCGGGGGCCGCGGTCGTCGTCGTGATGGCCGCCGAGGGGTACCCCGGCACCCCCCGAACCGGGGACGTGATCACCGGCGCGGACGGTCCGGGCGTACTTCACGCGGGCACCCGCCGCCGTGACGACGGGACCGTCGTATCGGCCGGGGGTCGGGTGCTCTCGGTGCTGGGAACCGGCGCCGATCTCGCGGCCGCGCGCGAGCACGCCTACCAGCGCGTCCAGCAGGTTCACCTGCCGGGGGGGCACTACCGAACCGATATCGGATTGCCCGCGACGCGCCGTGAGAATGGGCGGTTCGTGGCTGGTTGACGCGATAGCCTCCCGTCGATCATTTGCGGGAGTGGAGGCTGAGCAAGACGATGGTCATATGCGACCGCCAAGGCGAGCTCCTGCTGCTGACGCTGTCGCCGGAAGGAGTTCGCTTCCTCCGCGAACAGTGGTCTTGGCTGCGCGAGCTGGTCCGTTGGCAGTTAGCCGGTTGCACCGATGATCCACTGGCCCAGGCAACTGGACTGCCGGTACCCATCGGCACCATCGACGGGCGGCTCGCCTACGTCGTGGACTACTGGTGCGGCACGAAGGAAACCGGTCCGGTCCGCCAGCTCTGGGAGGGCTGGGTCCTGCACGACCTGGAGCACAGCCTGACCCGGGTGCTCGGCACGCTACCCAGGCATGGCGGCGTGGTCCAGC
>JBOHFC010000412.1:0-1888 GCA_050701375.1 Pseudonocardiaceae bacterium
CCTCCAGTCTGCTCGGCTACGGTGCCTCCGACCACGGTCTGGTGCCTTATGGGATGAGCCAGATCTCCCGGTTCGTGCCGCTGGAGCGGTTCGGCGCGGTCACCACCCGGACCCTGACGGTGCAGCCCCGCGACGGGCACTTCACCAACCGCACCGATTGGCCGATGCACGCGTTGCCCGGCCTGCTGCGCCGCTACGCCACGGTGTTGCGCAGCGTCGACGGCGGTTGGATCAACGCCTTCGGCTGGTGCAACGTCGGGATCGAGGCATACCTGCGTGACTACTACCCGCGCACCCGCGGCCAGAACACCATCATCTCGGTGGGCGGGTTCACCGCCGAAGAGTTCGTCACCCTGGTCGACACCGTGAACGCGGCAGTGCTCCCGGGCGAGATCGCGGCCGTGGAGTTCAATGTCTCCTGCCCGAATGTCGATCACGACTTCGAGCCCATCCTGGCTGGGGTGCTTGCCGACGCGGTGCCTGCCAGCAGGCACCCGGTGATCCTCAAGCTGTCCCCGGACCGGGACTACATCGGCCACGCCCGCCGTGCCGTCGCTGCCGGAGTCTCGGCGCTCACCGCGATCAATACAGTGCGAGCGCTGCGGCTGGACCCGCGGACAGGCCAGCCGTGGCTGGCCAACCGCTACGGCGGCCTGTCCGGCCGGGCGGTGACGCCGATCGGCCTGCGGGTGGTGGCCGAGCTGCGCGACGTGGGGATCACTCTGCCGGTGATCGCTACTGGGGGCATACGCACCTTCGACGACTGCCGGGAGTATTTCTGGGCCGGCGCGGACGCCGTCAGCCTGGGCAGCGCCAGCTGGCTGGCGTCCTATCCCGGCTACGCGCTGGCGCCGTTGTGGGGCTGGCGGATAAGGTCGATCCTTCGAAGGATCGACCGTGTGAGTGGCGAATACGGCTATAGCTCGCAACGCCACTCACAAGGCAGCCGTAGGCTGCCATGTGATGGCTGATCCCGCTACCTACCGCCCGGCGCCGGGGACGATCCCCGATGAGCCAGGGGTGTACCGCTTCCGGGACGAGCGCCGCCGGGTGATTTACGTCGGCAAGGCGAAGAGCCTGCGCAGCCGGCTGAACTCCTACTTCGCCGATCTGACTGGGCTGCACCCGCGCACCCGGCAGATGGTCACCACGGCGGCGTCGGTGGAGTGGACGGTGGTCAGCACCGAGGTCGAGGCGCTACAGCTGGAATACAACTGGATCAAGGAGTTCGAACCCCGATTCAATGTCCGGTATCGCGATGACAAGTCCTATCCGGTGCTGGCCGTGACGCTCAACGAAGAGTATCCCCGCCTGCAGGTTTACCGCGGGGTCCGCAGGCGTGGGGTCCGGTACTTCGGACCATACGCACACGCCTGGGCGATCCGGGAGACGCTCGACCTGCTCACCAGGGTTTTCCCGGCCCGGGTGTGCTCGGCCGGCGTATTCAAACGGCACGGCCAGATCGGCCGACCATGCTTGCTGGGTTACATCGATAAATGCTCGGCGCCTTGTGTGGGTAACGTCAGCGCGGAGGAGCATCGCGCCATCGTCGACGATTTCTGCGATTTCCTGTCCGGTCGGACCGACAAGATGATCCGCCGGCTGGAGCGGGAGATGGAGGCGGCCGCCGCCGAACTGGAGTTCGAGCGGGCCGCGCGGCTGCGCGACCACTTAGAGGCGCTGCGCCGGGTGATGGAGAAACAGGCGGTGGTGTTCGGTGACGGTACCGACGCGGACGTGATCGCCTTCGCCCGTGATGAGCTCCAGGCGGCGGTGCAAGTGTTCCACGTCCGTGGTGGACGGGTTCGCGGCCAGCGCGGCTGGGTGATCGAGCGGCTCGCGCAGGTCGATCTGGTGGGCCAGTTCCTGACTCAGTTCTACGGTGAAC
>JBOHFC010000413.1:0-8118 GCA_050701375.1 Pseudonocardiaceae bacterium
GCCCACGGGCAAGCCAACCAGGGAACACGCCGTGGGGATGGGGCGAAGCCCGGCTAGGGTGTCGTCTTTGATGGAGTTGGCCAATGCCACCGAGTTGCCCTTGATGTCGTTCAGGGTAATGTTGTAGGTCTGTTTCACCGCCGGATCAGACCACCGATGATCAGGTTGCTGACCACGCCCGCGTGCAGGTCGGTGATCGTGGTCGGGGCAGGGTTGGGCGGCGGTGGCAGTTTCTCAACGGCCGGGCACATGCCGGCCGAGTTTTCGACTCAAGGCCCTGGGTGAAGCTGGCAATGCACTGGGCCAGGGTGTCGCCCGTGCCGATCGGGCATGCCGGCGAGGTCGGGTTGGGTCCGGGCGTGGCCGTGCCCACGGTGAGGGTGAGGGTGGCAAGGCAGGCGGCGACGGCCAGGAGCAGATTTTCCTTTCGATGATGGTGTCCTTCGCGGCGCCGGGAAGCACGAACCGCTGCCCGGATACAGGCCAGTGGCCGGCGAATCAGTGGCATGCCAACCACGTGGCCACTGACCTCCTACCTATCCACGGGTGGGGCAGTGTCGGTGACCGGGAGCGGACACTTCTCATCGGCTCGGTGGGCAGCACCCACCTCCGCACGCGACGTGGGTGCTGCTTTGTCCGGCAGGTGCATGACCGACTGGGATATCGTCTGCGGCCCACAAACACGGACCTTCGCTGGACGCAACTGCCGCAAGCGCGGAGTAATCACCTGGATGTTGCGAGCACAAGGTGAACAAGAAGAAGTCCGGTAGGTGACCAGAAGGCAACACGACATGCCTGGATTCGTTGCGCCAGTAGCTGATGAGCGCGAGGTCCTGGTCCCGCAAGAGCTGGCGTCCTGGTTGCCGTCCGTCACGCAGGCCACGCTGACACCATCCGCGAATCACTCGACGGTGCCACGGCCTTCCCGCTGATGGCTGCCGCACGGGGTTGCGCCCATGTCCAACGATCTTCTGAATACTGATGCTAAGGCGAAGTTCTCCTTGAGGCTTACCCTCGCCGGCCGCCGGCAAAGATCGACGACGAAAGCGTCTGATCGTTCTCCTACCGCGCACTCGCGCGTTATCCACTGCCGTCCGCGTCTATCCGCAGCGCACGATTCTCGTACACCGGCGACGCAGAAGGGTCGGCGAGGGCTTGACCCGTGTCGAGCAACTTGGCGCCGGGGACGCCGAGGGCGATACGGCCGGAGTGGCCGCGCGGGCGACCGAAGGTTCCGCAGTGAACGCAGCAGAGCTGCCCGAGCCCCCTGACCCGGCCCAGAATGGCCGGGTCAGGGGGCTCGCGGCGGTGGCTACCAGATTTGCCGGTCGAGACCGCTCTCGGTAGGTAGCCGACGGACGCCGCGGCGGGTCGAACCTGGCGTGACCGGCAGCAGGGCTGGACGCCGCTTCTGGTCGCGCATGACTTCATCGGTAAGCCGGGGCTAGTTCGGTAGATGTCTGAGACTCTCCGACACCGCGCGGTGCGGCCTTCTCATATTGCCACTTCCCCCAGCCCATGATCGAGTGTAAAGTTCTCATTACCGAACCCAATCCATGAAACGGCCGCGTTCCGCGCCTGATCGAGTGCAAGAACATTCCTCGCAGCGGTTGGAGGTTGCATTGAATGAATATGGGTCGTACCTCGGAGGCTGGTGGGCGGGCCTGATCATCGGCGCAGTGGTCGTGGTGGTCGTAGTGATCCTGGTAGGCACGCTGCTGGTGCTTGCCTCCCGGATCAACTCGCAGCTGCGCGCAGCGGCTGGTGAGCTCGAGGCGACACGGATGACCACGCAGCCGCTTGTGGAGCTACACCGCACGAACGACACGCTCCAAAGCATCCTCCGCGGCGCTCGGGCCGCTCGAAAAGCATTGGGGGGATAACGATGGTGTTCGCTGCCGATGAGATCGTGTTCTGGGAGGTCATGCTGGCTCTCGGGGCGGTCGTGTTACTTGTCGTGATCGCGCTGCTCAGCCTCCTCCTCTCGTTCGTTCGCTCCATCGAAGCCAGCGTGGTGCGGGTGGGGGACGTGGCGCGGGGGGTGGCCGGCAACACGGCCAACATCAAGATCGCGCTCGCTGTCGCAGACAGCCTGGATGAGGTCGTGGACGAGGCTGGCCGCCATGCTCAACTCCTGGGGGTGGGGGCGCCATGAGCCCAGTACTGCTCGTGATTCTCACCGTCGTCGAGATCGTGGCCCTGGTCGTTGTGTTGGCACTATTCGTCATTGTGATCACTCGCCGGCTGCGCTCCCTTGCCAACACCATCGGGCAGGTCAGTGAAGGGGTCATCAGGCCGATCCAAGGAGACGTGTTCCTGGTCGGCGCCGGCGCCGCGATCCTGCACCGGAAGCTCAACGCGATCGCCAAAGCGCTGCCGGCGATCGCGGAAAAGGCCGAGTCGCTGCCTGCGGCGCGGCAGACGCGGGGGCAGGTCCCGCAGCAGACGCAAGCCCAGGCCTCCGGAACCGGTTGGCGACCCGCGATAGGCCAGGATCCCGCGATCCGGCGAGGTTAAGACAAGGAGTCGACCATGGTGCTGTGGTGGATCGGCAATGCGCTCTTCTTCTTCCTGGGCATACCTGTCGTGGTGATACTCCTGATCGGCCTGGCGAGGTCTGCCGTTGACGTCGGTAAGCGCGTCGACACCGTGCACGATCAGGCCGGGGGCATCGTCATCGCGTGCGACGATGTGAAGGCGCTGGTACCCACCCGCGACGCCGTGAAGCGGGTGGGGGTTGGCCTAACCCGCTATGTCCAGGCGGTTGCCCGCATCCTGTGAGGAGCGAATCACCATGCCGATTGCCGCTATAGTCTCGATCATCCTCGCCGGGCTGACCATACTAGTACTCGCTGCCTACCTGATCGGTATTGCGCGCGTTCTGGTCCGGGTGAATGGCCAGCTCCGCGAAGTCACCGCCGGCCTTCACGTCGTCACCCAGCGGACCGAGCCAGTCGGATCGATCGTTTCGGAGATCAACAACGACCTTGCCGGAGTGGACAAGGCATTGAAGTCCGTGCTCGCCAGATAGCACTGCAAGCAGAAAGAGAGCCCCAGCGCAGGGTCGGGGGTCCTACGCTGGGGCTCTCGCTACGTTCTGTCGCTGTTGGACCTCAGAGCGTTACAGGGTTTTCGCCCGGGCTGGTTCGCTCGCGTCAGAACAGTGCATACCTCCTGCTCAGCAACGCTCGTGGCCGCTGTTGCGCCTAGGTGTTGTTTTCGGCGCTGGGTGCTGGGAGGTCGGTGCAGTGGCCCATCCTGTCGGCGTGGTCGGCGTGGGTGATGGTGAATAGCTCGGGTGCTGGGTGGTCGAGTTGCAGGGTGACATGGGTGATCGCGTAGTCGTGGGCGAGCAGGGCTTGCAGATCCGTGCGGACGGCGTGGCAGTCCCGGCCGGGTCGGACGAGCACATGCGCTGACAGGGCGGGCTGCCCGGAGGTGATCTGCCAGATGTGCAGGTCGTGGACCTCGACGACGTCTGGGTGGGCGGCCAGTCGGCTGCCGATGGCGCGGGTGTCGATGCCTGCGGGGGCGGCCTCGAGGAAGATCCGGCCGGACTCGCGCACCAGTTGCACCCCGGCGCGGGTCATCAGGGCGACCACGATCAGGGTGGCGATCGCGTCCGCGCGGGCGAAACCGGTGCTCAGCACGACAGCGCCGGCGATCGCCGTCGCGATGAATCCGTACAGGTCGGTCAGCAGGTGTTGGAATGCGCCTTCGATGTTGAGGCTGGACCGGTTGGCCTTGGACAGGCACCAGGTCGCCGCGATGTTCACTGCTACGCCGACCAGCGCGGTGACCAGAACCAGGGCGCCGGCAACCGGCGGCGGGTCGATGAGCCGGCGAATCGCCTCGTAGGC
Organism: Pseudonocardiaceae bacterium; assembly: GCA_050701375.1. Lineage (GTDB taxonomy): Bacteria > Actinomycetota > Actinomycetes > Mycobacteriales > Pseudonocardiaceae. The sequence continues at coordinate 3,861 of JBOHFC010000413.1, forward strand.
CAGCCAGGCGGCGAGCAGTAGCATGGTCAGGCCGTTGGCCTGGGCGGAGAGGATCTCCACGCGCTTGAGCCCGTAGGTGTACCCACCGCGGGGCGGGCGTGCCGCCAGTCGCATCGCCATGATCGCGAGGATGATCGAGCCAGTGTCGGTGAGCATGTGCGCGGCGTCGGACAGCAACGCCAGTGACTGCGCAACCAGGCCGACGAGCACCTCACCGGCCATGAAAATGATGATCAGCGCGAGCGTGCTGCTCAACCATCGGCGGTCGGCATCCTGGCCGACCCCATGCCCATGGCCGTGCCCATGCGCGTGCCCAGCAGCGTCGCTCACGGCCGTGATCCTAACGACCCATTGTCAACTGTGCATACGACAGTGCGTGCTCAGCACGGAAAGCCCGTACGGCGCCGCGTCTGGGGTGGCGGCTGATCGGCACCGTACGGACTTCCCGGGGGACTCACCTGGCGCCCGTAGACATCGCCACTTGAGCCCGCGAGAGTCGCGCCCGGTCAGCGCGACCCACGATCTCCGGGTACGCGAGAGGCTACCGTTATCAAACCGTGATCGTGTGCACGACCCACCGATCGCTCTCCTGAATCACCCATGTTTCGCATGAATCGCTACTCAACGTGACAAATGAACCAGCTATCCTGGGACCAAAAGTTCCAGAATCCACGCGATCCGCCGAGTCCGCGAGGCTCTTCCGTAACCCTGACCGGGCCTGCATTAGGTTCCAGTTGGCGGCTCGCGAAGCTCGTGAACCGCCACCAGGTTCCACTGGGCGGTTGATCTGGGGCGGGTTCACCCGGGAGGGGGCTGCGTGCATATGACGACGACGTCGCTCAACCAGCGGATCGCTGACGAGCTGGGCGTGCCTGGGCGCCAGGTGAGCGCCGCTGTCGGGCTGCTCGACGGGGGCGCCACCGTGCCGTTCGTCGCCCGATACCGCAAGGAAGCCACCGGTGGGCTGGACGACGCGCAACTACGCACCCTGCAGGAGCGGCTGGACTACCTACGCGAGCTCGAGGAGCGCCGCAGCGCGATCCTCAACTCGATCCGCGAGCAGGGCAAGCTCGACGACGCGCTCGAGGCGAAGATCATAGCGGTCGACTCCAAGGCCCGGCTGGAGGACCTCTACCTGCCGTTTAAGCCCAAGCGCCGGACCAAGGCGCAGATCGCGCGAGCGGCCGGGCTGGAACCGCTGGCCGATGGGCTGCTCACCGATCCGACCCAGGATCCGCAGACCGCCGCCGCACGGTACGTCGATCCCGAGGCGGGCGTGCCCGACGCGTCCGCAGCGCTTGACGGTGCCCGCGCCATCCTGGTGGAGCGCTTCGCCGAGGATGCCGACCTGATCGGGTCCCTGCGGGAGCGGATGTGGTCGCGGGGCCGGGTGGTCTCCCGGGTGCGCGACGGCCAGCAGGAGACCGGCGCGAAGTTCGCGGACTACTTCGAGTTCTCCGAGCCGTTCACGAAACTGCCGTCGCATCGCATCCTGGCGCTGTTCCGGGGTGAGAAGGAGGGCGTGCTGGACATCTCCCCCGATCCGGAGCCGGAGGCGGCGCGGGAACCGGGGGGTAGTGCGCCTGGAGCGAGCCACTACGAGCAGGCGATCGCCGCGTGCTTCGGCATCGACGACGGGGGTCGTCCAGCCGACCGTTGGCTCGCCGACACCGTGCGTTGGGCCTGGCGTACCCGGATCCTGCTGCACCTGGGCATCGACCTGCGGATGCGGCTTCGTCAGGCGGCCGAGCAGGAGGCGGTGCGGGTGTTCGCCACCAACCTGCGGGACCTGCTGCTCGCCGCACCTGCGGGTGCTCGCCCGACCATGGGGCTGGACCCCGGCTACCGCACCGGCGTCAAGGTTGCGGTCATCGATGCCACCGGCAAGGTGGTGGCCACCGAGACCATCTACCCGCACGTGCCCCAACGCCGCTGGGACGAGGGGCTGGCCGTGCTGGCTCGCCTCGCCACGAAGCACCGGGTCGAGCTGATCGCCATCGGTAACGGCACCGCCTCCCGGGAGACCGACAAGCTCGCCGCCGAGCTGGTCAAACAACTCGGTGTCACCAAGGCTGTGGTGTCGGAGGCGGGCGCTTCGGTGTACTCCGCTTCGGCCTATGCCTCCCAGGAACTGCCCGAGCTGGACGTGTCCCTGCGCGGTGCGGTGTCGATCGCGCGCCGGCTGCAGGACCCGCTGGCCGAACTCGTCAAGATCGACCCCAAGTCGATCGGCGTCGGCCAGTACCAGCACGATCTGCCCGAAGGCGCGCTGTCGCGCGCGCTGGACGCGGTGGTGGAGGACTGCGTGAACGCCGTCGGCGTCGACGTCAACACGGCGTCCGCGCCGCTGCTGCGGCGGGTGTCGGGCATCACCGTGGGGCTCGCCGAGAACATCGTGACCCATCGCGACGCGCACGGCCCGTTCCGCACTCGCAAGGCGTTGGCCGGCGTCCCACGGCTAGGTCCCAAGGCGTTCGAGCAGTGCGCCGGCTTCCTGCGCATCCCCGTCGGCGACGACCCACTTGACCGCTCCAGTGTGCACCCCGAGTCATACCCCGTGGTGCGCCGCATCCTCGCCGCGACCGGTACCGATATCAGCACGTTGATCGGCAACACCGCGGTGCTGCGGAGCGTGCGGCCGGCCGACTTCGTCGATCGCGCTTTCGGGGACACGGCCGGGGCCACCATCGGCCTGCCCACCGTCACCGACATCCTCGCCGAGTTGGAGAAGCCGGGTCGGGACCCGCGACCGGCCTTTGCCACCGCAACCTTCGCCGAGGGCGTCGACAAGATCTCCGACCTCAAATCCGGGATGATCCTCGAAGGCATGGTGACCAACGTCGCCGCCTTTGGTGCGTTCGTTGATGTGGGGGTGCATCAGGACGGCCTGGTGCACGTCTCGGCGATGTCCACGACGTTCGTCAAGGATCCGCGTGAGGTGGTCAAGCCGGGCGACGTCGTGCGGGTGAAGGTCCTTGACGTGGACGTGCCACGCAACCGCATCGGCCTCACCCTGCGCCTCGACGACCCCGCGGAGCCCAAACCACCAGCCCGCGGGTCTCGCGGATCCACCGGCAAGCCAGCCGCCGGCGCACCCCGCAGAGCCACCGTGACGCGACTGCCGGCTCCCGGCAAACCCGCCGCCGCCGGCGCGCTCGCCGATGCGCTGCGCCGCGCCGGCTATGACGCGGCCGGCGGGTGACTGTCCCGGGACATCGGGACAGTCACCCCGTCGCTCAGGCCGGTGCCACCGGACCCATGACGGCGAACACGGCATCGTTGGGATCCGTCAGGAAGGCGATCCGGCCGTACGGAGTGTCGTCCGGGCCGTGGAGCACGGAGCCACCCCCCGCGGTGGCCGCCGCGACCGCGGCGTCGGCGTCGGCCACCGAGAAGTACGCCACCCAGTGCGCCGGCGTGCCGTCCGGGGCTCCCATCATCCCGCCCATGCCGCCGAGCGGGTCGCCATCAAGATGGATGGTGGTGTAGTCCGCCGGAGCGCCGTCCACCGGTTGGTAGCGGTAGCCGAAGACGTTCGCGTAGAACTGCCGGGCGGCGTCCGGATCCGGCTGGCGGGAGTCGCTCCATACCAGCCCGCCGGGTTCGTTGTAGATCTCGATGCCGATTGTGGCGGCGGCCTGCCACACGCCGAATGCCGCACCCGCGGCGTCGAGCGCCACGCACATCCGCCCGGCGTCCGGTACGTCCATCGGCTCGGCGAGCAGTGTGCCGCCATTGGCCGCGATCGACTTCGCGGTGCCGTCCACGTCGTCGCTGGCCAGGTACGTCGTCCACGCGGACGTCTGACCCTCGGCCATGAACGGGGCGATGGCTGCGGCCGCACGGCCGTCGACTTGGCAGATCTGGTAATGGCCGAAGTCCGGTCCGAGATCGAGGAACGACCAGCCGAACACGGCGCCATAGAATTCCTTCGCGGCGTCGAGGTCGGGGGTGGAAAGATCGACCCAGCACGGTGTGCCGGCAGGCCACGGCTGTGAGCGGGTGGGCATCGTCGGGTCCTCTCGTGAGGCGGTTCAATCGGATGACTGCATGTCTACATCCCCACCCTGACAACAACCGGGACTCGCGCGCTTCCTGACACGAGTCTGACGATCTGTCACGCTGCCGGTACGACGGTGCAGATAGCTGTGAAGCTTGACGACCGGCTCGCCGAGCAGGTCAAAGCTGCAGCGGCAGACGCGGGGACGACCCTATCGAGTGGGTGCGGTCGGCGGCTGCGAGACGCCCAGGAACGTGC
>JBOHFC010000414.1:0-13029 GCA_050701375.1 Pseudonocardiaceae bacterium
ATGCGTGTAACCCACCGACGGGGACGTACAGGACGTCCCCCGGGGTCGCGTCGATCCAGCGATCACCGTTGAAGAGACGGACCGTGCCCGACAGGATGAAGAACGACTCGGACAGCGTTCTGTGGAAGTGAGTTCTTGGTCCGGTCCCCTTCGGTGGCATGTCAATGCGATACAGACCGAACTCGCCGCCGGTACCCGCCCCGGTGGCCAGGTAGTGGAGCCGTTGGTTCTGACTCGAACCGGTCACGCCGCCATCGACGTCTCCCGACACCACGTCGGGTTTGCTGTCGGCTGGCCGGAACGAGGCGTTGATCAGTCCCGTCGTGCCGCCGTACCGGGCTGGTGGATAGGACAGAAACGACATCGTCGCGTCTCCCTTCGACGTACGCGCGGGTTAAAGAGCGTCTACAGCGCGGAGCGTGGGTACGCGAGCGATCTCGGGCAGTTCAAGGTCACTGCGAGCCAGGCGCTCACGGCCGGTCCGCGAAAAGACCCAACTCACGAGCCACGTCCACGTTGCCACTCATTGCCTCGATCTTACGGTCGTGCCATCCCGGGATCGTCAGTCCCAGGACGACTGTTCCCTTCCCTGCACCTCGGTTGGCGCAGCCTGGATCAGACGGTTGGAGATGGCGACCGGGCCGAGCCCGCTGGTGGAACCGGCACCCCGCACGATGTCAGGAGGCCGATGTGGCTGGATCTGGGCCCATGTGGAAACCGCGTTCTGCATCCAGAACGCGGTAATCCGGGCTCGATAGCAGCGTTGCGCATCCAGACTGCGGCGGCGCCGGCGTCAGTTGTGGGTCGGGTCGGGGGGGTAGGTGGCTAGGAGCGCCAGCGGCATGCCTTGGCGGCGCAGAATCTGACTCCACAGGTCGGTTTCGGGCGGCGCCAGCACATCGTCGACCAGGGCGGGCACGACCACCCAGTCCCCGCGGCTGATCTCACCGGCCAGCTGACCTTCACCCCAGCCGGCGTACCCGGCGAATACCCGCAGCCCCCGCAATTGCGGCGCCAACAGTTCCGGATCGGCCTCCAGGTCGATCAGCGCGAGCGCACCGCGAACTTTGATCATGCCCGCGGTGCGCTCGGCGTCCACCCCGGCGGGCAGCGCGGCCACGCAGAGCGCAGCGCGGCGTTGCACCGGGCCTCCGACGTAGAGCGCCTGCGACAGGGTGGCGTGCGGACCCCACGACGGCAGCACGTCGCGCACCGCCACGTTGCTGGGCCGGTTGAGCACGACGCCGAGCGAGCCCGACGCTCCGTGGTCGATGATCAATACGACGGTGCGGTGGAAGTTCGGATCGTGCAGCCACGGAGCGGCGACCAGCGCTGATCCCCGTTCCAGGGAGCTCACCGCGTCCACGTCGCTAATCTCACTATCGTTGCGCACGGCGCAAAGTCACCACAAGGCACCCGGCACCGCTAGCCTGCATGGTCGTGACGTCGTCGCAGACCCTGGTCTGCTCCACTATGACCGACCGGCTCGGGATGCGGCGATTGCTGGGCACTCGCGGGTTCGGCCGGTTGCTGGCATCCCGCTTCGCCGCGCAGTGGGGCGACGGGCTGTTCCAAGCGGGATTGGGCGGCGCCGTGCTGTTCAACCCGGAGCGCCAAGCCAACCCGATGGCGGTAGCGGCCGGGCTCGCTGTGCTACTTCTGCCATACTCCTTAGTCGGACCGTTAGCCGGGGCACTGCTGGATCGCTGGGACCGCCGCGGGATCCTGATCATGTCGAACCTGCTGCGGTGTGCCCCGATCGTGCTGGTTGCGCTGGCGGTCGGGTTCGGGGCAGCGGGCGCGCCGCTGTATCTGGGTGCCCTGTTGGTAACCGGATTGAGCCGGTTCGTGCTGGCCGGGTTGTCCGCCGGGTTGCCGCACGTCGTGCCACCACGGCACCTGGTTCAGGCCAACGCGCTGGCCGCCACCGTCGGCTCGGCGTGCACCGTCCTGGGCGGGGTGTGCGCGATCGGGCTGCGCGGCCTGATCGGGCCGGGTAACACCGGATCAGCATGGGTAACCGGCAGCGCCATGCTGGGCTCGCTGGTCGCCGCGGCGTTCGCTACCGGCTTTCGTCACGGCCAGCTCGGTCCAGACCGGGTCGACGAACCCAAGGAGGCCACCCGCGCGGTGGCCAACGGGCTGCGCGACGGCCTGACCGCAGCGGCAAGGGTACCCAGCGTCGCCGCGGGTCTGGTGGCGCTCGTCGCGCACCGGCTGTCCTTCGGTATCGCGACCCTGGTGGCTCTGCTGCTCTATCGCAACTCCTTCACCTCGCACGGAGTATTCCGGTCCGGGTTGACCGGAGTCTGCGAACTGCTCGTCGCCGGTGCCGCGGGATTGCTGCTCGCGGCGGTACTCAGCCCGCTGCTGGTGGCCCGCTTCGGCCGCCGGCGCACTGTCCGCGGGGCCTTGGTGGTGGCCGGAGTCGTGATCATCACGCTCGGCCTGCCGATGCTCATGTCGACGATGCTGGCTGCCGCCTTCGCGTTGTCCACCGCCGGTCAGGTAGTGAAGCTGAGCGTGGACGCCACGGTGCAGGCGGACGTCGCGGACGGCGTGCGCGGCCGGGTGTTCGCGCTCTACGACACCGTCTTCAACGTCGGTTACGTCCTAGCCGTCGCGCTCGCGGCCACCCTGGTGCCGTCGAATGGCCACGCCCCCGCCCTGCTCCTCCTAGCGGCCGCCGCGTACCTCATCGCCGCCCCCCTGCACGCCGTGATCGACCACCACCCCGGCCCCGCGCGTTCAGCGGGCTCAGCGGGGTTATCCGACCCCGATTTGCCCCGCTGAGCCCGCTGAATGCGCAGGGGTTCAGGGGGTGAGGAGGGACCCCGGGTGGGGCGTTAGGGCGGACAGTTGCGGGATCTGGAGGGCGGACCAGGGGCTGATCGCCCAGGGCGCGATTTCGGCCAGGGTCACTACGTCGGGCCAGGATGCCCAGCGGTATTCGAGCACCTCGGACGGATCGGGCCGCAGTTCACCGTCGACTGTGGCCACCAGCACCGGGCAGAACTCGTTCTCCACCAACCCGTCGGGCGCCACCGCCCGGTAGCTGAAATCGGGCAGCGCCAGCACTGAGTTGCTCAGCCGCAAGCCCAACTCCTCACGCAGCCGCCGGGCGGCCGCCTGCTCGGTTCGTTCATCAGGCAGCGGGTGCCCGCAGCAGCTGTTGGTCCAGACGCCCGGCCAGGTCTTCTTGCCGGTGGCGCGGCGGGTCATCAGCACCCGGCCGGAGCCGTCGAAGACGTAGCAGGAGAACGCCAGGTGCAGCGGCGTCCGCGCATGGTGGACCCGCGACTTCGGCAGCTGCCCGATCGGACGGCGCTGGTCGTCCAGCAGAACGACGGGAGCGTCTCCAGGGTGCACAGCTACCCACGTTAGATGAGTAGATTCCACGAGGTCACTGCCGGGCGCTGCACCACCCGGAGTCGGCGACGGCTCAGCCGCCGGCGCAGTCGTCGATCCACCAGCCGATGTCGGTCATCCGGGAGGCCACCATGTCGGCCTGCTCCGGTGAGATCACGATGTGCCTGCCCTGCGAGTCGGTGACCGTGACGTCAGGCATTCTCAGCGCGACGGTGACCGGCCCCCTCCCGTTGTGCGCCGGGATCTCCCAGGTCTTCTCGACGACAGCGGCGCCCATGATCTTGCGTTCGATCTCCACTCGGTCCATACCAGAACCATCGAGCGTTGCAGATACCGCAAGCAATTACACTATCGAGTGATTGGATCAGCGCCGCGAACGCTGCATAGTGCACGCTATGCCCGGCAACCCGCACACCTCCATCCGGTCCCGGCAGGTCGCCGCCGAGCTGCGCGTCCTGCGCGAGCAGGCGGGGCTGTCCGGCGCGGAGGTGGCCAAACGGCTGGGCATGTCACCCAGCAAGATCAGCCGGATCGAGACCGGCAACAGCGGCCTGCAGATCGAGGACGTCGCCGCGCTGCTGGGCCTCTACCAGGCGCCCGCATCCACCCGTGACGAGCTGCTCGATTTGGTGCGCCGCTCCGAGGAACGTGGCTGGTGGACCCGCCAACCCGGGCTGCCCCAGCTGTGGCGCAGCCTGATCGACTTCGAAGCCAAGGCCACCCGGGTGCAGAACTACGAGGCGCTGTTCATCCCCGGGCTGCTACAGACGGCGGAGTACGCGCGGGCCATCATCCAGGGCGTCGAGCCGACGATCTCTGAAGCTGAGCTGGACAACCTGGTGGCCGCCCGGATGGCCCGGCAGGCCGTGTTGACCCGGGCCAGTGCCCCGCAGTTCTTCGCGGTGGTGGATGAGGGGGTGCTGCGTCGTCCGGTCGGCGAGCCCGGGGTGATGCACCGGCAGCTACATCACCTGCTCGGCGCCGCAGAGCAACCTCATGTGACGCTGCGGGTGGTACCGCTCGCAGCCGGTGCGCACGCCGGACTGCGCGGGCCGTTCGTGATTCTGGAGTTCGCTGAGGAACCTGCGCTGGTGTTCGTGGAGAACCACGGTACCGGGCTGTTCATGGAGGAAGAGGCGGATCTGGCTGCCTATCGGGTGGCGCTGGGGACTATCCTGCATGCAGCCCTTGCACCCGCCGCAACGGCCGAGCTGATCGCCCAGATCGCCGTCGAGCTTGGCTGAGCCAGCGGACTGCGCGGGACGCACGACCCACTGGAGAGGAGCGCGGGATGCCTGTGCTGGACCTGAGCGGCGCCCGCTGGCGTAAGAGCAGCCGCAGTAGCAACGTCGCCAACTGCGTCGAGGTCGCCTTTCTCGACGGCGCCCGCTGGCGCAAGAGCACCCGCAGCAGCGATCAAGCCAACTGCGTGGAGGTGGCCTTCGCCGGCCCGGTGGTGGCGCTGCGCGACTCCAAGAACCCCACCGGCGGCGCGCTGACCATCCCCCCGCACGCCTGGATCGCCTTCACCGCCGCGCTGCGCACCGACGAGTTCAGCTGAGCTGTTCGCCGCACGGATTAAGACAACAGCAATCCGTGGGCGTGCCGGGCGAGCGGCTCGGCGAGGTCGGGGTAATCACCGTTGTCGATGCGACGGAGCATTCGCGCGATGACGTAGAGCCGCGCGACCGGTCCACGGGTCACCTTGCGCCCATTGAGGTTCCTGGGAAACCACTCGTAGCCACCGGGGTCCCTGGTTGCCGTGGGCCCGAGCGCTGATCGAACGAAACAGCCGGGCCTTGCCGGATCGCTACCGGGGTTTCTCTTCGCGCCGGCACTGATTTGCCGCTCTGCGTCACTCAGGGCAGGTCGCGCACGCCGCGCCCGACCTGGCGCAGGCGGTCGACGCCGAACTCAGTGACGCCCAGCGCCGCCAACTCAGCGCGGGCCTGCTCGAGCAGTGTCAACAAGGACGCTACGTCCAGGTCGGGTTCGTCGAGGCCGGGCCGGCTCACGCGGCTGGCGCAACCGTTCGCGGTCGAGTTCGACCTCGCTGAACTCGCCGAGGCAACCCGACCGCCACACTGACCGACCGAATGGCGAAACGCTCTCGTACCGTTCCAGAGTCTTCTCGGCTGCGGGTTCGGGTCAGTGCGCCACGAGGCTCCAGGCGGCGGCCAGGTTAGCTGAGCGTGTGGGTTCGTTCACCTCGCCGAGGTACCGCTCACGAGTTTTGCCATGCTCGTACCAGCGTAGATAGGCGTAGATACGGCGGCTGGATGACGGTGCGCGCAAAGCGACTGAAGCGACCGCCCGTCGCCCACCCTCCAGCTGTATCTGACGGGCGGCGCGACCGCCGGCCGCGATGTCTTGTTCCGCGGCTCGCGCGGAAGGTGGCAGGCCCGCGGTTGGATGCCACGCCGTCAGGTCAGGTCGTGACGGCCTCCAAGATTTCGGATTAGGTATAGTGGTCGCCTGGCTCTCGTCAAGAACTCGCTGGGCTGCGTCGTTCGGGTCGGCGAGTATGTCGGACTCCCACAATCGGATCACGGTCCAGCCTTGCCCGCGCAGTGTGGCGGTGACCTCACGATCGCGTCGCATGTTCGCTTCGATTTTCGCGACCCACCACTCGGTTCGAGAGGGAAACATGTCAGCAAGACTGGCGAGGCCACGGCGGTGGTGCTCGTTGCCGTGCCACATGTCGCCGTCGACGAAAATTGCTAGTCGACGGGAGCGGTTGACGATGTCTGGCCGACCAAAGACCTTCTTGCCGTGCAGGCGATAGCGAAAGCCGCGAGCGTGCAGCGCGCGCCGAAGCGCTAACTCCGCTTTGCTGTCTTTCGACCGAACCCTGGACATCATTCTACTGGTGACGACCGGGTCACGCGGGGTCCGTACTCGAGTTTCGTTAGTCACAACCGCACCAAACGCCTCAGATCGCGGTCGTCAGGGCTGGGCTGAGGGCTTGCGCAACCGCTCGTGACATCACCACACCTAGCTTGACAGGAACCGCATTACCGAGCTGGCGCATCTGTTCGCCACGCGGACCGGCCAGCCGCCAGGTATCGGGAAACGTCATGGCACGGGCCACCTCCCGGACGGTCAGGTACCGGATGCCACCATCATCACGTCGCAGCACGGACTCCCCGCCCGGAACGCCATGTACCCCCGCCTTAACAGTCTTGGCCGGCCGATCGAGTTCGTTAGGGGTATGCCCGGGGTACTGACGGGCGCCAGGCCAGCCATAGTGATGCAGCCAGTAGGGATGCTCGACGCGATCCCCAAGTGGTTCGGGAAGGTCCCGCACGGCGTCGCGCAGTGTGCGCCATCTAGCCAAACCATCGCCACCAAGGGCGCGCATGGTCAGATCGGTACCACAGTGGGGAAGCTGATGTTCAGCCCAGTATGAGCCATCAATCTTCGCTTGCCGCAGCGCATCGCCGTTGTGGGTGGGGGTAGGGAACCTCCAATCATTCAGGCCGAGATCACGGCGAAACGCCACGACAAACACTCGCCACCGTACCTGGGGAACCCCATAATCAGCCGCGTTGACCAGTACGTATTTCACATCGTAACGCTCGGTCGGCTCGCCAGTGACACGCAGCGCCCTGATGAGACGGGCGTCATGGTCATCCCAGTCCTCTCCGTGCACGCGCTTCTCGAACGGCGCCGCCAACTCACGCAGGATGTAGTCGTAATAGGGCTTGAACGACGGACGCATCAACCCCTTGACATTCTCCGCGATCACCGCTCGGGGCCGGACCTCCCGCACACACCGAAACAGCTCGGGCCAGAGGTTGCGTGGATCATCGTATCCCTTGTGCGCGCCGCCGAGGCTCCACGGCTGGCAAGGCACACCGCCAGCCACGACATCCACGCGGCCCTCCCAGGAACGGAAGTCGACCTCACGGACATCACCCTCGATCACCGGCCAAGGATCAGTGAGCTTGGCGGGCTCCGGCCGCTCCACGTCGTAGGCAATCGCGCCGTTTAGTCGCAGCGTCTCAGCTGAGCGTGGCTCAACCTCATTGACCAGCAGGTGGCGGAAGCCGACCTCGTGCATCGCCCGGGCCAGCCCACCGCCACCGGTGAAGAGTTCGATGCTGGTGCCCACCTCTCCAACCGACGTGCCCGCGGCCGGCGATGGATCTAAGGCTGATGGCTGGTCCTTCCCAGCGGCGACGGTCATGGCGAAACCATACCGCGGGAGTCGGACAGTGTTGCGACACGACGCGCCAACCCGGGAGCTGCGCGCACGAGACGTCGTGGCGACTCTATGGTGGCGTTTGTGATCTCGTCACAGCCGTTCGGCGCCGCCGCCGACTTCAAACTCAGTATCACCCAGGCCCTCGCCGACCAACTCGCCGAGCGGCTTCGACCACTACGTCCCGCACCTCTGAACGAGAGCTCGCTTGAGCGTGTGGAAAACCGGTCAGGCGTCTACGAACTATTCCTCGCAAACCAGCGGGTGTACGTCGGCAAAGCCAGCAACTCGCTACCAGCGCGGCTGCGCCACCACGCGCGAAAACTCTCCGGTCGCACCGGCCTGTCACTGGCCGACGTGAGCTTCATCTGTCTGTATGTCGACGAAGATCTGGAAGCGGCCGCGCCAGAAACGTTATTGATCAAAAAATATCGGAACGCGGGTGGGTCACCGTGGAACACGAATGGCTTTGGTATCAAGGACCCCGGTCGACGCCGCGACACCACTGAGATCGCCGCTGACCACTTCGACGCCGTCTACCCGATCAACTTGAGCACCACCGTGGAAATTACGTCCGGCGCTCGACAGGTCGGAGAATTCCTGGCGGAGGTCAAGACCAGGTTGCCCTACAACCTCCGCTACGAACGCACCACCGCGGCCGCTCGCCACAACCACCAGGCCTCGCTCCATATCGAATCGCCAGCACTCACCGCACGGCAAATCGCGGAACTCGTCGTCAACGCCCTCCCCGTCGGATGGCAGCTCACCGCGCTGCCCGGCTACGCCATCCTCTATAAGGAAACCATCGACTACGAAACCGCGCTGGCGTGGTGGCGACGTACTCCCTCTGGCGTGGTGGAGACGACCGGACCGGCACATACCACGCCACCCACCCGTGACCAACCTCTGCCTAGCGAACACGAAGAACGAGAAGAAGAGGCAGAAGACGACGATGATCCTGAGGTCCTCTAGCGACCACTATGCGCCCACGCGAGCAGCTCAATTCATTCATAACCGGAGGTTGTCTTGCGCCCATTGGCGTAGCTCGGCCTCGGCCTGCTCGCGGGACAGCGGGCCCCGGTCCAGGCGCACCTCCTTGAGGTGTCGCCACGCCTGACCGACCAGCGGCCCCGGCGGCAACCCGAGCAGCTCCATGATCGCGTTACCGTCCAGGTCCGGGCGCACCGCGGCGAGGTCCTCCTCGGCGCGGATCCGCTCGATGCGGGCCTCGAGATCGTCGTAGGTGCGTTGCAGAGCGAGCGCCTTGCGACGGTTGCGGGTGGTGCAGTCGGCCCGGACGAGCTTGTGCAGCCGGGGCAGCAGATCTCCGGCATCGGTGACATAGCGGCGCACCGCCGAGTCGGTCCACTCGCCGCCGCCGTAGCCGTGAAACCGCAGGTGCAGGAACACCAGCGTGGCGACCTCGTCGATGACGCGGGTGGGGTAACGCAGGGCGCGCAACCGCTTGCGGACCATCTTGGCCCCGACGACCTCGTGGTGGTGAAAGCTCACCCCGCCGACGCCCTCGTGGCGGCGGGTGGCGGGCTTGCCGATGTCGTGCAGCAACGCCGCCAACCGCAGCACCAGGTCCGGTTCGCCGTCCTCCAGCGCGATCGCCTGTTCCAGCACGATCAACGAATGCGTGTAGACGTCCTTGTGCTGGTGGTGCTCGTCGATCTCCAGCCGCATCGCGGGCACCTCGGGCAACACGTGCTCAGCCAGCCCGGTGTCCACCATCAGCTCGACGCCGGCTCGCGGGTTGGCCCCGAGCAGCAGTTTGGACAGCTCCGCGGAGACCCGTTCGACGGTGATCCGGCTGATCTCACCCGCCATCGCAGCCAGTGCATCCCGGACCCGCGGGGCGATGGTGAAGCCGAGCTGCGAGACGAACCGGGCCGCGCGCAGCATCCGCAGCGGGTCGTCGGCGAAGGACTCCTCCGGCGTCGCCGGGGTGTCCAGTTCACGGCGAGCCAGCGCGGCCATCCCGTCGTGCGGGTCGACGAAGCCGCCACCGCCACGGTCTTGATGGCTCGACCCTGCAAGCAGGTCTCGCAACGGCAACGCGACGGCCATCGCGTTGACGGTGAAGTCACGGCGAGCCAGGTCGCCCTGCACGGTGTCACCGAAGATGACGTCGGGATTGCGCGACACCCGGTCGTAACGGTCCGCGCGATAGGTGGTGATCTCGCACTGGATGCCGGCCCTCGTCGCGCCGACCGTGCCGTACGCGATCCCGGTGTCCCACACGGCATCCGCCCAGCCCGCCAAGATGGTTTGAATAGCCTCCGGTCGCGCGTCGGTGGTGAAATCCAGGTCGCTGCCCAGCCTGCCCAGCAGCGCGTCGCGCACGCTGCCGCCCACCAGGTACAGCTGATGACCGGCCGCGGCGAAGCGGGCGGCCAGTTCGTCGGCGACCGGGGCGATCCGCAGCAGCTCCACGATGGCATTGTGCTGCGCGCGGCTCGCAGCCGGGACGCGATTTCCGAGCGCGGAAGGTGAGGGCGACACGAGGAGCGAGCGTAACTCCTCTGCTGTGACGACGGACCCACGGGCGGGTCGGTGACGCCGATACCAGGGGCAGGTCGGCGACGCCGATACCATCGGCGTCATGCCTGCACGCTCCAGCAAGTCCGGCCGAGACAAGGACGCGCGCAAGGCACCTGTCCAGGGCAGTGGCAAAGGGCGCTCCGGTCGGATGCGCACCGTCGCGGAGACCTCAGCGGGTGGGCTGGTGGTGGACACCGACACCGGGCGAGCAGCCGTGATCGGCCGGCTGGACCGGCGCGGCCGGCTGCTGTGGTCACTACCGAAGGGCCACGTCGAGGACGGCGAGACCGTGGAGCAGGCCGCCGTGCGTGAGGTCGCCGAGGAGACCGGCATTGACAGCGCGGTTGTGGCCGTCTTGGGCAGCATCGACTATTGGTTCGTCGCCGAGGATCGCCGGGTGCACAAGACTGTGCACCACTTCCTGCTGCGCGCGGTGGGCTGGGAGCTGTCCGACGCTGACGTCGAGGTCACCGAGGTGGCCTGGGTGCCGCTGGAGGATCTGCCGGCACGATTGGCCTACGCCGACGAGCGCCGCCTCGTTCAGCGCGCCACCACGATGCTCGCTGACTCCGCGTGAGGAGCCCGCGGATGAGTACTCCCGTATGAGATACCGGCTCCCTCGTGGCGCCGCAGCCGTCCTGGTGGCGCTGCTGGGATTGACGGTGCTGATTTTGCTGGGTCCCGGCGTCGCGGCGGCGCAAGGAACCACCGCGCAAGCTCCAATCCCGCAAGTCGCAGTCGGGCAACCGGATCGTCCGAACGTGCTGGCTCGGCTTGAGCTGTCGAGTATGTCCCCCCGGATGGTCACCGCCACCAGCGCACCGACGCTCCGGGTGACCGGCAGTGTCGTCAACATCGGAGATCGACCGATCACCAAACTCGCGGTCCGCTTACAACGCGACGAAGCGGTGAACTCCGACGACGCGGCCGCGCGGGCGCTGGCAGGACTCGCCGAAGCGCCGCACGTCACCCGATTCCAGCCGCTGCCGGCAGACCTCGCCCCCGGCCAGAGCAGCCCGTTCACCCTGGAGGTGCCGCTGTCCGGCGGGACGGACTCCGAGTCGCTGCAGATCACCGAACCGGGCGTGTACCCGGTGCTGGTCAACCTCAACGGGATGCCGGACCTCGGCGGTGTCACGCGGTTGGCGTCGGTCCCACTGCTGTTACCGGTGCTCGGGATCCCCCCCGCGAGCGCCGGCGGACCGCCCGGCCCGGTACTTGCCCAGCCCGCGCAGCCGGCACCGCTGACCGTGCTGTGGCCCCTGGCCGCCACACCCGATCGGCTCCCGAGCGAGCCTGGCCAGCCGATTCTGATGCACAGTGACCGCGCCGGAACGGATCCGCTGGCCGTCGACATCGCTCCCGGTGGACGGCTGGACGGTTTGCTCGGCGCGCTGGAACAGGCGGTGCCGCCAGGGTCACCGTTGGGTGCTGCCGTGTGCGTGGCGGTGGACCCGCTGCTGTTGGAGACCCTCGACGGGATGAGCCACGGCTACCAGGTGTCCCACCCGGGGGGAGTCAGCGAGGGCACCGGTGCGCGGGATGCGCGGTCCTGGCTTGATCGGCTGCGCGTCGTCGTTCAAGGTCGCTGCGTGCTGCCCCTGCCCTACGCTGACGCTGACCTGGTAGCCCTGTCCCGGGCCGGCCTGACCGATCTGGAGGCGCTGGCCACCAGCGCGGGCGCACGGCTGGTGGGTGACCTGCTCGGGGTGCAGCCACTGGCCGGGGTGAGCTGGCCGGCCGACCAGATGCTCGACGAGCGAACGCTGGCCGACCTCACCGCACTCCAGACCCACGCCGTGCTGCTGGACCCTCGCGGAATCATCGAGCCACCAGGCGCCGGACCGGCCCCAGCCGACGTCGTCAGCCTGGTAGGTGGCTCTTCAAGTACCACCAACCAGGGTGGCACCAACCTCTCAAGTACTACCAACCCCGGCGTCGCCATACCGGGCAGTCGCGGTGCCAACCCCGTCGGTCTGCTCGTCGACCCGCTGTTGACCAGCGCGCTGGCCACCCCAAGCCCGCTGTCCGCGCAGGATGGGATCGGCACGCTGGCATATCGCGCCGCGGCCGACCGGCCGGTCGTGCTGGCCCCGCCGCGCCGCTGGCAGGCCCGCGGCACAGAGGCCACCGCGCTGTTGACCGCTGCCCGGCAACTACTGGCCGCCGGGTTCGTCACCCCCCGCGAGTTGCCGACGCTGGCCGCCACCCGTCCCACCGGTGCCACCGTTACCGTGACGTACCCGCCGAAGGAGGCCGCCCAGGAGATCCCCCCGTCGGTCACCGCGGAGGTCCAGCGGGATCGCGACGTCCTGCGTGACCTGCAGGTAGCCACCGTCCTGGATCCTGCCGCGAACCTCAGGCCGGCCACCCTGCTCGACCCGCTGCGGCTCGGGCTGCTCTGCGGCGTGTCCGCGGCCTGGCGCGGGCTGCCCAGCCAGGCGGCGCTGGTCACCGGGGAGCAGAGCAGCCGGCTCGACGAGCTACGCGGGTCGGTGCGGATCGTTCCGCCGCCCGGGCCGTACAGCCTGGCGGCCTCGGACTCCCCACTGCTGATCACCGTGAGTAACGGGCTGCCGGTCGGGATGCAGGTGGTGCTGAGTCTGTCGGAGACCGCCGGGCTGCGCACCGGGGGCGTCGGGCTACAGCTGGTGCCGGCCCGCAGCACCCGGCAGCTGGTCATCCCGGCGAAGGTGAGCCGGGCCGGTCAGTTCAGCGTCGATGCCCGGCTGAGCACCCCGGGCGGCACTCCGCTGGGCGAGCCGAGCACCCTACAGCTGCGCTCCACCGAGTTCAGCAGAGTTACCGTCGCACTCACCGCGGGCGCGGGCGCCGCGCTGATTCTGCTGGTGGCCCGCGCGGTCGTGCGCCGAGTACGCAGAACCCGGGAAACCAGGGCGCAATCAGCT
>JBOHFC010000415.1:0-7259 GCA_050701375.1 Pseudonocardiaceae bacterium
GCTACGGGCAGTGGGCGAACCGGGCGACGCGACCGAGCCGATGGACGAGTGGATGCTGGGTGCCGGTGGGGTCGCCATCGGCTGGCGGTGGGCCGACCCCGTCGTCGGCTTGGCCATCACCGCCACGATCCTGCTGGTGGTCAAGGACGCCGCGCGGGAGATCTACCGGCGGCTGATGGACGCGGTCGATCCCGTTCTGGTGGACCAGGTTGAGGCCACCCTCCGGGCCACACCCGGAGTGCTCGACGTCGGCGCGGTCCAGCTGCGCTGGATCGGCCACCGGTTACGCGCTGAATGCGATATCGCCGTGCCGGCTGACCTGACGGTTCTGGCCGCGCACACCATTGCCGTGGCCGCCGAACACCGGCTCATCCATGCCGTGCCGCGGCTGACGTCGGCCATCGTGCACACCGACCCGCACTCCCGCGACGGCGCCGACCACCACGCCGACCTCGCCCACCACCGGCTGGCGCACGATGGATCCGCGCCCGCCGCGGATGTGCGGTAGCTACGGGGTCTTGACGACGCCGATCAGATGTCCCTCCGGGTCGTTGAAGAGACCGATCTCGATCTGTTCCATGACCGTCTCGGGACCCATCACCCGCGATCCGCCGAGGCTCTCCGCCTTGGCCAGTGCGGCCTCGACATCGGGAACCCCGACGTAGAAGGTGACGTGACCGGCATAGCCTTCCGGTCCCACGCCGATGCCGCCACCGATTCCCGCGCCCTCGGCGGAAGCGCCGCCCTCGCGCTGCACGAGGCCATAGCTCATCGGGTTATCGGCATCGATCTTCCATCCGAACAGGTCGGAGAAGAAGGACTGCAGCCCGGCGCCGTCCTTACCGATGACCTCGAAGTGCACTACCGGGTGTCCCATGGTGTCTCCTCGTCCGCGCCGGCGAGCCGGCGCTGCGTAGTTTCTCAGCCTTGACCCTATGACCGCGGGGCGCCCGAGAACTCATCGCTGCGGCGTCGAACCCGGCTAGTCTCCGATAGGAACGATGATCCGGCCGAGCGGCGTGAGAGACACCGGGACCAGCTTGAGGTTCGCCACGGCCAGTGGGAGGCCGATGATCGTCAGGCCCAGCGCGATGGCCGTGAGCACGTGGGCGATGGCCAGCCAGAAACCGGCGAAGATGATCCAGATCACATTGCCGATCACCGAGGGTGCGCCGGCGTCGGCGCGTCGTACGAGCGTCCGGCCGAACGGCCACAACGCGAAACTCGCGATCCGGAAGGAAGCCAACCCGAAGGGGATCGTGATGATCAGCACGCAGCATACGATCCCGGCGAGTACGTACCCGAGCGCCATCCAGATGCCACACAGCAGCAGCCAGATGATGTTGAGCAGGGTCCGCATGCCATCGAGTCTTCCAGGATTCCCCGTCCGATGCGGGGGCGTCGGGTCGTCGGCCTGTCCGCACGAAACGGCGCGTTGTTTGCCCACAGGTCCGAGCGGCCCGCTGGATGCCGGCGCAGGAGGGCAGCGGGTCTGGCCGCGGTTCGCGAACACGGCGGCAATGTTTCACCCGATGACACCGTGGCCGCGCTATTCCCGGATTGGGATGAGTTCGCGTGGCGTGTGGAGGGGATTGCGGCGTGGTGGCCCGCCGAGCCAGGGTGGTGGATGGAATTGCGGGATACCGCCGGTCATGTCGATCCGCCAGTGGGAATGGTGGATCAGGCGGTGATGACGACCGCACAACGCAACACAGTTCCCGATGCTGGTGGGGCCGTGATCAGCCCAGTGGATAACGTGGTGAATTTCGCACCAGCGGGCCGGTACTGAACATCCTGGAAAGGCGCATCCGCCGTCTCGGACGAGTACTGCGCGGCGGATCGGGGTGGGTACGGTGTAGCTGGCGCGGCCGATGTCCAGTGGTTCCCCCCGGGCACCCAACACCATTGGGATCACCCGGGAGTCACACGCGATCCGGCGGGCTATCTCGGCGTTGATCGGACCACCCAGGGCCAGCGACGCCGCCCCGATCCGACCCTGCAACACCGCCAGGTTCATCGTGACTACGACCTGGGGTCGTTCCCCACCCTCAGTCGGCAGGTCACCGGCCTCCAGCGCGCGGCGGGCGAGTTCGACCAGGGCATCAGCGTCGCGTTGCGCCGT
This sequence comes from Pseudonocardiaceae bacterium, assembly GCA_050701375.1. GTDB lineage: Bacteria > Actinomycetota > Actinomycetes > Mycobacteriales > Pseudonocardiaceae. The sequence continues at coordinate 2,123 of JBOHFC010000415.1, forward strand.
GTCGCGCAGATCAACCTCGGTGTCGGTGACCGGGCGGGGCGCGGCCAGTGGGCTCAGCACGGACCGGACGATCTCCGCGGCTTCCCGATCGAGCCAGCCACCCAGCTCGTAGCCCCCGTCGCGGTCGGTGAAGGTCAACCGCCGGCGAGTCTCGGGGGTGTCGTGCGGGCGTGGGTCGTCCTGATCCAGGTAGGCCAGGATCCGGGTCCCCAACACCGCCAACTGCCCAGCATCCAACGTCCGGGCATGGGCCGCCAGCTCAGCTTCGACCTGCGCCCGGGTTTCCTCACCAAGGTGTGGGGGGATGCGGGCCAGGACCGAGCGGATCACTCTGACGTCGGCGGCGCCGATGGCGTGTTCGGCGACTGCCGCCGCGGTCGCCGGCAACCGCGGTTCCACCGGCGCACCCCCTACCCCGCGACCGGGAAGCACGTCGGCGGCGGCGTCGATCCGGGCCCGGGCCTCACCCCGCGACACCCGCCCGACCGCGCGAACCAAATCAATTGTGTTGGTGTACCCGACTGCGGTGGCAGTGCCTCGGGAATCGACCTCGGCGATCACCGACAACATTTCCGCCCACGTCGCATGCAACCGCGTTTCCAACGCGCCCAGCTCGGCGAGTAGCTCGGCATCACTGCCTTGCCACACCGCCGTCGTCGACATAACCTCATTCTAGAGCAAGGCACCGACAATGCCGCCACTACGCTCGGGCACGGACACCGATTTATTGGAAAGGTGAAACGCCCGGACGATGGCCCGTGGCGGTGGAGTGATGTCCGCGCCCGGCGAACCCGCAGTCTTTGAATGCCTGGAGCGCGCTGGGGTACGGCGGGCCAACCACTGGCTGCCGTCCGGGCCCCGCAGCACCGTCGAGCGCACACTGGACCAGTGGGAGGACGCGATCGGCCAGTTCATCGGCGGATGACCGACAAGCAGGCGCGGCGACGGTTCGCGGCAGCCCGAGTCGCCCGGCTGGCCACCGCAGACGCCGGCGGCCGCCCGCACGTCGTCCCAATGGTCTTCGCTGTGGTGAGCCGACGAGATGCCGACACGGTGTACAGCGCCGTGGACGCGAAACCCAAGAGCTCGAGCGCACTGCGCCGGCTCGCCAACATCGCGGCCAACCCGCGCGTCGCCGTCCTCGTGGATCACTACGGGCCGGACTGGCGCGCGCTGTGGTGGGTACGGGCCGACGGCACCGGCCGGATCCTCGACGCCGACCAGCCCGAGGCCCGCGACGCCATCGCGCGGCTGGTGGCCCGCTACCCGCAATACCGTGAGCAGCCGCCGCTCGGCCCGGTGCTGGCGATCGACGTTGCACGCTGGTCGAGCTGGTCGGCTGCTGGAGACTGACTTCCTCAGCTGTCGAGTCAGGGCTCTTCGGATCGTCGCGAGGATGCACCCGCAGCACGTCGCGACGTGCCCGATCCAGCCAGGTCAGCACCAGGATCTCGGTACCGAGCTGCAGGTCGCGAAGACCCTCGCTCAGCTGGCCGACACCGGCCTCACCTCCCGTGATGGATGGCTGCCTGCCATGGGGATACCCGCACATTTGTCGGATCACTCATCGCGGCTGCCTGGCCAGCCACTGTTGCACGGGCATGGTCCGGGAGGACTCGTACCCTGCCGGGAGCAGGACCATGCCCGACTGGGTGCGGTAATAGACCTGCCAGGCGTGGAATCCGAGGAACGCGCGCTCGTCAGCCTGCATCAGCGCGGCATAGTCCCGCACGGCCTGGACATAACGGGAGTCGTTGTTGTAGCTGTACAGTGCGTTGTCGAGGCCGGTGTCGGTGCCATCGGCGGCACCCTTGGCGGCCAGGTAGTTCGCCGCACCGAGGATCGCGTCGCGGCTTTTCCACACGTCGCCGCCCAGGCCGTAGCGCGTCCAGGTGCCCGCGATGAACTGCATCGGACCCTGCGCTCCCGCGGTGGACAGCCCGACGATCCGACCCATCCTGGACTCCACCAGATGCACCGCGGCCAGCACCGACCACGGCACGCCGAACCGGCGCTGCGCCTCGGCGTAGTACGCCCGCAACCGCGGCGCGGGCAATGGCTCGACGACCCGCCAGGCGGGGACGGTCGTCGGCGGCTGGGTGGTCATCGCCCGCAGCTCGCGTCCGGCCGCAGTGTTGCCGCGCACCGCGGCCCGCAACGGTGCCGGGACGCCAGCCAGCACGGCCGCGTCCCAGTCCGGCCGATCGAGCAGAGCGAGATAGGCGACCTGCGCGGTTCGGCCGGCCGCGGCGACGCGTTCAGGCGGCGGCGCCCGGTCCCGAATTGTGGTCTCGGCGACAGTGAGCTGCCGGGCCAGCGCCCGAGGATCGGTCGCGGCCCGCGACTGCTCGCCGGCCAGCGCCGGAACCAGAACCGGATCAGCCGACCGCTCCACACCCGACCCGCGCTGGGGCGGCTCCGCACCCCCACACCCCACCAACGTCATCGCGACGAGCATGACCGCCACCGACGCGCGTTCAGCAGATCTCGTACTCAGCGCTCCTCCGATGTTCGATCTGCCTGCGGGCTGGCCGCCGGGGCAGGCTACTCGTATCGGAGGGCTTCGACCGGCCGTAGCCGGGCCGCACGGTTGGCCGGGTATCCGCCGGCCACGAGTCCGATCGCGATACTGATCGCGAACGACAGCACCACCGAGGGGATCGACACGGCGGGGGCGAAGGTGCCGACGGTGGAACCGAAGGCGGGCGCGATGGCGGCGCCGAGCAGGGACAGCCCTACCCCGAACCCGATACCGATGAGCCCACCAAGGCCGGCCAGTACGACGGACTCGATGAGGAACTGTTGGAGTATCGCGCCACGGGTGGCGCCGATCGCTTTCCGGACACCGATCTCCCGGGTTCGCTCGGTAACCGAGACCAGCATGATATTCAGGACGCCGATACTGCCGACAAAAAGCGAGATCGCCGCGACGCAGGCGGTGAACAGGGTGAGGAGGCTGAGGACCTGGTTGAAAGTGTCCAGCCGGCTGCGCAGGGATTGGACCTCGAAGTCCCGCTGCGCTGGGTTCTGGATTCGGTGCCGGTCGCTGAGAGTGCGAATCACATCGTTCTCGGCAGCGGGCACGGCGGTTACTGGCATGACCTGCACGATGATCTGGTTGAGCTTGTCGCCGCCCCCGAAGACGAAGCGACGCGCGGTATCCAGCGGCATGACCACATCGTCGTCGCCCGGCTCCCCGATCGATTGCATCACACCGATGACCTTGAATTCCTGGTGGTTCACCCGAACCATCTGACCTAGCGCGGCCCCGGCGTCACCGAACAGCGTGGTCGCGGCGGTTGAGCCGATGACCACCACCCTGGCGACGGAACGGGCCTGAGAGGCGTCGAAGAAGTAACCCACCTGAAGATCCCGGTTACTAACCGCCAGCCAGTCTTCGATGGAACCAATGACAGACGAACGGAACTGAGTGGTGTCGGTCTCGGCCAGGGCTTGGCCTGTAGCGGCTGGGACGACGGCGGCAGCGTCGGTTACTTGCTTCTGCAGCGCCGTGACATCGTCGTCGATCAAATCCTTGGGGGGGCCGCCGCCGGGGACGTTGCCGGTCGACGGCACGATAGTGATCAGGTTAGCCAGTGGTTGGATCTTTGCATTGACCGAAGCCTGCACTCCATTTCCGATGGCAACCAGCAGAATCACGGCCGCCACCCCGATGATGATACCGAGCATCGTCAACACGGAGCGTAGCCGATGGGCGCGTAATCCGCGCAACGCGATACGAAAGGCCTCTCGCAGGCTCATTCTTTAAGACGTACGCCGTCGTTGGCGTCGGGCACAAGGGGTTTACACCGGACATACTGGGCGCGGGAAGAACACCGACTACTCACTGAGTACGACCGCGTCACCTCAGCAACGGCGCGCCTGGTACACGGGGCGGGTAAACGACATGCCGTCGGCGACGAGCGGCCAGTACCGTTGCTCTGTCAACCAGGAGGTTTCCCACATGCCTGCCGCCGGGTTCTGGCACTGGCTGCCAGCTCTGACCGTCACCGTCTGCTGGGGGCTGTTCGCGTTGGTCTGGCTCGCCGGAGCGATCTACAACGCACGCCGAGCACCGGCCGTGCGGGAGCGATCCGCAATCATTCCGGTGTGGCTGATCGCATGGGCCGCCGTCCTGGCGCTCGGCCGCTTCCTGCCCGCCTCGTTCTGGCGTCCGATCACAGTGGACGCCAGGTGGCTCGTGGTCCTCGGGGTTGCTGTCCTTGTCGTCGCCACGGCCTTCACCCTGTGGGCCCGAGCCGCACTCGGCACGATGTGGACATCGTCCGCCGTGGTCAAGGACGATCACGCGTTGCGCACGGACGGGCCGTATGGCATCACCCGGCACCCGATCTACACCGGCCTGCTCGGCATGCTGGCCGGCACCGCCGCGATCGACGGGCTGGGCCGGTGGGTGGCTTACTTCGTGTTGGGCGTGCTACTGGCCGGGTTGAAGATCCGCGCCGAGGAACGGTTGCTGGGCCGCACCCTCGGGGAGCCCTATGCCCAGTATCGCCACCGAGTACCGCGACTCGTTCCCGGGCTCCGGCCGATCAGAAGGTAGCTGACGTGGCCGCGACGAAGGCGGTCCGCAACACGGGCACGCCCGTTGTGTACCCTCATGCCGCTCTCGAGACTCGGGTCCCGGTCGGCCTGCTGGCCTGCCGGGCGCCGGGAGTGACAGCCCTGAAGTCGGCGTCATACAGGAGGAAAAACTCGCATGCACCACCGCATCGTGAAACGCCACCGCCGCGCGGTCCGCACTGTTGCGACGAGCGCAGCCACGGCGTTGGCCACCGTCGCGGCGGTGGTTTCGGTCGCTGTGATGGTGCCCGGCACTGCCGCGGCCGCCGGGCCGACTTGGGCGCCCTCAGCGCAGGCCACCATTCACCCAGGGGTGAACACCATCACCGGTGATGGTGAGTGCACCGCCAACTTCATCTTCTATAACTCCACCGACGAGTTCATCGGGCAGGCTGCACACTGCGCCGGCACCGGGGCTCCGACCGAAACCAGCGGCTGCACCTCGGCCACCCAGCCGCTGGGCACACCGGTCAAGATCGTCGGCGCCAGCAAGCCTGGCACGCTGGTATACAGCTCGTGGATCACCATGGCCAAGAACGGCGAGAAGGACGCC
>JBOHFC010000416.1:0-3809 GCA_050701375.1 Pseudonocardiaceae bacterium
CACCAGCCTAGAGATCTACAGCCGCCTCGCCCTCGCCGACGCCCACACCAGCTACGACAGTGTCATCGACCAGTTTCCCGTGTAAATCTCACGGGACCCAATCCCCGATCTTGATCACATGGCACCATGTCGTAGGAACCTTCACGGCACCCCTAGTGATGCCGCACGTTGGCCGGGAAGCGGAAGCCGACCGAATCGTCTGGCGGCTTGGGCTCGCCGTGATTTGCTTACTGGTCGTCAGGACGACCAAAACTCGTCCTCGGTCTGCTGGTCCCCCTGGAATTCCCGGAAAGCAGATGCCTTGCCGTCGGTGATTCGCCAGACGTGCACCTCTGGGCTGGCCCACGCTCGGCCGTTGCGGCTGGCGCTGACCGCGACCAACGCCACGACCTGATCTACACCTGCCAGCAGGTCGTCGACCTCGATACTGAAGCTGCCCTCGTCGGCCAGACCGAGGAACCTCTGGAAAAAGTCGACGACGCCCTGGCGGCCGGTGTAATCCCCAGAGATGGGGCTGCGACCCGGCACGTGCCAGTGGATGTCACCGGCGAACGCAGCCAGCACCGCAGGGATGTCGCCGACGGCGAAGTTGTCGTAGACCTCTCGGACGATCTTCTCGTTCTCCGTAGTGCCCATGATGATCTCTTTTCCTGTGGTGCGGCGGTCCATCGCGGCGTGGTTGGTGGGAGTTGACCGGTTGAAGTGTCGCGTTGGTGGGGGTGTGGGGTCATCGGATCGGGTACCGAGGTTTCGGGGCCGGGTGCCGGATGTTCGGGGCCCCTACACTTTCGGCATGGCAGGGGGCGCGCAACCGCCGGCAAGAGGGCTGTTGGAGCGTGGCGGGGAGCTGGCGGGCATCGAGGCAGCGGTCGCGACACTGGGAAGCGGGCACGGCGGCGTGCTGCTCATCCAGGGCGCTGCCGGGATCGGCAAGAGCGCGTTGTTATGCGTCCTGTGCGAGCTCGCCGCCGGACAGGGAGCGCAGACGCTGAGCGCGCGGGCTAGCGAGCTGGAACGCGACTTCGGCTTTGGTGTGGTCCGTCAGCTACTGGAGGCGCGGGTTGTTCGTGCCGGCGGGTCGGAGCGGGCTGAGTTATTAGCCGGAGCGGCGAGGTTGGCCGGTCCCGTGCTCGGGCTAGACGGTGCGGGTGTCGGAGATTCGTTTGCCGCGCTGCACAGGCTGTACTGGCTCGTGGCCAATCTGGCCGTCGACGCTCCGGTGGTGTTGGCGGTTGATGATCTGCACTGGGCGGACGAGCCGTCGTTGCGGTGGCTGGTCTATTTGTGCCACCGGCTGGAGGGACTGCCGGTGCTGGTCGCGGCCACTACCCGCCCGCCGCGTCCCGGACACGCCCCACTGCTTGCCGAGCTGCTCGCTTTGAGCGGGGTGCAGATTCTGTGTCCCAGTCCGCTCAGCGAGCCCGCAGTGGCCGAACTGGTCTGCGAGAGGTTGGGTGCCCAGCCCGACCCGGTCTTCGTCGCAGCGTGCGCGAAGGTCAGTGGGGGTAATCCGTTTGTGCTGCGCGAGTTGATTTTCGATCTGGCCGCAGACGGTATCGAGCCTGATGTGGCTCAGGCGGCGGGTCTGGCCGAACGGGTCCCGGGTCAGGTGGAGCGGGTGGTGTCGGCCCGGCTAGGGCGGTTGGACCAGGCCGCGGCGCGGCTGGCGCAAGCAGTGGCGGTATTGGGTGAGGGCAGCGGGCTGCGCCTGGCGGCGGCATTGACCGAACTGGACATCGACGCCGCCGCGGCTGCAGCGGATGCGCTGGTGACCGCCGAGCTGCTCGCCACCGGTCGACCGTTGAGGTTTGTGCATCCGCTGGTGCGCTCGACGGTCTATGAGCAGCTCCCCGCCGGGGTGCGTTCCCAGGCCCACGCGCGTGCCGCGCGGCTGTTGGCCGGTGAGCGTGCGGAGCCTGAGCAGATTGCTGCGCAGTTGTTGGCCGGTGAGCCTGCGGGCAACCCGGATGCCGTCCGAGCGTTGCGAGTGGCTGCGGCGGCGGCGCTGGCCCGGGGCGCTCCCGAGACCGCGGTGACCTATCTGCACCGGGCACTGGCCGAACCGCCGACAGAATCTGTCCGCGCCGCGGTGTTGGGCGAGCTAGGCGGCGCGGAACGAATCGCGCTTGACCCGGCCGCCGTGGTGCACCTGGAGCAGGCCTGGCAGGCCACTACCGACCCGGTAGCACGCGCCCGGCTGGCCGGCCAGCTGGCTAATGTGCTGTTCTTCTCTACTGATTAGGCGCGCTCTTTTGCTGTGCTGCAGGCTGGCCTGGATGATCTCGGTGACCGCGACCGGGACCTAGCGGCGCTTCTGCACGCCCATAAGGCCCTGGAGCTGGTGTGCGGCGTCCGCCCGCCCGAAGCGCCGGAGGTCACGCTGGGACGGTTGCGTGAGCTGGCCGCACGGGACAATCTTGCGAGCCGCTCAGCGCAGCTAGCCCTGGCGTCTGTGCTTGCTTTCCGCGGCGAAAGTCGTCATGAGATGGCCCGCCTGGTCGAGCGCGGGTGGGATGACGGGCGGTTTCTCGCCGAGGAGACCTCCGAGGCAGTTCCCGCCCTGATGGCCGTCTTTGCCCTCTTCTACATCGACGAGCTGAACCGCGCCGATGCGCTGACCGAGGCGATGCTGGCCGACGCCCAAGCGCGCGGGTCGGTGGTCGGCTTCCTCGTTGCCACCGGCCGCCGGGGAATGGTCGCGTTACGCGCCAATGCGGTCACTACGACGCTAGCGTTCGGGCAATTCCCAATTTCTACGCGTGGCGCTCAGCGTTGGCCCTGGCGGTGGCACCCGAACAGCCACAGGAAGCCTGGGAGCTGGTGCAGGCTGAGCCTGAGCTGGCCCGCCGTGCTGGGGCGCCACGCGCGATCGGCGTCGCGCTGCGGGTCTGCGGGCTACTCACCGAGGGCAAAGACGGGATCGAGTTGCTGGAGCAGTCCGTCACCATGCTGGAACTCACCCCGATGCGACTAGAGCTGGCGCATTCGCTGACCGAGCTGGGTGCTGCGCTGCGCCGTGCTGGGCGCGCACCGCCGCCCGCGAACCCCTGCGCCGCGCCCTTGATCTGGCTGCCCGCTGCGGCGCCACCCCGCTCGCTGCGCGCGCCCGCGAGGAGGCACTGGCTGCGGGCGCCCGCCCCCGCCGACCCTGGACCACCGGCGTGCACGCCCTGACCCCCAGCGAACTACGGGTCGCCCGCCTCGCCGCCCAAGCCATGGGCAACCGTGACATCGCCCAAGCGCTGTTCATCACCACCAAAACCGTCAGCGACCACCTCTCCAGCGCCTACCGAAAACTCAACATCCACAACCGCGACCAACTCACCACCGCCATGACCGCCCACACCTCGCCAAGCACGCCTTGACATGCCCGCACCTCAAAATGATTTGACTCCGTGGACTGCTTCGGCTGCATTGGCGTGTAGGACTGCGGGGCGCGGTGAGCCAGCGTGGCGTGCGGGCCTGAAGCTGGCGACCGTGATCGTGTGGACACTTTTGGGTACTAAACCGTGCCAGTGGACGCCCCGGTAGAGGCGGAGGGCTGGGCGTGATTCCCAAGCGTCCAGCAGAGGCCATCTTGGTTTGCGCCCCTCGCGTGCCCGTTCACGCGGGGACTCACGGGAACCACCGGCGATGACGGAGAGAATCGCGCGACCGTGCATCCAACGCTTCCCCTGCTCAAGGTGACAGCGGACATGCCAATCTCCTTGTAGGCGGACACCGCATCTCCCGTTCTGCGGGCAGCTGATCTCCCTGTGGGGTTGTCCGGGTCGGCGGCGTGTCGGTCCGTTGTGGGTGGTTCCTTTGAC
>JBOHFC010000417.1:0-5758 GCA_050701375.1 Pseudonocardiaceae bacterium
CAGGCCGGCCACCCTGCTCGACCCGCTGCGGCTCGGGCTGCTCTGCGGCGTGTCCGCGGCCTGGCGCGGGCTGCCCAGCCAGGCGGCGCTGGTCACCGGGGAGCAGTGCAGCCGGCTCGACGAGCTACGCGGGTCGGTGCGGATCGTTCCGCCGCCCGGGCCGTACAGCCTGGCGGCCTCGGACTCCCCACTGCTGATCACCGTGAGTAATGAGCTGCCGGTCGGGATGCAGGTTGAGTTGAGCCTGTCGGAGACCGCCGGGCTGCGCGCGGGGGAGGTCGGGCTGCAGCTGGTGCCGGCGCATAGTACCCGGCAGCTGGTCATCCCAGCGAAGGTCAACCGGGCCGGTCAGTTCAGCGTCGATGCCCGGCTGAGCACCCCGGGCGGCACCTCGCTGGGTGAACCGAGCACCCTGCAGCTGCGCTCCGCCGCGTTCAGCCGGGTTACCGTCGCGCTCACCGTGGGCGCCGGGGCCGCGCTGGTCCTGCTGGTGGCCCGCAGGTTCGTGCGCCGGGCACGCAGAAGACGGGAAGTCGGGTGACGTTGGATACCGCGAACCGCGCGCAACAGTGGCCCCACGGCCAGCCCGGTGACCCGCAAGCATCGGGCGACGACCGGCCCGACCAGCGGTCCGACGATGGCCGGACGCACTCGCTGGCCTCGGCCACTCGCACGATGGCGGTGGCTACCCTGGTCAGCCGGATCACCGGGTTCCTCCGCCAGCTCGCGCTCGCCGCCGTGCTGGGGCTGGGCGTGGTCAGCGACTCCTACACCGTCTCCAACACGCTGCCGACGATGCTCTACGAGATCCTCCTCGGCGGGGTGCTGACCAGCGTCGTCGTGCCGTTGCTGGTGCGCGCCGGAAGAGAGGACGGCGACCAGGGCGAGGCCTACGTGCAGCGGCTGGTCACCGTCGCCTGCGTGGCGCTCGGGGCGGCCAGCGTGCTCGCCATCGCCGCGGCACCGTTGCTCGCCGCGTTGTTCCTGGGCGACGGCGAGGATGCCAACCGGCAGCTGACCACCATGTTCGGCTACCTGCTGCTACCGCAGATCATCTTCTATGCCCTGTCCGGGCTGTTCGGAGCAATTCTCAACTCCCGCAGCAGCTTCGGCCCGCCGGCCTGGGCGCCGGTACTCAACAACGTCATAGTGCTGGTGTCGCTGGGGATCTACGTCCTCGTTCCGGGGGAGATCAGCGTCAACCCAGCCCGGCTCAGTGACCCGAAGTTGCTGGTATTGGGCCTGGGCACGACCGCTGGCATTGTCGCGCAAGCGCTGGTGCAGCTACCCGGCTTGCGCCGGGCGGGCTTTCACTTCGGCTGGCGATGGGGATGGGACTCCCGGCTCACCCAGGCGTGCGGGATGGCGGCCTGGTTCGTGCTCTACGTGCTCGTCGGCCAGCTCGGGTTCGTGGTCACCACCCGCTCGGCTGCCCAAGGCGATCCGGGCGGCGTAGTGATCTACAGCCTGGTATGGCTGCTGCTGCAACTGCCCTATGGAGTACTCGGCTACTCCCTGCTCACGGCGATAATGCCGCGGATGAGCAGGGCCGCGGCCGACGCCGACTGGCGAGGACTGGTCGAGCACCTGTCAGCGGCCAGCCGCTACCTCATCGTGGCGCTGGTGCCGATCACCGTGGTGTTCACCCTCGCCGGCGGGCAGATCGGTGTCGCGTTGTTCTCGCTGGGCAAGGCGGGCAGCAATGCCGAGCGGCTCGGTACCGCGCTGGCGGTTTCCGCCTTCGGCCTGCTGCCGTACGCGGTGACGATGCTGCAGCTGCGGGTGTTCTATTCGATGGCCGACGCCCGCACCACGACAATGATCAACGCGGTGATGGTGGCCGTGAAGCTGCCACTGCTGCTGGCCTGCCCGGTGTTCCTCGATGACGCAGACGTGGTCCTCGGGCTCACCGCGGCCAACTCGCTGTCGTGCGTGGTGGGCGCCATGGTCGGGCAGATCTGGCTGCGCCGGCGACTCGGCCGGGTAGAGACTAAACGCACCCTTCTCACCCTGCGTAACTGCCTGTTGAGCGCGATGCCAGCGGTGGGTGCGGTACTGGTGCTGCGCGCCCTGACCGACTTCAACGGCCTGGGCGGCGCGTGGCTCGACTTGGTACTCACGACAGTGATCGTCGGCGTCGTGATGGGCGGCGCTCTGCTCGTCCTGCGGACGCCGGAGCTCACCGATATGCTCCGCTCCCCGGTCTTCGCGCGGCTGCGCCCGATTGCCGGCTCGGCCGGCGATACCCGATTTGCCGGCTCGGCCGGCGATACCCAATCGACTAGCCCTCGGGAGCCGTAGGCCTGACAATGTTCCCTAAAGCCGAGGTGTCCCGAAAGGGCCGAGGTGTCCCGAAGGGCCGAGATGTCCTGAGCGGCCGCGCTGCCGGCGAACAGGCCAAGGAAGTGGTATCACCGTGAGTGAGTCGGCAGGGACCGGGCCATACCGGTCCCACCTCGCCTGGCCGACTCCCGGGTCTGTTTTCGGCCGTGGTCGTTACCGGTTGCTGTCCGAATTCGGCCGCGACGATCGCTGCGCCGCCCGCCTCTGGCAGGGCCGCGACCTGATGCTGGACCGCGACGTCGCGCTGACCTTGTTCATCGCAGCGCCACAGCACCCCGCGGAGCTGACGCTGATCCGCACCGCAGTCGCGCGGGGGTTGCGCTCGGCTCGTCTGGACACTGTGGGCGCAGCACGGATGCTCGATGTGCTGGAACCGGTGCTCGGTGACGGCCCGAACGAACCGACCGTCGCGGTTATCGTCGCCGAATGGACGCCAGGTTGTGCTCTGGTCGATCTCCTGGACGGCGGCCCACTGCCACCACCGGTGGCGGCCGGCGTGCTCGTGCCCTTGGCTGGTGCCGTCGACGCGGCCCACAGCGCCGGTCTGGTCCTCGGCTGCGATCATCCGGACCGGATCCGGGTAACCACCGACCGGCAGGCCCGGATGGCCTTTCCCGGTCCGCCCACATCGAGCGGATCCCGGGACGATATCCGCGGCCTGGGCGCGATGCTGTACCTGCTCCTCACCGGGTGCTGGCCGCTGCCGGACGGGCCACCCAGCCTGCTGCCGGCACCGCTGGGAACGGACCGCTTGCCGATCAGTCCGACGACCCTGCGGCCCGAGGTGCCAGTCGAGCTGTCTACCCTGGCGCTGCGCTGCATCGCCGGCCCGGGTACCGGCGGCGGGGTGCACACCGGGTCTGCCGTGCGGCAGGTGCTCGAGTTCCACGCCGTGACCGGTGACGATGACCTCTTCTCGGCCGGCGGCCGGGGCGGCGGCGTCCGACGCCCGAACGATCCGCGCCGGGCGCAACACCTACGCCGGATCAAGCTGGGCGCGTCAATGGCGGTGCTGGGCACCGCCACCCTGCTGATTCTCGGATACGCCGGCATGCAGGTGGTCTCGGTGTTCACCGACACCGGCGGCGCGCCGCTGGTCATCGCCAGCAACCCGCCGCCCAGCGCGCCCGCCAAGCCGGCGGTGCTTCCCGCGTCGGCTACGCCGGTCGGAGTCAAGGCCTTGTCGGTCTATGACCCGTCCGGACTCGGCAGCCCGGACCATCAGAAGGACGTCAGCAGGCTGCTCGACGGCAATCCGGGCACCGGGTGGTCCACCGATTCGTACTTCCAGCAGTTCCCCGCCTACAAGAAGGGGCTCGGCGTGATGCTGAGCTTCCAGGCGCCCACCGCAGTGGCCTCGGTGACCGTGGTGTCGCCGAGTCAGGGCACCGTGCTTGAGATTCGCACCGCGACATCGCCGAATGCGCGACTGGAGCAGACGACCCTGATCGGCGGCGCCACCCTCGGCGCCGGCAGCACCCGGATCCCGCTGCGGGCCGGGCCCCCCACGCGATACCTGCTGGTGTGGATCACCACGCTGAGCGGGACGAAAGATCACCACCAATCTCGACTCACCGAACTCAACGTCGAGCAGCGCGCCACCTGAGGTTGGCCTTCAAGGCAGACCAACCCCTGCTGGCGACGTCTCAAACGGCTACCAACCCCACCCGGCACGCGCCGGTAGCGCCGACCGAAAACGGCGCGGTCCGCTGGCCGATAGCAGCCGCCTCAGCCGAACTGTGCCGATGACGTTCGCAGGACATCTCGGGTGATCTCCAGCTGACCGCGGTGCTGGGCGAGCTCCTCGTAGATGTGTAGCAAGGCGCCGCCCTGGGTGCGGGCCAGCGGCAGCGTGGCATCCATGGCGCGCGGAGAACGGCGCGGTGGCCCGAACGGGTCGAGCGCGACGACGTCGGCGCGCAGCTGCCGGCGAGCTCGCTCCACGCGATCGGTGAGTTCAGCGACGCCACCGGTGGCCCGGAATTCGGCGGGCCGATCGCGCACAATGCTGCGACCAGCGACAACCTCGCCGCCCCAGTATTCCATCACGCCCAGACAGTGGGTGAGGATCGCGAACGGCGAGTTCGCGCCCGGCACGTCGGGTCGGCGATTGGCCAGGTCGTCACCAAGCTCGCAGACGATCCGCACCATGCCGTCGAGCGCATCATCTACGTAGTACAGGAAGTCGTCGATCGAGATCATGCGACCAGCCTCGCAGACCAGTTCGAAGTGCGGGGATTGCGAGGCCAGAGCACTCTCGATCATCCGGGCGCCCGGATAGCGCTGTTGTGGGGCCCGGATCCCCTAACTTGCGGGGTTGTCAATCCCCTAATGCGGGTCGGTGACAACCAGGTGCGATCCCCGATGACCGGCCCCGGCCCGGGCCCCTAGCTTTGGCCGCACACCGCCGGGCAGCCCGCCTGGCCCCTCCCTCAAGGAGCCCGCCATGAACGTCACCCAGAGCCTGCTGGACTTCATCCTGAACCTGATGCGCGACGATGGCGCCAAGGCCGCGTTCGTCGCCAACCCCGACCAGGCCCTGGCCGACGCCGGGCTGAGCAACGTCTGCAGCGAAGACGTCTCCGACGCGATGTCCTACGTCTCGGAATACCACCCAGTGACCTTCACCGGCGACCGCGACTACACCCTGGGCAACGGCGCCCACCACGACAGCGACTACTACCGACCCGAAAGCAACCGCAGCGACGACCACCGCGGCGGCGACCACCGCGGCGGCGACGACCGGCCCGAGGTCCACCACGAGGACTCCCACGTCGACGCGGTGCGCCAACTGGAATACATCACCAACAACTACTCCTACACCGACAGCCACGACACCGCGATCGACAAGTCAGTCAACCAGAACATCTGGAACAAGGGCGACCTGTCGCAGCGCTTCGACGACCACTCCGTCACCGCCACCGACCACTCCGTCGCCGCCGGACGCGACATCACCGGTGACGTCGCCAACGGCAACGACAACCTCGTCGGCGACAACAACAAGGTCGGCAACACCGAAACCCACGACGACCACTCCATCAGCCACTCGTTCAACAGCACCGACGTCGCCACCAACGGTGGCATCGCCGGCACCGGCAACGACGGCAACGCCACCAACCCCTACAACAGCAACGTCGCCACCAACGGCAGCGAGGTCGACAACTCCCACCACATCGACAACTCCCGCACCGACATCGGCTCACACAACACCGACAAGGTCACCGACATCGAACACCACGACGACTCGGTGCACATCAACAACCACCCCGACAACTCCGTGACCGACTCCGACAACGGCTCCGGCAACGAACACTCACAGATCGACCAAAGCCAGGTCCACCAGCACGGCCTGGTCAACGTCGACCACGTCCTCAGCGACGACAACCTCCACCTGCTCTAAACCAAACCCCCCCCC
>JBOHFC010000418.1:0-11350 GCA_050701375.1 Pseudonocardiaceae bacterium
CGTCCGGGGTGGAGCAGGCCCTGTTCGAGGAGATCGGGCGCCTCCACTACCAGCAGCAGCGGGACATCAGCCCGCTGCTGGCCGCCTACCGGACCGGTGCCGGGGTGGCTTGGCGGCACGTGTCCGACACGGCGCTGCGGCTCGACGTTCCCGCTGAGACGTTCGCGGGGCTGGCTGCTGTCCTGTTCGCCGCCGTGGACCAGCTGTCTTCGGCGTCGTTGCGCGGATACCTCGAAGCTCAGACGGCGGCGGGGCATGCCCGCGAGCGGCTGCGCGACGAGCTGGCCGGACTACTGCTCTCGGACCGGTGTGACATGGCGGTTATCCGGGCCGCCGCGGCGCGGGCGGTGTGGCCGCTGCCCCGCCACGCCGCCGTCGTGCTGATCAACCCGGACAATGAGGTCGGGCGGGCGTTGCTGAACCGCATGGACGATTCCTGCCTACAGCTGCGGCGGGGCCAGCTGCTGGTGGCGATCGTGCCGGATCCGGACGGTCCCGGACGGCGCAAGCGGCTAGCCACCGCGCTGCGCGGGGCCGGGGCGGTGGTGGGCCTGACCGTGCCGGTGGACCGGCTGCCGGCCAGTGTGGACCTCGCCGAGAACGCTGTGCGGCTGAGACACGTCCTGCCTGACGACCCGCTGTTCGTCGACGAGCACCTCGACGCGTTGATGGTACACCGTGACGACCGGCTGCTGACCGCGTTGCGGCTTCAATGCCTTGCCCCCCTCGCGGCGCTGCCTGAGTCCACCCGCGACCGGTTGTCGGAGACCCTGAAGTCCTGGCTGATGAATATGGGGCACCGCAGGGCGGTGGCCAACGAGCTACATGTACACCCCCAGACGGTCCGATACCGGCTGGCCCAGCTGCGCGACCTGTACGGATCCGCCCTGGACGACCCCGGCACCCGCGCCGCGCTGCTGCTGGCACTGGCCTGGGGACCGGCGACCACCGAGTCCGATTCGGCGACCCCGCACACCGAGCCGAGGCGGCGCCGGTGAACGTCACGCCCGCGCAGCAGTTGCCTCCCAGCGAATTGCATCCCAAACAGTCGCGTCCCAAACAGTCGCATCCCAAGAAGTTGCTCGTCGTCAGCGCCGATATCGGTGAGGGCCACAACGCCACCGCGCGAGCCGTCGAGGAGCGGGCCCGGCGGCTGTGGCCGGGCTGCGAGATTCGCCGCATCGACACCTTGGAACGGATGGGGCGGGGGGTCGGCCCGGGGTTCCGCTGGATCTACCGGGTCAACGTGGACACCACGCCCTGGCTCTACGACTTCTTCTACCGCTCGCTGTGGCGCTACCGGTGGTTCGCCGCGTCGTCCTGCCGAGTCGTCGGGGTGTGGAGCGGCATCCGGCTCGCGCCGGTCATCGAGGAGTACCGGCCGGACCTGGTGGTGTCGACCTACCCGCTGGGTACCGGTGGGCTGGACTGGATCCGCCGGCGCGGTGGTCTGGACGTGCCGGTCGCGGCGATCATCTCGGACTTCGCGCCGCACCCGTTCTGGGTCTACTCCGAGGTGGACCTGCACTACGTGGCAAGCCAACCGAGCCTGCAGGCGATGTACCGGGCGCGGCCCGACGCGCGGGGAGCAGTCGGGGCGCCCCCGGTCGTCTCCGCTTTCCAGCCAGCCGACAAGATCGCCGCCCGGCGGCACTGTGGCTTGCCCGAACGCGGCCTGATCGTGCTGGTCTCCTGCGGTTCCCTCGGGTTCGGCTCGATGGAACGCGCGGTCGCGGCCGGGCTGGCCGCCGGACCGGACATCTGCCTGGTGGTGGCCTGCGGGCGCAACGAGGCGCTGCGCGCCCGGCTGGTCGCGCTGGCCAAACTGCTGGCGCCCAGCCCGGTGCGGCGGCTGGTGGCGCTGGGCTGGACCTCGGAGATGCCGGCGCTGACCGCCGCGGCTGACGTCGTGGTGACCAATGCCGGCGGCGCGACGGCGCTGGAGGCGGTGGCCTGCGGCCGGGCGGTGCTGATGTTCGAACCGATCGCCGGGCACGGAAAGGCCAACGCAGAGCTCATGGCGCAGGCCGGGCTGGCCACCGTGTGCCATGGATCGGCAGAGCTGATCGACTCGCTGCAGGGGTTCGCCAGGCAACCCGCGCTACTCGCCGGAGCGCAGCAGCGCGCGCTGACCCACATCGGTGCCCTGGATCTGGATGCCGAGATCGCCGCCCTGCCCGGGCTGGCCCGCCACCACGGCGCTCGCCCGCTGTCCGCGCCGGACGCCTTCTTCGCCCACGCCGCCACCCTCACGGTTCCCCAGCAGGTCGGCGCCGTCCTGATGCTCGCCGAGGCGCAGCCCGCCGGGTCGCCGCAACAGCTCGCCGACCACCTCGCCGGGCTGATCACCGATCGGACCCCCGCGCTGCCGATGCTGCGCCGCCGACTGGACCTGCGGCCGGGCCGGCGACCCCGGTGGCTACCGGTCGACGATGTCGACCCGGCGCGGCACCTGCAGGTCCGAACGGTCGGCACCGGCCAGGGGATCGCCTGGCCGACGGCCCTACGAGAGTTCTTCGTTACCCCCGTAGCGCTGGACGGCCCGCCGTGGCAGTTGGCGATGGTGCACGACACCGACACCGGCCGCATCGCGCTGCTGGCGAAGATGCACCACAGCCTGGGCGACGGCCTGGCCGTCACCGCCACCCTGATCGAGTTGCTGTGTGATCACGACGACCCTCGCGTTCAGCGGGCTCAGCGGGGTTATTCATCCGTGGTTAACCCCGCTGAGCCCGCTGAACGCGGAGCATGGCGGTCTCGGGCCCGGCACGTGAGGCGGGTGGTTCGGGGGTTGGTCAGTTTGGCGAGAGCAGGTCCTGCACCGGCTGTAGGGCTAGTTGGGGGGCTAGCTGGGGGGCTAGTTGGGGCGAGCACTCCGACCCGGGAGTACGCCATGGTGGAGCTTCCGGCGGCCACGGTGCGGGCTACCGCCCGCGCGCACGGGGTGAGCACCACCGCGCTGCTACTGGCGCTGGTCGGCGAGGCGCTGCACCGCGCCGATCCGGTGAATACCGCAGTGCATGATCGGCTGCGCGTAGTGGCGCCGCGGACCACCCAGGCGGTCCGGCGGGCCGGTGGCGGTGGCGATTACAACCATGACGGTTCGTACCAGGGGAACCACACCGCCGCGCTGGCCTTGGACCTGCCCGTCGGGCCGATGCCCCCGACGTGGCGGATCGTCGCGGTCGCTGACGCGCTGGCCAGGCTGCAACGGGCCGATCAGCCGGTCGCCGCCCAGGCGGTGGTCGACGCGTTGGGCCGGCTGCCAGCGCCGCTGCATGCGCGGCTCGTGCGCCTGATCTACGGGCGGCGGTACTTCTCTGTCATCGCGTCGGTGTTGCCAGGGCCGCGAAAAGCGCATTATGTGCAGGGAGTCCGGCTCACCTCGGTGTTTCCGGTGCTGCCGCTCGCGGACGGCGTCGGGTTGGCTGTTGGTTTCCTGACTTGGGGCGACATGATCGGAGTGGGGGTGAGCGCGGACACCGGGCTAGTGCCCGACCCAACCGGATTCGCCGGCGCACTACGTCGGGCCTTCGCGGACCTGGCGACCGATGCACCGCGCAGTCCAACCGGTAGCTCAACAACTCACAACACAACACAGGAGTGAGGCGTGCCGAACTCGACGGCGACGATGTTCTTCGTCGCGGTCCCGGCCGCGGTGGCCGGGGCGGCGAGTTTCGGTCTGGCCAGCGCGATCCAGCAGCGCGCCACCAAGGAGGTGCCGACCACCGGCACGCTCGACCCACGGCTGATCCTGGAGCTGATCCAGCGGCCGGTGTGGGTGCTGGGGGTGGGGACTGTCATCGTCGGTCTGAGCCTGCAGCTCGTCGCGCTGGCGTTCGGTCCGCTGGTGCTTGTGCAGCCGTTGCTGGTGACCGGCGTGCTGTTCGGGGCGGTGTTCTCCGCGCTGCTGGCCCATCGCCGGGTGGACCGGCTGGTCGTGCTGGGCGCCCTGGGCTGCGTGGCCGGCCTGTCGACCTTCCTGCTCCTGGCCCAGCCTACCGGCGTATCCACCCAACTTGCTGACGACGGCTGGTCGCTGTTGCCGCTGGCGATCACGCTGGGCGTGCTGATCGTGGGGTGCCTCGCCGTGTCCGCGCGGTTCTCCGGGCCGGTGCAGGTCACGGCGTTGGCCACGGCCACCGGCCTGCTCTACGGCGTCACGGCCGGGTTGATGAAGGTGGTCACCGGCCAGCTCCGGTCCGGCGGGATCGTCGAGCCCTTCACGCACCCGGTGTTCTACGTGGTCTGCGCGGTGGGGCCGATGGGGTTCCTGCTCAGTCAGAACACCTTCCAGAAGGGCACGCTGATCGCCCCGGCGCTGGCCATCATCACGATCGTCGATCCGCTGGTCGGCGTGGCGATCGGGGTGAGCTGGCTGGGCGAGCAGATGGCCGGCTCACCGGCCGTCCTCGCCGGCCAGATGATCGCGGTGGTAATCGTGATCGGCAGTATCGTGCTGCTCGCGCACCGCGGCACCCAACTCCGCCGCGAGCTAGAACAGCCGACGCCGGGCGACGACGGCGGGCCCGGAGATCGCCGGGGCCGGACCGCCTGGGGATGATTACCGACTGTAATGCCCTGGTCACCGGCGGCTCATCGGGCATTGGCGCGGCCATCGCCGAGGGCCTGGCCGCCGCCGGTTGCGGGGTGGTGGTGCTCGGCCGGGATCGCCCCCGGCTCGACGCGATGGCGCGCCGCACCGGCGCTCGCGCCATAGTGGCCGACCTGTCCACTCCCAGGGGCTTGGCGCAGGCGGCCGACGCCGCGAAGGAGGTCGACCTGCTGGTGAACTCCGCAGGCCGCGGCTGGGCCGGAGATCTGGCGGCGATGGCACAGCCGGATATCGACGCGCTGGTTGCGCTGAATCTCACCGCCCCGATGTGCCTGACCCGGGCTG
This sequence comes from Pseudonocardiaceae bacterium, assembly GCA_050701375.1. Classification (GTDB taxonomy): domain Bacteria; phylum Actinomycetota; class Actinomycetes; order Mycobacteriales; family Pseudonocardiaceae. The sequence continues at coordinate 4,901 of JBOHFC010000418.1, forward strand.
CGCTGCCCGGGATGCGTGAGCGCGGGCGTGGGCACCTGGTGTTCGTGTCGTCCATCGCGGCGGTGGGTGTCGGCGGGGAAGCGGTCTACGCGGCGACGAAGGCCGGGTTGCGGGCGTTTGCGGCGAGCGTTCGCCACGAGGTGGCCGGCGAGGGCATCGGCGTCACCACGCTGCTGCCCGGTGCGGTACGCACCCCGTTCTTCGACCACCGCGGATTGGCCTACAACCGTCGCTTTCCCCGCCCGCTGGACCCCGTCACCGTAGCCACGGCGCTGCTCCGGGCGATCGAGCAGGGTGATCCGGAGGTGTTCACGCCACGGTGGCTCACGGTGGCCGCACGGGTGCAGGGCGCGGTGCCAGAGTTGTTCCACCGGCTAGCCCAGCGCCTCGGCTGACACCTTCCCACGCGCTCAGACTGCGGCGGCCGCGACACCGAATCGTAGCCGGATACCCTCGCCACGCAGCTCCCGGCGAAACCACAGCAGCGATACCACCGCAGCGATCCCCACCAGGGTGAACGACCCCGCTGTGGTCACCATCAGGAAGTCGCCCAGAGTGGCGCGGGCCAGCACCCCCAGCGTCGCCACCCCATTGGGCAGGCACACCAGGGCCCACAGCAGCGACACCCGCCGGAAGAACCGCTGCACGCGAAGGTTGCTGGTGAGGGCGACCGGGAAGGCGCAGAAGTCATCGGCCAACCGGGCGATCAGGGGCCGGCGCAACCTGAGCGTGGCCAGCAGCCCGAAGGCGATCAGAAAATTCTGCAAAGTGGGCTGCAGGAAGTAGAGGAACACGCTGCCGGTGGCGTACCCGATGGCGGTGCGGACCACCAGCAAACTGGTGGTCAGCCACAGCACGGCGGGGATCGGCGTGCGGGTCACCACCCGGCGCACCAGCGCCGTCAACGCCCACGCCAACGCGGCGATCAGCCCGCCGGTGAGATTGGTGAGGGTCAGCAGCAGATAGAACAGCCCCAGCGGGGCCAGCACCACCTCGAACAGGTGCCTCGCGGCCTGGCGCAGCTGACCAGACAGCGCCCCCAGATGAATGACCTGCGCTCGTGAATGCATCGCGGTGGACAGTAGCCGGGCCGCCGCTCGGCCACGCAGCGGGTCCCCCCGAGCCGGTCGGTCTCCCGGGCCGCAGCCGGGCGCGAGTCGCATTCAACCAGTTTGCCCCGAATCCCGCCGTGGTACTCCAAAAGTGGCCACAAACTGCCTCCCACCTCCCGAATCAACAACAGCGCTGCCGGCGGGACGCGAGACAGCTCTCTCGTTGAGCTCGGGTGCGTGAGCGCGGTGCGCAGGCTGGCCGGCGGGATCGGAGGAACGTGTGTCGGAGCACGACGACCGGCGTGGCCGGCGCGACTACGAGCGGGGGCTGCCCGGTTACCACGACCCGACCGCGGGGTTCGCCGGGTCATCGCCGGCGCGCAGTGCGCTGACCCTGCGTATCGTGCTGGCCGGTTTCGGGTTGGCGTTCTGCACCGCCGCCGCGGTTGTGTTGTTCATATCCGGTCTGACGGCTTTCGGGGTCGCGCTCGTGGTGCTCGCCGCGGTGGCGCTGGTAGACCTGAGCTGGGTCATCCGTCGCAAGCGCCGTGGCGAACCAGGCTGAGCGCGATTAACCCTGAGCCATGTCGTGGAAGCGGCTGTAGTGCAGTTGGTGGGCGACGGTCACGGTCGTGGTCGGCCCGTTGCGGTGCTTGGCCAGGATCAGATCGGCTTCACCGGCGCGGGGATCGTCGCGCTCCCAGGCATCGGGCCGGTGGATCAGCATCACCATGTCCGCGTCCTGCTCTAAGCTGTTATGCAAGGCGATGCCGTTTGCGACAAAATTATGGGTTCCCAGGACTGTGGCGTCATAGACGGGCTGCTCACCGATGCTATCTATCGAACGGATCTCGTCCCAGAACACGTCGTTCGTGGCAAGCAGGCGGAGGTCTGAATTGTCAAGAACTACAGCGATCCGCGTCAAGCGAGCCCGACCCACACTGTGCTTCCATAAGGTACTGCCACAGAACTGGGTGCCGATTGCAGCCGAGAAGGCTCGATGCGTCATGCCACGCGCGGCGAGAACCGAGCGAACCCGCTCCCATACCTCAGCGGGAACCGTGTCGACGTTCGTGTTACCCGCTAACCCGTGCAGTACTTCCAACGCACGGCTTCCGGCTGCGCCGCAGGCACCATGGCACCCCACGTCGGAGAGGAAGGTGCGCTGATTGTCGAGTCCGGTGACGCTCACGTGGTAGCTGTCGCGATACCCAGGCTTGCGCGCCACGGCGATGCGGGAGAGCACCCCGACTCGCAGCAACAGGTGCGCCACGTCGTCCGCGAGGCGCCGGCTCGTCGTCGCGTAGTAAATCTGAACGCGCCGATCTGAGCCATTCGGGTGCCGTATGCAACCATCCGTTGCCCATAGATGCCGCAGGAACAATGCTACCTGGGCGCGGGACAACCCGAACACCTCATCAGGAATGAACTTCTCGTAGCTGCGGAGCCCGAATAGACCCAGTTTGTCGAGCCACGCCGCGATCGGATTGCGCTTGCCGTGGGTGAGATGGAAAGGAGCCGGGAGCCGCAGCGACGTGCACCGGGCGGCGGCGTGGTCGTCGCGAACTGCCGTGATACCGAACGTTGCGGCAGCTTCGGAGACCGCCTGGAGATTGGCCTCATCGATACTCGCGTAGCGCAGTGGCTGCCGCCGCACGAACGAGCCGTCACCAATCAAATGAGCAAGCAGGATTACGTGGGATTCGAGCCAGGTTCGTACCTGTAGTGGCTCAGGTACGGACCGCGGCACCGCCACCCGGGAGCCTGTAGTGAGCTCAGCGAGCGGGAGCCACCCATCGAGGGTCAAGAACGGATGATTCGCGGTGGCCTCGACGACGCGTCCGGAGCAGAGGGTGACTCGGAACGCCTCTCGCGTTCCGCTCGGGAAGGCATGCGTCAACGGCCGCGCCACCAGCCGCAAGCTCTCGTCCAGGGACCACACCGGAACGTTCCGCTCGCCGCTGGCGAGCAGCTCACCTAGGGTGACCTCAGCGCCGGTGTCGGCGCGCAGAATGCGGGTGCCAGCGGTGAGGCAGCCGGACTCGCGGAGATCGGCCAGCATCGGCTTCTTGTCGGTGCGCTGCTCAGGACCGCGGTTGAGCTGCGAGATCGTGACCACCGGCACTTCGAGTTCCTTGGCTAGCAACTTCAGGTGCCGGGAGAACTCGCTGACCTCCTGCTGGCGGGATTCGACCTTCTTGCCCGAGGTCATCAGCTGCAGGTAGTCCACGATGATCAGACGCAGGTCGTGGCGCTGCTTGAGCCGCCGCGCCTTGGCGCGGATCTCCATCATCGTCATGTTCGGCGAGTCGTCGATGAACAGCGGAGCTTCGCTGATCTCGCCCATCCGTCGGGCCAGCCGGGTCCAGTCGTCGTCGGTCATCCGGCCGGACCGCATATCCGACAGCCGGATCTTGGCCTCGGCGGACAGCAGCCGCATCACGATCTCGGTGCGGCTCATCTCCAGCGAGAAGATCACACTGGCCATGCCGTGAGCGACTGAACAGGACCGAGCAAGATCCAATCCCAGGGTGGATTTCCCGATTCCGGGACGGGCCGCGACGATCACCATCTGGCCGGGGTGCAGCCCGTTGGTCACCGCGTCGAGGTCGACGAATCCGGTCGGGACGCCGGCCGCGATGCCGCCCCGGGATGCGATCGCGTCGATCTCGTCCATGGTGGGCTGAAGCAGTTCCTCCAGCGCGATGTAGTCCTCGCTCATCCGCCGCTCGGTGACCTCATAAACCGCGGCCTGCGCGCGGTCCACCACCTCATCGACGTCAGCGCCGTCGGCCCCGTGGTAGCCCAGCTGCACGATTCGCGTGCCGGCTTCCACCAGACGGCGCAACAACGCCTTGCCCGCGACGATCTCCGCGTAGTACCCGGCATTGGCCGCCGTCGGCACGATCGAGATGAGCGTGTGTAAGTACGGCGCCCCGCCGACCCGGAGCAGCTCACCCCGACGTTCCAGCTCCGCGGAGACGGTGACCGGGTCGGCCGGCTCACCGCGCCCGTACAGGTCGAGGACGCAGTTGAACACGGCCTGATGAGCGGGCCGGTAGAAGTCGTCGGTCCGCAACACCTCAACCACGTTGGCGATGGCGTCCTTGGACAGCAGCATCCCGCCGAGCACCGACTGCTCGGCCGTGATGTCCTGCGGCGGCTGCCGGTCGAAGGCTGGTCGGCCGTCCTGCACCTGCACGCCACGGTCGTCCACCAGCGCCACGCGTGGATACCTACCTTCCCCGACTGCCCGAATGTTCCGAACGTCTGTTCTATCTGATGGCACCGACAGAGTCTGTTCGGACGGCCCCCGCAACCCGTTTCTCCAGGCGCCGGGCGAGGCTAGGGGCGACTGGCGACGTTCAGCAAGCCTGAGCCGGAGTCGCCTGGGGACAGCCTGGGGATGCCGTCCGGACGAACCGCCCACCGCCGCTGGTACTGCGGTGGTCGCCTGGGGACAGCCTGGGGAAACCTGACCGCAACTGAGCTGATCTGCCTGTTCAGAGGCCTGTGCACGGGTGTGGACAGAAGTTGTTTGCCCGGCTGCGGCGTGTCCCTGCAAGCCCCGACTCCTTGCGCGTGTCGCGCCTGGCCCGGCTCACCACACGGCGGTGCACGAACGCAGCGTTGCCCTACTGGTTGTCCGCGAAGGCGCCCGCCCTGGTCGCGTTGGCTGCGCCGCCGCGGCTGACCACCGCGTGCCAGCTCGCGACTGGGCCCGATGTGGGACTAGAGTGGTCCCATGGCTGAGCTCCACGTCCGGAACCTTCCGCCGGAGATTCACCTGGCGCTGCGGCAGCGGGCGAGCGAGCAGGGGCGGTCGATGTCCGCGGAAGCCGTCGCGATACTGCGCGCTGCGCTGCAGGGTGCGCAGCCCGGAGCCGGACGCAGCCAGGCGATCGACCAGCTGAGAGCGATCCGGCGACGAGCCCAGCTCGGTGCGAATGCCCCCCTCGCCGAGGATCTGGTCCGTGAAGACCGGGAGCGATCCGGTTGAGCCGGTCGCTGGTCATCGACGCGTCGGTCGCGTTGAAGTGGGTGGTGACTGAACGCCGGCACCGCGGAAGCGGTCTCGTTGCTCGACGAGATGGCTGCCGGTGCGGTGTCTTTGTTGGCGCCGGAGCACCTTGTGGGCGAGGTGGCCAACGGGGTGCGTAAGAGAGTTGCTCAGCACGTCCTGAGCGTCGGGGACGCCGGTACGGCCCTTGATGCGATCGCGCATCTCGATCTGACCTTCGTAGGTGGGGTACCGCGGTGGTTCCGCTGCCTCCCGGCTGCCCTCGAATGGGGGATCACCGCCTACGACGCGCTGTATGTGCTGCTGGCGATGGACCTCGACGCCATGCTGATGACCGCCGATCAGCGACTCTACGCCTCAGCGACGGGCATGCCCGTCCGCCTGCTCGGCAACTGAGGACGAGCTGCGCCGTCATCGTGCGAGCGGGGCGCTTCACCACGGCGTCCGTCGCACTTGGGGAGTGCCGTGAACTCGACGTCACGGACGTTTCGCCGGCCGGCGGAGGTCGGTAGCGCCGAGTTCACGACGTCGGGATCCGTGTTTCGGGGTACCGGCTCAGCCGGCGGACGTCCGCTGGCGGCTCAGCCAGCGGTCGCCCCAGACCGCGCTACCGTTCCCGGGGGTTAGCGGGCGGCGGTGGTGATCTCGAAGGGGACGGTCACGGAGACCTCCGGGTGTAGCCGCACGGTCATCTGGTAGGAGCCGGCGGCCTTGATATGGCCGCCCATATCCACCGCGCGCCTGTCCAGCGGGGGGCCACCGGCCGAGCGGACGGCGTCGACGACGTCCGCCGCGGTGACTGAGCCGAAGAGCTTGCCGCCAGAACGGGCGGCCTTGGCCGGCACGGAAACGGTGCCCAAGCTCGAGAGCCTGCCGGCGACCTCGCGAGCGTGGTCGAGGTCGCGGATCTGCCGGGCCTGTCGGGCCCGACGGATCGTGGCCACCTGCTTCTCCGCGCCCTTGGTAGCCGCGATGGCCAGCCGCCGGGGGAGCAGGTAGTTGCGGGCATAGCCGTCTTTGACTACGACTAGATCGCCGGGTGCACCCAGCTGCGGGACATCGGCAGTAAGGATGATCTTCACGTGGTCGCCTCTTCCCCGTATCAGCGAGCGGTCGAGGTGTAGGGCAGCAGCGCAACCTCGCGGGCGTTCTTCACCGCGACGGCGACGTCTCGCTGATGCTGACTGCAATTGCCGGTCACCCGGCGGGCCCGGATCTTGCCGCGGTCGGAGATGTACTTCCGCAGCAGCCCGGTGTCTTTGTAGTCGATTGCGGTGTCTTTGTCCTTGCAGAAGATGCAGATCTTCTTCTTCGGCTTGCGTACCGGCGGCTTAGCCATGACTGAGATACTCCTGAGTGGGTCGCGCCTGAAGTCGA
>JBOHFC010000419.1:0-4806 GCA_050701375.1 Pseudonocardiaceae bacterium
GGCGAGCGGCGCTGACCGAACTCGAGCAGTTCGGTCTGGTTCGGCCAGGTCCAGCCGGTTTCTACGACACCGATGCGGTGCTGGTGGCAAGGACTGCCCGGGCGATGACGGATTTCGGGCTCGAACCGCGACATCTACGCTCCTTCCGTGCGTCGGCTGACCGGGAGGTGGGCCTGCTGGCGCAGATCGTCACCCCGATGAGCCGGCAGCGAGATCCCGACGCGCGAGCCCGCGCCGACGAGGTGGTCCGGGAGTTGGCGGTGCTGTCGTTGCGGCTACACGCCCTACTCGTGAAGATCGGGCTGCGTGGCGTCATCGGGAACTGAGCGAATTTGGACCGCTGCGGGACTCGGCATCGGGAGGGTGCCGCGTGTAGCGTCTTAGGGTAGCGATGGTGGAGACTCGACTGGGCTGGCAGCTATCCGGCCGGTACCCAAATCCACCGCCGAGCACGACGATCCTCGAGGCACCCGGACTGCAGGGTGCGGCGGGAGGGAGGCGCAACGCGATGAGCGAGATGCGTGTCGTCGGGGTCCGGGTGGAGTTGCCGGCGAACCAGCCGATCCTGTTGCTCCGGGAGACCGAGGGCGAACGCTACCTGCCGATCTGGATCGGCTCAGGGGAGGCGACTGCCATCGCCTTGGAGCAGCAGGGTGTGCAACCGCCCCGACCCATGACCCATGACCTGCTCAAAGACGTGATCAGTGCACTGGGCAGGGAGTTGAAACAGGTTCGGATCACCGAACTACAAGAGAGCACCTTCTTCGCCGAACTGGTCTTCGACGGTAACGTGCGGGTCTCTGCCCGGCCGAGCGACTCGGTAGCCTTGGCGCTGCGGGTCGGAGTGCCGATCCACGTGGAGGAGTCGGTGCTCTCCGAGGCTGGCCTGATCATCCCAGATGAGCAGGAGAACGAGGTCGAGAGGTTCCGGGAGTTCCTCGAGTCGGTGTCCCCGGAGGACTTCCGCGGAGCGGACACATAAGGCGCTGTCGTGGAGCGGATACCTGAAACTCTGCCGCCCCGGCGGATCCCCGAAGAAAGCCGCCCTTAAGCTGACGTTGAGGGTGAGGCTCCGCGCGTCGGATTGACCGACCACTCACCGACGCCTACCGTCGACCCTCACAGCAAGTCGGGCTGGTGTGATTCGCCCGAATGGCCGGAGGATCCGCTGCGGGCCGTGTGGTTCACGGGCTACCGACGCAAGGCGTGGGAGGCATGGGTGGTCGATGGGCCGCAGGGCGGAGCGGGCACCTCGGCGTATGGGGTCACACCGTCGGGAGCGGGCGAGCCAGCGGCGCAAGGCACCCTGTTCCCTGATTCAATTCTGACTGATCCGCATGGTGTGACCGACCAGCTGCTCGGCTACCGAGGTCCAGCGGCATGCCAGATCGCTGGGATCACCTACCGCCAGCTGGACTACTGGGCAAGGACCAACCTGGTGGTGCCCTCGATTCGCGGCGCCTCCGGATCTGGCAGTCAACGGCTGTACTCGTTCAAAGACATCCTGGTTCTCAAGGTGGTCAAGAGGTTGCTGGACACCGGCGTATCACTGCAGAACATCCGGGTGGCCGTCGAGCATCTGCGTCGCCGCGGAGTGGGCGACTTGGCTCGGATCACGCTGTTCAGCGATGGCACTACAGTCTACGAGTGCACCTCCCCTGAGGAGGTCGTGGATCTGTTGCAGGGTGGGCAGGGCGTGTTTGGCATCGCGGTCAGTGGGGCCATGAAGGAGATCGCCGGTTCGATCAGGCAGTTTCCCCCGGAGCGCGCGGATGGCGGCCACGTCGCGACAGCTCCAGAGGACGAGCTGACCAAGCGCCGGCGGACCCGCCGAATCAGCTGAAACGCCCAGCTGTGTAGCCAGTCACAGCGGAGCGCCGGGCGCACCAAGGTCGCCACGCCCACAGGTACGGTAGGTGAGTAGTCGCCGATCCGTGCCGTTGCCTTGGCGCCGAAGGAGCAAGCCTTCGCGATGAACACAGCCGACCGTCGCTCACTGTCCGACCTGGAGCACGGCACTCCGTTCGCCGATCGGCACATCGGCCCGCGTCCGGCGCAGCTGGCTCGAATGCTGGATGTGATCGGCGTGGAGTCGCTGGAGCAGCTCGCGCAGCTCGCGCTCCCACCAGGCCTCCTCGACCGGAGCGCCGACCCGGACGCCGTCGCGAACCTGCCATCAGCCGCCACAGACGTGCAGGCGCTGGCCGAGCTGCGCGAGCGGGCCGCCCGGTGCAACCCACGGGTGCCGATGATCGGGATGGGGTATCACGGCACCGTGACCCCGCCGGTGATCCGCCGCTCGGTGCTGGAGAATCCGGCCTGGTACACCGCCTACACGCCCTACCAACCGGAGATCTCCCAGGGTCGGCTGGAGGCGCTGCTCAACTTTCAGACGATGATCTGTGACCTCACCGGTCTACCGCTGGCAAACGCGTCCTTGCTCGACGAGGCCACCGCTGCAGCCGAGGCGATGGCCTTGCTTCGTAGGGTGGGGCGGTCCGCGTCCGCGCGATTCGTCGTCGACGCCGACACGTTCCCGCAGACGCTGGCTGTGTTGGCCACCCGCGCTGAGCCGTTGGGCATCGAGCTAGATGCCGCAGACTTGACGAGCGGGCTCCCGGACGGCGAGTTCTTCGGGGTGCTGCTGTCTTATCCGGGTGCTTCCGGAGTGGTACGCGACCACGCGATGCTGATCGAGCAGGCGCACCAACGCGGCGCTGCGGTGGCCGTCGCGGCCGACCCGCTCGCTCTGACTTTGCTGGTACCGCCGGGAGAGCTCGGCGCCGACGTGGCGATCGGATCCACCCAGCGCTTCGGCGTACCGATGGGCTTCGGTGGGCCGCACGCCGCCTACCTGGCGCTGCGCAGCGGCCTGGAGCGCCAGCTGCCCGGCCGGCTGGTCGGGGTGTCCCGCGACGCGGACGGCTCGCCCGCGTTGCGTCTGGCGCTGCAGACCCGCGAGCAACACATTCGTCGGGAGAAGGCCAACAGCAATATCTGCACCGCCCAGGTCCTGCTAGCCGTGATGGCCTCGATGTACGCGGTGTATCACGGACCGGAGGGTCTGCGAGACATCGCCCGGCGGGCGCACCGGATGGCCGCGGTACTCGCCGCTGGGCTGCGCGACGGCGGCGTCGAAGTGGTGTCCGACGCGTTCTTCGACACGGTACTGGCCAGGGTGCCCGGCCGGGCCGCCGAGGTCGTTCGCGCCGCTCGCGCGGCCGGTGTGGACCTGCGGCAGGCCGATGCCGATCATGTCGGGATCAGTTGTGCCGAGACCACCATACGAGAGCACCTTCGGGTGGTCTGGGAGGCGTTCGGCGTACCGGCAAACGACCCGGACGCGCTCGACCCCGGGACTCCGGATGCGATTCCTGGCACGTTACGGCGGACTTCGCCGTTCCTCACCCACCCGGTGTTCTCCGCCCATCGCAGCGAAACGGCGCTGCTGCGCTACCTGCGCATGCTGGCCGACAAGGACATGGCGTTGGATCGCAGCATGATCCCGCTGGGCTCCTGCACGATGAAGCTCAACGCCACTGCCGAGATGGAGCCGATCAGCTGGCCACAATTCGCCGAGTTGCACCCGTTCGCACCGCGGGAAGACGCTGAGGGCATGCTCGACGTGGTCAGCGACCTGGAGCATTGGCTGGCCGCACTGACCGGTTATGACGCGGTCAGCCTGCAGCCCAACGCAGGCAGCCAAGGCGAGTTCGCGGGTCTACTGGCGATCCGCGCCTACCACCGCAGCCGCTGCGAGACCGGTCGCGACGTCTGCCTCATCCCGTCGAGCGCGCATGGCACCAATGCCGCGTCGGCAGTGATGGCCGGGATGCGGGTCGTGGTCGTCGGGTGTGACAGCTCCGGCGACGTCGACCTCGACGACCTCCGCGCGAAAATCGCCAAGCACGGCGCCGAGCTGGCCGCCATCATGATCACCTACCCATCGACGCACGGGGTGTACGAGCGCGCTGTGACACAGGTCTGCGGGCTGGTCCACGACGCCGGGGGACAGGTCTATGTCGACGGGGCCAATCTCAACGCGCTGCTCGGACTGGCTCGGCCGGGCCGTTTCGGCGCCGACGTCGGCCACCTCAACTTGCACAAGACCTTCTGCATCCCGCACGGCGGCGGCGGCCCCGGCGTGGGACCGATCGGCGTGCGGGCCCACCTGGCACCGTTCCTACCTGGGCACCCGGAGACGGACCCGGATGCCGTGGTGGGACCGGTGGCCGCGGCACCGTGGGGCAGCGCGTCGATCCTGCCGATCTGCTGGGCCTACATCCGGATGATGGGTGCGGACGGTCTGCGCCGGGCCACGCTCACCGCGGTGGCGGCTGCGAACTACATCGCCCGACGCCTCGATCCGCACTTTCCTGTGCTCTATGCCGGCAGCCGCGGTGATGACTCGACCCCGCAAGCGGGGCTTGCCGGCCTGGTCGCGCACGAATGCATTCTGGATCTGCGGCCGATCACCAAGACCACCGGTGTGACCGTGGAAGACGTCGCCAAGCGTCTGACTGACTACGGCCTGCACGCTCCGACGATGTCCTTCCCGGTGGCCGGCACCCTGATGGTCGAGCCCACCGAGAGCGAAGACCTTGCCGAGATTGATCGGTTCTGCGACGCCATGATCGCGATCCGAGACGAGATCGATCGGATCGCCGAGGGGGAGTGGCCCGCCGAAGACAATCCGCTGCGCTGTGCGCCACACACCGCGAGCTGTCTGGCCGACAAGTGGGACCACCCCTACAGCCGGGAACTCGCCGCCTACCCGGCGGGCCGGACGGTCGCTAAGGTGTGGCC
>JBOHFC010000420.1:0-12851 GCA_050701375.1 Pseudonocardiaceae bacterium
CTCCAGCAGGATCGTCAGATCCAGATGATGCGTCGCCGCCTCGTCAAGAAGGTGCTGTCAACGGTGCAGGATATGATGACCAGCAACGTCGAACATTACAAGACGTTCTGGGCGCAGTTCGGCCGTGTGGTCAAGGAAGGGCTTATCAACGACTTCGAGAATCGTGAGACGATCCTCGGCGTCGTATCGTCGGCGTCGACCTACCACGCAGAACAGTTGACCACCTTGCGGCAGTACCTGGATCGCATGAAAGACGGACAACAGGACATCTACTACGTGACGGGTGAGTCGCGGTCGATAATCGAAAGCTCCCCACACATGGAAGCCTTCCGGGCCAAAGGCTTTGAAGTGCTGCTACTGACCGATCCGGTTGATGAGATGTGGGTCGAGTCGGTCCGCGAGTTCGACGGCAAGCGATTCCAGTCGGTCGCCAAGGGACAGGTCGATCTCGACACCGAGGAAGAGAAACAAACCACTGAATCCGACCGAGACCAGCAGAAGAAGGATTTTGCCGACCTGCTGTCCTGGATGACGACTACACTGCAAGAGGACGTGAAAGAGGTACGGCTGTCATCGCGCCTCACCACCTCGCCAGCCTGTATCGTCGGCGATACGCACGACGTCACGCCAACGCTGGAGAAGATGTATCGCGCCATGGGGCAGGACATCCCGCAAATCAAGCGCATCCTCGAACTCAATCCCACACATCCACTGGTAAGTGGGCTGCAGAAAGCCTACGGCGAGCGCAAGGACGACCCCGGGCTGGCGGAAACAGCCGAGCTTCTGTACGGGATGGCGCATCTCGCCGAGGGTGGTGAATTGAGCGATCCGGCACGTTTCATACGCCTACTGGCCGACCGGTTGGCGCGGACGCTGTGAAGGAGACAAGTAGCTGCTGGTGAATGGGATCTGCTAGCTGGGTTGATGCCCGGGTGGGCGCTGCGGTGGTGGGCGGATCGAGGCCAACCCGGGTACGTCCTCTGGCCAGATGAGTAGCACGGTGCAGGGTGCGTGGTCTATGACGAAGCGGGTGTGGCGGCCGAGGCTGTTGGGTCCGAGGCGGCTGCGGTCGCCGTCTCGGGCGCAGACGAGCAGCGCGGCGCCCTCGCACGCGGCGACCACCTCTCGCTCGATGTGCCCGGCCCGCAGGTCGCGGCGGGCCGGGCGGCCGAGCGCAACCGCCGCAGCCGCCAGTAGCTCCCGGCCGGCGTCGGCGGCGAGCTGGCCGACCGCTTCACCGGGGTCGCGGCGGCGCTGGCCGCGGCCGAGCAACCCACCGTAGGCGCCGTGCAGCGCTTCGGTGACCCGAACATCCACGACGTGCAGCAGCACGAGATCGGCGTCGGGTGTGACAGCGGCGGCGGCGCGCACGGTGGATCGCCAGGTGTCCTCGCGAAGCCACACCACAATCACTGGTCGTGGCGTCATAGCAGCCATCCTCGCCCGAAGGTCAGCGCGAGCCACAGGGTGAGGGTGGCGACGGTGAGACCGGCAGGCACCGTGAGTGCGCCGAGCCGGAGGAATTCGCTCAGCGTGGGCGCAGCGTCGCGCCCGGCTAGCACCCGGCGCCACAGCAGGGTCGCCAGCGAGCCGACGTAGGTCAGATTCGGGCCGATGTTCACCCCCAGCAACACCGCGAGCACCACCCCAGGATGGGGTGTGGGACCCAGCGCACCGAGGATCACCAGGGTGGCTGGCAGGTTGTTGACCACATTCGCCAGGAGAGCGGCCAGGCCGGCCGCCGTGAGCAGCCCGGGTAGCGTCGGATTGGTCGGGAGCACGGCGGTGAGCGCACGGCCCAGCCCGTGCGCGGTCACCCCGGCGACCACCACGCCGAGCGCGAGCACGAACAGGCAGAACAGCGGGGATGCCGCCGCTAGCAGCCGGCCCACCCCGATCTCGCCCTGCGCCAACCCCCGCCCCGCCAGCACCGCCGCTCCGGCCACCGCCACCCAGACCGGCGCGACCCCGACAAACCCGGACACCGCGAACCCGGCCAGGGTCAGCGCCAGCACGACCAACGCGAACTTCGGAGCTGGTGGCGAGTGCCGGATGGGAGGGCTGGTCGACTCAGCGAGGTCGGTGCGGAAGAAGCGCCGGAAGACCAGGTATTCGACGGCGATCGCGGCCAGCCAGGGCAGCCCCATGAGGCTGGCGAATCCGAGGAAGGATAGCCCGGATGCGGTGAACGCGAGCAGGTTGGTCAGGTTGGAGACCGGGAGCAGCGTTGATGCGGAGTTCGCCAAGTGGGTGCACGCGTAGACGTGCGGCTTGGCCCGCAGCCGTAGCCGGACGGCGCTGCCGAACACGACCGGGGTAAGCAGCACGACGGTGGCGTCCAGGCTGAGCACGGCGGTGGTGACCGCGGCGGCGGCGAAGACAAGTCCGAGCAACCGCTGCGCGGAACCGGCGGACGCCACGGCCAACCGGTCGCCCAACCATCGAAACACCCCCTCGGCGTCCGCCAGGTGCGCCACTACCAGGATCGCGGCCAGGAAGCCGACGGTCGGCCCGAGGGCGCGGATCTGGGTGAACGCCTCACCGGGACTGACGACGCCCAAGCCGATCGCCACAGCGGCGGCCGGCACCGCAACGGTTGCCTCGGGCAGCCCTCGAGGCTGCACCATAGCGAAGACCAGAACCACCGCGAGCAGTCCCAGCGCGGCGATTTCGGCCAGCACCCCGGTCAGTTGCAAGCTGTTCACTGACCCTGACCAGTTACTGTCCCGGCTCCGGCGCGGGGATCAGGTGAAGGTGGCCGCCCGCCGTCGTGGACGGCGGTGGTGTCGGACACAGCGGTTTCTGGAACGACGAAGATGAGCAGGAGCAGCGCCAGCACCGCGATCCCGGTCAGGGTGAGCACGGCGAGGTTGTAGCCGCCGACAACGATAATTGCACCAGCCAGGGTGGTGCTGGTGGCTGCGCCGAGTGCCTTGCATCGTGGTGGCTGCGCCGAGTGCGAGGTTGTAGCGGCCGGTGCCCGGGTGAGATCGCTGCGCCGCCGGGTCACCCTGACCGTGCTCGGGCTGATCGCAGTGCTGCTCCTCGTTGTCGGCGTCGCAGTCGACCTCGCCCTCGGCATCCAGCTCCGCCGCGACCTGCACGACCGCATGGTCACCACCGCCGACCGCGGTACCACGCTGTCCAAGGCCGGGACTCCGCCGGCGGCGCTGCTCAACCAGCTCGCCGGTGGCAACATCCGGATTCGCATCATCACCCCCGACGGCGCCAGCTACGGCGATCCGGCGATCGATCCCAACACCACCGCCGGCCAGCACCCCACCCTTCCACCACCTCCACCGCCAACCGACGACCTGCGGCCCCCGTCATCGAAGCCGCCACCTCCCGATGCGACGAGCACCGTCATGGTCCGTAACTTGCCGGGCCACCCTGCTCATGCGCGAGACCGCCTGGTGCGGCTCTCCGACGCGCGCGGACCGCGATTCGGGCAGCGCCGGACTCGGATTGCCGGTCGCGCTGGGCCTGGCCCGCGCCCACCAGGGCGATCTCACCTGCCACCCCCCCGAACACGGCGCAGTCTTCCGACTCACCCTGCCCATCATCATCCCCGACCAACCCCACCCCAACGCAGCAACCAGCCTGGGTACTGTGTTGCGCCGTGACTGACTCGCTGCCCGCGACGGGTCCCGGGCTCACCGACGTGATTGCCGGCATACTCGCCGAGAACGGGCCGATGGCCCAGGACCAGCTGGCCGCCGCGTTGGCGGATCGCGGGGTGGAGCTCGGCGAAGACCCTGGTGAGGCGCTGGACGAGGCGTTGGACGACGGCGATGGTCGGGTGACGATGCTCGCCGATGAACGGTGGGCGTCGTTGCCGGCCCTGCTGGCCGGTCGGGTGTTCACCCACCGGTTGACCGGGCCGGAGGTCGAGCACGACATGCTCGAGGTGACCCCGGATCTGGAACCGGTCGCAATGCTGACCGAGCGCGAGGAGTACCAGCGGTTGGCCGACGGTTCACCGGCGGTCTCGGTACTCATGCCCTTCGACGCCGACATCGTGGCCGAGCGGGGCATCCCGCTGGATCTGATTGGCGATCACGGTGCTCTGCTGCTGCGGCCCGGCTATCTGCGGGAACTGGGGCTCGGCGGGGGTGATGTCATCGCGCTGGGCCTCGCCGAGGACGGACTGTTGCTGGAGTCCGTCCCGGAACCGATCGTGACGGCTGAGAGAGTGGCCGGGCTGGGGCAGCGGCTGAGCTCGGTCCTTGCGACCGAGCCGAACGAACCCATGCCGCTGGATGACGCGGTCTGGACGGTGTGCGCTGATGATCCGACGCTGTTCACAGAACCGCTGCCGCCGCTCGGGGAGGCGCTGGATGCCTGCGGGCTGACTCATGACGGCGAGTGGCTCACCGAGCAGGGGTTCGACTTCCGTCGGTGGCGGGTGGAGAATCGGTGCGCGGCGATGGCCCGGCGGTATGACCTCAGCGCCGACGAAGCTCTCGCGGTCCTGGTAATCATCACGATGTATGACCGGGTCGCCGACTTGCATGCCGCCGCGCTGTCCGGCCAGGAGGGTGATGGGGCGGAGCTGAGCGCCTTGGCCGCTGAGATCACTGGCCAACCGGAGCCGTCACCGACCAACCCGGACCGTGATCACGGTGCGGGCACCACGGTCAAGGCAGCCACGATCAGGGCGACTACGGAGTTCCTGGCCGAGCCCGCCGTGGCCGAGGCGGTCCTGGCCGAAACAATCGGATCCGGCATCGACGGCGCCGCGGCGCTCGCCTTGTTCGCCGAGACACTCGAGCCGATGGCGCCGCTGGCCGCTCGCCCGGCACTGCTGTGGCTTGGTGGCAAGGCCCACGAGCGGCTCGCCGACCTCACCCCGGCCGAGGAGGCCTTCCACGCCGCGGAATCGGTCGACCCGCAGTGGCCACCGGCGCTGGTTGACCTCGCCAGATACGCCAGCGACCGCGGCGATGCGGCCCAGGGGCTGGCGCTGCTGCGCCGCGCGGGCACCCCGGCCGACGACGAATTGGTCAAGCTGCTCGAGCAATATCGGGCCATGCCCCGGCCCGACATTGGCCGCAACCAGCCGTGCTGGTGCGGATCCGGCCGCAAGTACAAGAAGTGCCACCTCCACCACGAGCAGCTCCCGCTGGACGAGCGCGCGGCGTGGCTATATCAGAAGGCGGGCATGTTCTTACTCGACGGCCCCTGGCGCGGCGACGTGATCGAGGCCGCGGAAGTGCGGGCACAGTTCGCCGAGGATCCCTATGCGATGTTCGGCGCGCTGGGTGACCCGCTGGTCACCGACGCTGTGCTGTTCGAGGGCGGCGCCTTCGCCGAGTTCGTGGCCACCCGAGGCGCCCTCCTGCCCGAGGACGAGAGGCTGCTGGCCGAGCAGTGGCTGCTCATCGACCGGTCGGTGTACGAGATTGAGCGCATCCGGCGCGGCGACGGCTTCACGATGCGCGATCTGCGCACCGGCGACGTGCACCAGGTTCGGGAGCGGACGGCCAGCCAGGCGCTCAAGGCAGGCGCGTTGGTGTGCGCCCGCGTCGTGCCCGCCGGTGCCTCGACCCAGATCTTCGGAGGCATCGAGCTCGTCGCCCTGCACCAGCGCGACGAGCTCATCACGCTGCTGGACTCCGGACCCGACCCGCTCGAGTTGGTCGCCTTCCTCACCCGCCGCTTCGCCCCACCCGCCCTGCTCAACACCGAAGGCGATCCTCTCGTGCTGTGCCAAGCCACCTTACAGACCGGCGACCCGGCTGCACTGTCCGGCACGCTCGATGAAACCTACCAGCGCGAGGACACCGACACGCCACAATGGAATGAGTACCTCACCACCAATGGTACGGAGTGGCTTCGCGCCACCCTGCGCCTCGACGGGCACGAACTGACCATCGACACCAACAGCGAGGCCCGCATCGAACGCGTGCTCGACACTGTCCGCCCGCTCGACCCGACGCTCACCATCGTTGATCAGTCACGCCAGCCGGCCCGCGACACACGGGAAGCGGCCACGCTCGCCGGCAGTACCGCACCCGCTCAAGAGGACTCCGCGGATCGGCTAGACCCCACTGATCCTGACGTCACAGCTGCACTCGACCGATTCATCCGCGACTACGAGCAGAAGTGGCTCGACGAGACCATCCCTGCCCTGGCCGGGCACACACCCCGCCAGGCCGCAGCGGACCCCACCCGACGCGGTGACCTGATCCGGCTCATCGATTCTTTCCCCACCCATCACGACAACCCCGGCACGATGAACCCTGACCGGCTCCGCGCCGCACTCGACCTGCGGTAATTAGCCGCCCTCGCGTCTCAGCCGCCGACGCGCGGCGCGTCGTGTTGGGCTTCGGGGTGCTGGTTGCGGGTGGACGCGAAGTGCCCGGCGTGACCGAGGACGTCGCCCTCGGTTAGGTGGCTGCTCCGCTGCGAATATATTCCGGCATTTCTGTGCCGAGTCGATCAGATTTTGATTCCTGGGCAGAATGGCTCAGCAGCTTGACGGTCCCGCACTCAGGGGTGACCGATATCGATAACCCGATGAAGTACTCGGCGTTGGTGTTCCGCGATCCGGACAATATTCAGCTGGAGTTCTTCTTCATGGCTGGCTGACCGAGGACATGTGACCGTTCGCCCGATCAAGATCATCATCGTCAGACGGCCGGCCGATGGGCTGGTGCCGGCACCGTGCTCGTCGCCCCGCGACCACCGATCAGTTCGGCCAGCCCGGAAGGTCCAATTGCTCAAGAGCCGTTTCAAGTCAGCCGAGGAGAGCAGATGGTCATCGTCGCCGGACACCTCGTCGTCGAACCGCAGCAGCGCACGTCGTACCTCGCGGGCTGCGTAGCTGTCGTGGAACAGGCCCGCCTTGCACCCGGCTGCTTGGACTTTGCCATCACCGCCGACCTGATCGATCCCGGCCGCATCGACATCTACGAGCGATGGGAGTCGCAAGCGGCCGCCGAGGCGTTCCGCGGAAGCGGCCCCAGTGAAGAGCAGGGAGCTGACATGTTGTCCGCCTCGGTGGCGGAGTACGACGTAGCATCAAAGTCGCGCTCGCTGACCTGAGGGTGCCGATATCCACCAGCCGACCGTCAGCGGGATAGGCTGGATCGCGGGCGCTGGAAGAGCAGCAACAGCCAGGCCAGGGATGGCACCAGCACCGCCATCCCCACCGCGACGGTGATCGCTGTGGCCAGCAGCGTCGCCCGGGGCGCCGCTGCCTGCGCGAGGGTCAGACCGGGGAGCAGCACGTTGGGGTACTGCGCCAGGCCCCAGCCCCACAGCACGGCGGCAACGGTCAGCGCCGCGGTGATCCGCACCAGGGTGAAGCGCCGGTAGACCAGCAGTACCAGGGAAGCGAGGCCTGCCGCGACGGAGGTGAGGACCAGCGGCAGCGCTGCGCCGAGCAGACGTCCGAACAGCAGCGGCGCATCAGCGCGCAGGACGAGGATGCCCGCGATTGCCAGCGCGCCGACGATCGAACCGCTCACCAGCCCCCGACGGCGGAACGCCTCGGCGAGCTCGGCCTGGCCCTCGCGCTGAGCGTCCGCGGTGAGGTAAACCGCTGCGAGGTAGGCGCAGACGCCCACGGTAAACGCCCCGGCCAGCACCGAGGTGGGGTTCCACCAACTCGTCACCACATCGCCGGCAGCGATCCCCGGCGGCACCCGACCGGAGGCGATCGCCCCACCGACCGCACCGAGGAAGAACGGTGTGATGACCGAGGAGAACGCGAAGGCCGCCCCGAACAGCCGGCGCTGCCACAGTTCGGTAACAGCCTTGCGGAACGCGAAGGCCGACCCGCGGGCAATCACCCCGAGCGCCACCAGGGTCAGCGGGATGTAAAGCGTCGAGGAGACCGCGGCGAACAATGGCGGGAACGCCGTCCAGACGAGCACCAGGACGAAGATCAGCCAGACGTGGTTGGCCTCCCACACCGGCCCGACGGAATGCTCGATGAGCGCCCGCTGCCGCGCACCGCGCCGGCTACCGCCAGCCAACAGGTCCCACAGCCCACCACCGAAGTCCGCCCCAGCGAGCAGCACGTAGGCACTGACCCCGGCCCAGGTCAGGACCAGCAGAACGGTCGCTAGCGGGTCGGCGACAGACGACGCTGCGGTCGGCACGTCACACCACCTGGTAATCGGTGACGTCACGCTCCTGCGGCGCGGCAGGCACCGGAGTGCTGGCTAGCCGGCGCAGCACGAATACCGTCGCTACGGTGAGCGCCGTGTACACGGCGAGCACTGCGACCAGACCCCAGCCGAGGCCGGGTGCCGGGTTGACGGCGTCGTCCACCCGTAGCACCCGGTAGACGATCCAGGGCTGGCGGCCGACCTCGGTGGTGACCCAGCCGGCCTCCATCGCCACCACCGCCGCCACGCCGGACACGGCCACCGCACGCAGGAACCACCGGGACTCAGGCAGCTCCCGGCGCCGCCACCAGCAGTAGCCCAACCAGACTCCCAGGGCCAGCAGCGCGAAGCCGATCCCGACCATCGTGTCGAAGGCCAGGTGCACGATCGGCACCGGCGGGCGCAGGTCAGCGGGCACATGGTCCAAGCCGGCGACGTAGCCGTCCGGATCCAGGTGGACCAGCAGCGACAGACCATCTGGGATGTGCACTGCGCCGTGCAGCTCATCACCGGAGAAGTAACCGCCGACGGCCAGCGGCGCGTGCGTGCCGCTACGGAACAGTCCCTCCATCGCGGCCAGTTTGGCGGGCTGCTCGGCGCTGACGTAACGCGCGGCCCAGTCACCAACGACGATCTGCACCGGCGCGGCCGCCACGCCCAGCACCAGCGGGATCAACAGCCCAAGGCGGTGATAGCGATCCCGGCGCCCCCGCAGCATGGCCACCGCGTACACGCTGGCCATCAGGAACCCGGTCACCATGAACGCGGCGAGGATCATGTGCGTGGTCTCCGGCCAGGTGGCCGCGTTGAACATCGCCGCCCACGGGTCGACCCCAACCAGCCGGCCACCTACCACCGTGAACCCCTGCGGGCTGTTCATCCACGCGTTGGCGGCGACCACGAAGAACGCCGAGGCCACCCCCGCCGCCACGATCGGCAGCCCGGACAGCAGATGAGTTCGCGGCCGAAGCCGGTCCCACCCGTAGAGATAGATCCCCAGGAAGATCGCTTCGATGAAGAACGCGAAACCCTCGATCGCGAACGGCAGGCCGATCACCGCCCCGTAATGATCCATCAGGCCCGACCACAGAACACCCATCTCAAAGGACAGGATCGTGCCGGACACCGCACCGACCGCGAACAACACCCCCAGCGCCCGCGCCCAGCGCCGGGCGAGCAGCCGGTAGCTCGGTTCACCGGTGCGCAACCCGCGCCACTCCACAAACAGCACCAGAGCGGGCATGCCCACCCCCAAGCAGGCCACCACGATGTGCCAGCCCAGCGAAAAACCCATCTGGGAACGCGCAGCCACCGGGGACGCGGTGGCTGCCAGCAGCAACGGGAACACGCCCCGACCTCCTTGTGAAAGAATTCACAAGCCCTCACCGGCCACGATACGCGACGGCTGGCAGAGGGGTACAGGTCAGTGGGTGAGTACTTCGGTGATTGCGTTGAGGGCGACGTCCAGGTCGTCACGGGTGATCACCAGCGGGGGAGCTAGCCGCAATGTCGCGGCGTGGGTCTCCTTGCACAGCACACCCCGAGCCATCAGGGCCTCCGCCGCCATGCGTCCGGTCGGCCTGCCGGGAGCGATGTGCACGCCGGCCCACAGTCCTCGACCGGTGATCTGAGCGACGCCGTGACCGACCAGCGTCTGCAGGTGGGCGTGCAGACGCGCGCCCAGCTCCCGGGAGCGGGTCTGGAACTCGCCGCTCGCCAGCAGGGCGATCACCGCACGGCCGACCGCGCAGGCCAGCGGGTTGCCGCCGAAGGTTTATCCGTGTTCCCCCGGTTGCAGCACACCCAGCACCGCGCGCCGCCCCACTACAGCCGAGACTGGCAGGATTCCACCACCCAACGCTTTGCCCAGGGTGTAAAGGTCGGCCCGGACCCCGTCGTGATCCAACGCCAGCAGCTCGCCGGTACGCGCGAGGCCGGACTGGATCTCGTCGGCGATCAGCAGCGCGTCCGCGTCGTCGCACGCCGCGCGGACTCCGGCCAGGTAACCCGGTGGGGGCACCAGCACTCCTGCCTCACCCTGCACGGGTTCGACGAGCACCGCCGCCGTCCGGGGCGTGATCGCGCCGCGTAGTGCGTCGAGGTCTCCGTAGGGCACCACGACGAATCCAGGGGTGAACGGACCGAACCCGGCCCGGGCCACCTCGTCGGTAGAGAACGACACGATCGTGGTGGTGCGGCCGTGGAAGTTTCCGTCCGCGACGATGATCTCGGCGGTGCCGTCGGGGACACCCTTGATCCGGTGAGCCCACAGCCGGGCCACCTTGATAGCGGACTCGACGGCCTCGGCCCCGGTGTTCATGGGGAGCACCATTTCGGTGCCGGTCAGCTGGGCAAGCTCCTGGCAGAACGCCCCGAGCAGGTCATGGTGAAACGCCCGCGAGGTGAGCGTCACCCGCCCCAGTTGGTCCACCGCGGCGGCCACCAAGGCGGGATGCCGGTGCCCGAAGTTCAGCGCTGAGTAACCGGCGAGGAAATCGAGGTAGCGCCGGCCGGTCACGTCGGTGACCCAGGCGCCCTTACCGGAGGTGATCACCACCGGCAGCGGATGGTAGTTGTGGGTACTCCACTGCTCGTCGGTGTTGATGAAGTCGGTGGCGGTCAGCGAGTGCGAGGCGACGTCCGGTCCTCGGTGCCGGCTTTCAACGGGTACACCGTCGCTCCCTCGGCGCACCGTCACACCGACAGACTGCCACGCGTCCCGCAGAGGTGCTTCGACGAGCGGTTCCCGGTCAGTCCAGAGCGCCGACCTTGGACATCACGTCCGCTGCGATCGACAGGGAACCGTCCACAGACGAGGTGGCGAATCGCAGATCCAGGAAGGCGCCATCGACGCCCGAGTCTCGGGCTGGGCTACGCTGTCGGCGACGTGACGAGCGTCCTGGCCGGGATGCAGGTTGATTCGCAACTCCCGCCGCAGCAGGTCTGGGTCGTGGCCGGCGTCCTCAGCAGCGTGCCGGGCGGTTTGCCACAGCTGGGCGGTGACGTCGGCCGGCATTCCATGGATGGGCAGCCAGCCGGCGGTCCGGCGACCGATGGGGTCCATCGCCGCAGGGCTCCAGCCACCCAGCAGCACCGGCGGCCCGCCAGGCTATACCGGACGGAGATCGACGTGAGCCAGCGGCAGCTCGAAGTGCGTGCCGTGGCACTCGGCCGGATTGTGGGTCCACAGCTCGTGAAGGACGTCGAGAATCTCGTCAAGGCGGTACTCCGGCGGGTAGGGCCGTTGTGGGGTTCCACCCCCCGGATAGAGATCGCTGACCGTCACCGGGGCCAGAACGCGATCACCGACCCACAACGAGGCGTAGCCGAGCTGTTCACTGGTGCGGGCGAAGGACGCGATCTGGTCTGCGCCGCTGTGCGCGCCGAGCTGGGGCAGAGCCAAGCCCAGTTTCATCGGTCCTCCTCAATGCCCGACCACCATTTAATGGCACTGACCATGCATACCATCTGGTATGCACTGGCGTACCGTGGCCTGGATGGGTACGACACGAGTGACGATTACGATGGATGAGGGCGTTTACCAGGATGCCCTCACCGCGGCCGCCGAGCATGGGGTGAGCGTGTCAGCGTGGGTTTCCCGGTGTACCCGGCTGGAAACGATGCGCGATGCGTTAAGCCGCCACCGGCAGTGGTGCGCAGCCGAGGGCTTGACCGGGTCCTCCTACGAACAGCAGCGTGCGCAGCTGGCGGCCGATGCGACCGCCGAGCTGGAGCGCCAGGACCAGGCCCGCGGTCGGGGTGCCACCGATGTCGCGTAGGCCCCCGAGGTTCGGCGATGTGTGGAGTATCAAGGGCGGGGTGATGGGCCCCGAGCCTTGGCTGATCGTCTCCAACGATCTGTACTTGGAATTGAACGAGGACAATATGCTGGCCGTCCCGATCAGAGACACCAGTAGTCCCGGCTCCCGGGTGGTCACCGAGCCGATTCCCGACGTGGGCCAGGCGGTGCTGGATCGGATCACGGCGTTACCCCGAACCTGGCTGATGGGTGAGGACCCGGTCGCCGAACTACACCCGGACCGGCACGCCGAGGTCGGCCGCCGGATCTGCAACTTGATCGGCCCCTGAACTCGGAAGCCCCGCTAGCTGTGGATCACCGCGCTTGCCGCGAAGCGCAGGGGCAGAGTGACCGGGCCGGTGATGCCGACGTGCCGGCCGGGATGTGCAGATTCTGGTAGGTGAAGTCTTCGACGCCCATCCGGGCGATGATGGGGGCCACCGGGTGGACACGCATCAGCTCTTCGACCGCGGGGCCGGCCCGTTCGGGTCGCTCGGCGAGCAGCCGCCACTGGTCGGGGTGCCGGGTGAAGGTGGTCATCGCCAGGCCCAGCTGATTGCGCGTGGTGTCCTGTCCAGCAAAGACCAGCGAGTTGACCATGACGCGCAGCTCGTCGCTGGTTAGGCGTTGACCGTCGGCATCCGCCGCGATGAGCGCCGAGATGAAGTCCTCGCCCGGGTTCTCGCGGCGTTGTGCGGTGAGTTCGTCGCAGCAGGCATAGAGGGCTGTGACGGCCGCGTCGATGCGATCCTGCTCCGCTGCGGCGGCCGGGCTGAACCCGAGGCCCATGTCGGTTGCCCAGCCGAGGAAGGCGTCGAAGCGTTCGGCGGGGATGCCGAGCAGTTCGGCGATCACCCAGGCCGGGTAGGGGTCGGCGAAGGCGGTCATGAACTCGCAGCGGCCGTTGCCGGCGAAGGAGTCGATCAGCTCGTGTG
>JBOHFC010000421.1:0-2818 GCA_050701375.1 Pseudonocardiaceae bacterium
CGTAGGGGACCTGGACCAGATACAGCAGCATCGCGACGCCCAGCGACGCAAACGGGAAGGTGATCACCGCGGCGGCCAGCCCGGCGATCAGGGCCAGCAACGGTGCCACCGCTCGCGCCGGCACCCGGATCGCCTTCATCGACAGGGTGGGTAACCGGCTCACCATCGCGACGGCCACTGCGACCGTCCAGGCCGCCACGGTCACCGGCGAGGACCACCAGCCCCCGCCGAACTGGAGGAATACGGTCAGTGGAAGCAACGCCAGCAACGCACCTGGTGGGGAGGGGATCCCGATGAAGAATTCCTTGGCGAACGGCAACGCGTCGGTGTCGTCGAGCAGAGTGTTGAACCGGGCCAACCGCAACACGACGCAGACGGTGAACACCAGCGCCACCGGCCACCCCACCCGGATGCCATCCAGCGCCCACACGAACAGCACGACCGCGGGCGCTACCCCGAAGGACACGCAGTCAGCCAGCGAGTCAAGTTCGGCGCCGATCCGGGAGGTGGCGTCGAGCAACCGGGCCAGCCGACCATCCAGCGAGTCCAGCACCGCCGCCACCCCGATCGCGGCGAGCGCGCCGGTGAAGTTCCCATCCAGGGCGAACTTCAGCGCGGACAGGCCCGAGCACAGCGCCAGCACGGTGATGACGTTGGGCAGTAGGCGGACTCCGGCGCCGGCGTTGGCCACGGCTCAGGCCTTCTCGGCCAGCGGTAACCGGGCCAGGGCGGTCTCCCCACCCACCGTGTGTTGTCCAGGGCGGACCAGCACAGAGCTGCCCGGCGGCAGGTAGAGGTCCACCCGGGACCCGAAGCGGATCAGACCATAGGTGGCGCCCGCCGCCACCTGGTCCCCGGGTCGCACCGAGCAGACGATCCGGCGGGCTACCAGCCCGGCGATCTGTACCACGACGAGGTCCTGTCCGGTCGTGGAGCGCAGCAGCATGCTGGAGCGTTCGTTGGCCTCGCTGGCCTTGTCCAGATCGGCGGACAGGAACTTTCCCGGACGGTAGGCGATGTGGCGGACCTCGCCGTCGACCGGGATGCGCTGCACGTGCACATCGAACACGGACAGAAACACGCTGACCCGTGGTCGCGGGTTGCTGTCGAGACACAGTTCAGCGGGCGGCGGGGCGGGTGTCACGCTGCTCACGGTGCCGTCCGCCGGTGCCACCGCGAGGGTGTGGTCCTCCGGTGTCACCCGCTGCGGGTCGCGGAAGAACGCGGCGCAACAGGTGGTGGCGACGGCGCCCAGCGTTGCCGCGGCCGGGGACAGCGTGCGTAACAGCAGCGTCGCGGCTACCCCGGCGGCCACGAACGGCCTGCCTGCCGGGTGCATCGGCGGGAGCGTCTCCCGGGTGAGGTCCACCAGATGCCGCAATGTCGCGGGAAACCGGGGAGACGCCATGCGTTCGCAAGATCCTCGACTGGAGTTGGTGAGCGATTGCCCACCGTACGCCCACAACTCGGCGGGATGGCGACCGGGGAAAAGGCACCGGGGACCGCCGTCCCCGACGGAGGTCCCCGGTGCCCGTTAACCGTTCGTCCGCTCCCCAGCTTCCCGAACGGTCATTTCCCAGCGCGCTCCTGCGCCCCCCGACGACGCAGGAACCCACGCCATTCTGGGACGGGATTGCTCACTGAGCCTGGTGTTTCACTGAACTCTTGTTCACGCTCAGTGTGCTGTGCCTCACCCGCGATTCACAAGGTCTGTCCGGGTGTCGTGGTTTTCTCACACCTGGACCCGTCGGTTGGTCAGTCCGCGCCGGTGCGCCAGACCATGACCTGCTCGCCCGCTTCGAGGTGTTCGGTGGTCTCGGGAATGTCGATGAGGCAGTTCGACCTGGCCAGCGCCCCGAGCAGATGGGAGCCCGGGCCACCGACCGGGGCGACCGTGCCCGCTTCAGGATCGAAGGCACCGCGCCGGAACTGCCGTTTGTCCCCTGGTGACTCCAAAGCCTCGGTCAGCTGCGCAATGGCCCGGGGCCGCTGCGCCGGCAGTCGCATCGCTGCGCGCAGGGCAGGACGGACGAACACCTCGAAGGATACCGAGGCGCTGACCGGGTTACCGGGCATCGCCGCCACTGGCACCCCGCGGTAGCGGCCGACGCCCTGTGGAGCACCGGGATTCATGGCCACCTTGGCGAACTCCACGCCCTGGCCGGTCATGGCGCTCTTGACCACCTCATAAGCCCCCGCGCTGACCCCACCGGAGGTCACCAGCAGGTCCATCCCCGCCAACCGGGGAGCCAGCGCGGCCTCCAGCGCGGCGACGTCGTCGGGCACGAAGTGCATCAGCTGCGCCTCACCGCCGGCCTCCCGTACCGCGGCGGCGAGCATCGTGCCGTTCGACTCGTAGATCTGCCCGTGCTGCAGCGGGGTGCCCGGCACCACCAGTTCCGAGCCGGTGGACAGCACCAGCACCCGGACCCGGCGGTGCACCGGCAGCTCCGCGTAGCCGACCGCGGCGGCCACCCCGAGCTGGGCCGGCCCCAGCACCGCGCCCGCCGGCAGTACCTCCGCACCGGCCGTGACGTCCCCGGCGGCCGGGCGGACGCTGTCGCCCGGCGCGCGGGGGGCGAAGATCTGCACCTGGTGGCGGCCACCGTCGGTGAGTTCCACCGGCACCACCGCGTCCGCGCCGGGTGGGATCGGCGCGCCGGTCATGATCCGGTGCGCGGTGTGCGGCTGCAGCGGGGGCGAGTCGATGCGCCCGGCTGGGATGTCCTCGGTGACCGGCAGGTCCACCGGCGCGTCGGCGGTGGCGGCGGTGATGTCCACCGAGCGCACCGCGTAGCCATCCATCCCGGAGTTGTCG
>JBOHFC010000422.1:0-5017 GCA_050701375.1 Pseudonocardiaceae bacterium
CCGGCACCCAGGAACTCGGCAACCTCGTGGTGTTCTACGACTCCAACGAGATCTCCATCGAGGATGACACCGCGATCGCGCTGTCGGAGAACACCGCCGCGCGCTATGCGGCCTACGGGTGGCACGTCCAGACCGTCGACGGCGGTGAGGACGTCGTCGGCATCCTCGCCGCGATCGAAGCGGCCAAGGCCGAGGCCGGCCGGCCGTCGCTGATAGTGCTGCGCACCGTGATCGGGTACCCGGCGCCGAACAAGATGAACACCGGCGCCGCGCACGGCTCCGCGCTGGGCGCCGACGAGGTGGCGGCGGTGAAGGACGCGCTGGGCTTCGACCCACAGCGCTCCTTCGTCGTGGCACCCGAGGTGCTCGAGCACGCCCGGCGGGTGGTGGCGCGCGGTCAGGCCGCCCACACACAGTGGCAGCAGTCCTTCGACTCCTGGCGGGAAGCCAACGCGTCCGGGGCCGCGCTGTTCGATCGTCTGATCAACCGGCAGCTACCGGCGGGTTGGGCGGAGAAGCTACCCACCTGGCAGCCCGACAAGAAGGGGGTGGCGACCCGCAAAGCCTCCGGGGAAGTGCTCGGCGCAATCGGTGAGGTGCTGCCGGAGTTGTGGGGGGGCTCCGCAGACCTCGGGGAGAGCAACCTCACCACGATCAAGGGTGCCGACTCGTTCGGACCCGCGAAGATCTCCACGAAGATGTGGACCGCGCAGCCTTACGGCCGCACCCTGCATTTCGGCGTGCGCGAGCACGCCATTGGCGCGATCCTCAACGGGATCGTGCTGCACGGGCCGACCCGCCCCTACGGTGGCACGTTCCTGATTTTCAGTGACTACATGCGCCCCGCGGTGCGGCTGGCCGCGCTGATGGCAGCGCCGACCATCTACGTCTGGACCCACGACTCGATCGGCCTGGGCGAGGACGGCCCCACCCATCAACCGGTCGAACAGCTGGCCTCGCTGCGGGCCATCCCGGGCCTGGACGTGGTCCGCCCCGCCGATGCCAACGAGACCGCGGCAGCGTGGAAGGCCCTGTTGGAAAAGGCCACCCGGCCTACCGGGCTTGCTTTGACCCGGCAGAACGTGCCCGTGCTGGAGGGCACCGACGCTGCCGGCGTCGCGCGTGGTGGCTACGTGCTCGCCGACACCGCGACCGAGCTCGGCGGCGGCCTGCCCGACGTGCTGCTGATCGCCACCGGCTCCGAAGTGCAGTATGCCGTCGCCGCCCAGCAGACCCTGGCCGCCGGGGGAATCAGCTCCCGGGTGGTCTCGATGCCCTGCGTGGAGTGGTTCGACGAACAGGGCCAGGCCTACTCCGACCAGATACTGCCGCCGACGGTGCGGGCTCGGGTGGCCGTCGAGGCTGGCATCGCAATGCCGTGGCAGCGCTTTGTGGGCGATCACGGCGAGGTGGTTTCGCTGGAGCATTTCGGTGCATCCGCTGACTGGCAGACCCTCTACCGCGAGTTCGGCTTCACCGGCGAGGCAGTAGCCAACGCGGCCCGTCGCAGCCTGGAACGCACCAAGCGCAACAAGAGCTGACCCCGCTACGGGTGGAAGGAAACTCTCGTGAGCAGCACCGATACCTTGGCGGCACTGTCCGAGGCAGGTGTGTCGATCTGGTTGGACGACCTGTCCCGGCAGCGGATCAACTCGGGCAACCTGATCGAGTTGATCACTGAGAAGCACGTGGTCGGGGTGACCAGCAACCCGACGATCTTCGCGCACGCGGTGGAACACGCTGAGGACTACGCCCAGCAGGTGAACCAGCTGGCCGCCCGCGGCGCGTCGGTCGACGACGCCGTTCGTGAGATCACGATTGCCGACGTGCGGCAGGCCTGCGACGTCTTCAGCGGCACCTGGGAAACCAGCGGCGGGATTGACGGCCGGGTGTCGCTGGAAGTCAGCCCGCAGCTGGCCCACGACACCGATGCCACCCTCGCCCAGGCCGCCGAGTTGTGGAAACTGGTCGATCGACCCAACGTCATGATCAAGATACCGGCGACGGTAGAGGGTTTGGGAGCCATCACCGGCGCGCTGGCCGACGGGATCAGCGTCAACGTCACCCTGGTGTTCTCGGTGCAGCGCCACCGCGAGGTCATGGCGGCCTTCTTCGCCGGTTTGGAAGGGGCCGCCGCGAACGGCTACGACCTGGCCACGATCACCTCCGTCGCGTCGTTCTTCGTCTCCCGGGTCGACACCGAGGTGGACAAGCGGCTGGAGGTGATCGGCACCGAAGAGGCGCTGGCGCTGCGCGGGCAGGCCGCGGTGGCCAACGCCCGGCTGGCGTACGCGGCCTACCAGCAGCAGTTCTGCACACAGCGGTGGGCTCAGCTCAAGCAGGCCGGGGCGCGACCGCAGCGGCCGCTGTGGGCTTCCACCGGGGTGAAGAACCCGGCCTACCCGGACACCAAGTACGTCACCGAACTGATCGCGCCAGGAGTCGTCAACACAATGCCGGAAAACACCCTGCTCGCCCTGGCCGACCACGGCGAGGTTCCGGGCGACCAGATCTCGGGCACTGCCGAGCAGGCCCAGCGCGTCTTCGATGAGTTGACTGAGGTCGGGATCGATCTCGACGACGTGTTCGTCGTGCTCGAACGCGAGGGCGTGGAGAAGTTCGACGCATCCTGGTCCGAGCTCAGTGAGACGGTGGCCGGCCAGCTGGCCAAGCTCGCGCCGCACTCAGCGGGCTGACCGCCGATGTCACCGTCTTCCTCGACGTCGCAGCCTCCCTCGATGCGGCAACTCACGGTCGAGATCAGCTCGCCTACCGCGGCGGCGGACTCCCTCGTCGACAATCTCGTCGGGGAGCGGGTGGCTTCCGCGCTGACCAGCCAGGATCCCACACTGTGGGGACCCCAGGCGCAGGACGAGGCTGCCCGCCGGCTCGCCTGGGTGACGCTTCCCCATACCTCCCGGCCGTTGCTCGCCACCATCGATGCGCTGTGGTCGGAGCTGCACGCCGACGGGATCGACCGGGTCGTGCTGGCTGGAATGGGCGGATCGTCGCTGGCCCCGGAGGTGATCTGTGCCACTTCCAGAGTGCCGCTGACCGTGCTGGATACGACCGACCCCGGTGAGGTGGCCGACGCGCTGGCGGGCGACCTGGAGCGCACGGTGCTGGTGGTGTCGTCGAAGTCAGGTTCAACGGTGGAAACCGACAGCCACCGCCGGGTGTTCGCCGCCGCGTTCGCCGCGGCGGGGCTGGACCCAGCGGCGCACCTGGTGGTGGTGACCGATCCGGGCTCGCCGCTGCAGCGGATCGCGGAGGAGCAAGGCTACCGGGCGGTGATCACCGCTGAGCCGAACGTGGGCGGCCGCTACTCGGCGTTGACCGCGTTCGGCCTGGTCCCGGCTGGCTTGGCCAGGGCGGATATCGCGAATCTGCTCGACGATGCCGAGCAGCAGGCGCCGTCGCTGGCCGCCGATGACCCGACGAACCCGGCACTGCGGCTGGCCGCCGCGCTGGCGGTCGGGCATGCTGCCGGCGCCGAGAAGGTGGTGCTCACCGACACCGGCTCCGGGATCGTCGGGTTCGCCGACTGGGCCGAGCAGCTCATCGCCGAGTCCACCGGCAAGAACGGCACCGGCCTGCTGCCGGTGGTGGTGCGCGACCCGGCGGCGCCGGGCTTCGCCGACGCCGGACCGGACGCCACCCCGGTCGCGATCGGTCCGGATGTCGCGGCAGCTTCGGTGGCGGTCAGCGGCACCCTGGGTGGACAGTTGCTGCTGTGGGAGTACGCCATCGCGGTGGTCGGCCGGGTGCTGGGGATCAACCCGTTCGACCAGCCCGACGTGGAAGCCGCGAAGGTCGCCGCCCGGGCGCAGCTCGACGCTGTCAACAAGCCCGCTGCCAGACCCGCGCCTGCGTTCGTCGAGGGTGACGTCGCGGTGTACCCCGTCGGGGACTGGATGCCGGCTGGCATTGCCACCCTCAGCGACGCGCTGCGGGCCCTGATCACCGCCACCCCTGCGCGAGGCTACCTCGCGGTGCAGGCATATCTGGACCGCATCGCCGATGCTTCCGCCACGGTGCTTCGTACCGAATTGGCCCGCCGTACCCAGCTGCAGACCACCTTCGGCTGGGGTCCGCGGTTCCTGCACTCGACTGGCCAATACCACAAGGGCGGCCACCAGAATGGGGCGTTCCTGCAGCTGACCGGAGCGGTCACCGCGGACATCCCCGTGCCGGGCACCCAGTTCACCCTGGGCGATCTGCAACAGGCCCAGGCCTTGGGTGACGCTGACGTGCTCGCTGGGCATGGCCGGCCGGTGCTGCGGGTTCATCTACTCGCCCGGGCGGCCGGGCTGGTCGCGCTGGCACACTCGATACAGGAGCTATAGGTGAGCACAGCAAGCGGCACGACCCCGGCCGGTTGGGTGAACCCACTACTGGACGACCGGGATAAACGCCTGCCGCGGATCGCCGGTCCGTGCGGCGTCGTCATCTTCGGAGTGACCGGAGACCTGTCCCGCAAGAAGCTGATGCCGGCCATTTACGACCTGGCCAATCGCGGGTTGCTGCCGCCGGGATTCGCGTTGGTCGGATTCGCGCGCCGGGACTGGGCCGACGAGAACTTTGCCGAGCTGGTTCACGACGCGGTCCGCGAGCATGCCCGCACCCCGTTCCAGGAGGAGGTCTGGACTCGGCTGTGCGAGGGCGTCCGGTTCGTGCCCGGCAGCTTCGACGACGACGCATCGTTCGACGACCTCGCGTCCGTAGTCGCCGAGCTCGATCAGCAGCGAGGTACCGGCGGCAACCACGCCTTCTACCTGGCCATCCCACCCGCGACGTTCCCGGTCGTGCTCAAGCAGCTGTCCCGCACGGGGTTGGCTGCGCCGGCCGGCGACCAGTGGCGCCGGGTGGTCATCGAGAAGCCGTTCGGGCACGACCTGCCAAGCGCCCGGGCGCTGAACCGCGACGTCTCCCAGGTCCTGCACGAGAACCAGGTCTACCGGATCGATCACTACCTCGGGAAGGAGACCGTTCAGAACATTCTCGCCCTGCGGTTCGC
>JBOHFC010000423.1:0-8447 GCA_050701375.1 Pseudonocardiaceae bacterium
GAACCCCGAGCCGGCGACGACCCTCGGGGGTGAGGTCGGGCAGCGTCAACCGGCCGCGCCAGCCCAGGCCGTTACGGTCCAGGGCCGCGGTCACGGCCCGCCACAGCGGCTGCAGCGCCGGGTCGGCCAGGAAGGCGTTCACAGCAGGCTCAGTTGCCCCGCGTCGTCGTCAGCACTGGCCACGGTGACGTCCGGTGCGAATCGGGCCGCGACCGGGCGGGGGCGCACCCGCCCATCGGGTTCGACCGTGACCACGGCCATCGCCGCCAGCAGCGCGACGGCCTCGTCGCGCAGGTTCTCCGGTTCTACGTCCTTTCGCCAGTAGCGGCCGTAGCGCTCCAGCAGCTCACGCAGCTCGCGGTCCAGCATGGCATTGTCGGCGCCGTCGCGGTGGCGGGTGGTGAGCGCGTCCAGGAGCAGCAGGGCGGCGTGGGCGGTGGTGCCGCCGGCCGGGAATGCGATGTCGGTGCAGCCGCCGTCCACGTCGATCGCGGCGACGCCCTCGGCCCGAGCCTCGACGACGAGCCCGAACATCTCCTCGCAGTAGCGGGACTCCTCACCGAAGCGGCGGCGCAGCTCGGCCCAGTCCTCGGGCGCGACGTCGGCGGCGTGCAGCACGGGATCCTCCACCAGGCGGCGGCGCGGCCCAGCCCGGCCGGTGCCCTCTCCCGCGGCGCGGTCGAGCAGCTCGTCGGCCGACTGCGCGCCCACCAGCGCAGACGTGGGCAGTAGTGCCATCCGGTCGTTGCGGACCTCCAGCAGAGCGTCGGCCTCAGCATCGGCCTCGTAGCCGGTGACCGACCGGTCGAGCTCGCGCACCACGCCGTTGCCCACCAACCAGCGCAGCGCGGTGACCAGCGCGCGGCGCTCGCTCGTGGCGCCGTCGCTGTGCGCCAACGTCGCGGCGGCACCGGAGTTGAACGTGTTCGCCGTCGCGGTCGCCGCGTGCCCGCCGCTGGTGCTGCTGCTGGCGGTCGAACTGCTCAACCGCGCGCTCAAGCGCCACCGTGCCGAGACCGCGAGCGAGACAAACACCGAGACCGACGATCCAGCTGAGACCGGAGAGGCGACGGGGCGGCGGACGGCGGCTTGAACTCATTCCGACCCCCGGCGCATCCGTGGTGGTGGCCCTCATTCGTGAGGTGGCGGGCCAGCGTCGCGATACGTGCCGTACCTGGCCGTCTGCGGATGGTCCAACGCCGTCGTCAGTAGTTCTCCCTCACGTACTCGTACGTCTTGTTGAACAACTGGCCTGTCACGGGGAGTCCGAAGTTCTTCAGGGCGGCCCGCAGTTCCTTACGGGCCTTCTTGTCCCCGGCGTCACTCTCCGTCCATCCGGTGTACGCGACCTCCTGGACGATCGAGTCGATCCTGACGACGATGTCCGGCACGATCTTGTGCAGGCCCGGAGGTGTGTTCTCCTCGACGATCTGTGTTAGCGCGCCGCGCTTCGGGTCGACGAGCGGCTCCAACTCCTCAAGGCGGCCTTCCTCGGCCGCCCGGTCAGCCGCGACGACGTCCTGAGCGATCTGTAGTGCCTGCTCCAGGAACGCGAGGGACTCCTCAACGCTGGTGATGGCTTTCTGGCGCAACTTCTCGATGCGTGCGGCGAGGCTTTGGTAGACCGGACTGTTGGACTCCTCCAGGCGGCGCTTCAGCCGACTCTCAATGCTGTCCAGGACTTCCTGGTAGACGTCACCTGGCTTCGTGTCCGGCGAGTCCACCTCGGGGATCTTCAACTGCTCGGCGATCTGTTTGATCAGTTCGAGGCCGGCCGCGTCGAGCATGACGTTCTTCGTCCGGTTCGCGCCTACAGCCACGTCGCCGAGGGCCTGCAGGCTCACGCCGCTGCGTTGGTCGCGCAGATGATGACGCAGCCCGTTAGCAATCCGTTAGCAGTGGGAGTTGCGTAGACCATGATTAGCGGCCCGACCTGCACAAATACGGTGTCCGAGGGGGACTTGACCACTACGTACACGGGCTGGCTCAACGGGCTCGGCTAACGGCCGAACCACGCTGGGCTGAGGGTTCCCTGCGCCATATAGCATTGTCGCTATGTCGTGGGGTACTGCGGAGCTGGAACCAGAGGGCCGGGACTGGTTCGAGCCGTTGTCGACGCAGCACTTCGCGACTGCAGCATTCTATGTCGATCTGGTCGTCTAACAGGGTCCGCTACCACGGCCGTTTCAAGATCTGTGTGATGTTGGATGCAATTGGTTACATCTCACTGTCAACCAGCGGTCAGCCATGGCGCGGGTCTCGGGCGACATCGCTGCCACGTGGCGGCATGTCATGCAGTAGTGGTACGGCTGATCGTGGCACCCCGATGCTCGTCTGCACCGTCACTCCTGCCCCACGGGGAGGTACCGTCACTCCTGCCCCAGGGGGAGGTGGGGTGGTCCGTTGGGGATGTGCCACCCAGGGCAACTTTGGGGGAGAAATTGCCCTGGGTGGCACATCCCCACGAGGCACTGGTCCTTCCCCGGACCTCACTGATAGTTACATCGGGTCTGTGATGCTTGAGATATCGGGTGATCGTGGCACTGTCAGGTCCAGCCGGAACCACCAGGCAGCGGCCGGCCGCGGATTCCCCACCCACCAAGACGACGCGGATGCGGGAGTCGGGCGAGGCGGAACGGGCTCGCCGGGCGATGGCGCGGTGTATGGCGGAGAAGCACGAGGTGGCGGACGGCGATGGCTGAGTCGGCAGGGACTGGGCGGGCGTCGTGGTCGGAGCTGCGGGATCGGCGGATGGTGGAGCCGGGTGCGGAGGAGGCGTACGAGTCTGCTCGGTTGGCGTTCGAGCTGGGCGTGGCTGTTCGGGAGCTCCGGCTGGCGCGGGGGTGGAGTCAGGCGGAGTTGGCGTCGGCGGCGGGGATGACGCAGTCGCGGTGGCGCGGTTCGAGGCGGGAGGGACTGTGCCGACCCTGCCGGTGTTGGGGCGGATCGCGCGAGCATTGGACGCGAATCTAACGGCGCCCGTGGCCCCTCGTCCTCACGTCGCCTAGGCGTCTGCCCAGCCCGGGTCGTCCCAAGTGTCGTAGCCACAGTCGGAGCTGCTCGAAGCAGTCTGAGGTTGCCGCCATCTCCCTTCTAAGGGCGACAGCCGCCCGAACAGGCCTGCGTCGCCTGGGGCCTGGCGCAGCTGTCCAGTGCTTCAGCCGGTAGCTGACCCCACGTCAGGGCGTTGGATCCCCCTGCTGGGGCGACCCCCGGGCCTCGAACCTGCCGCTGGACAATAGCGACCTGTTGCATGCGTCAGGCCAGCAGTGGGTGCTCCACGTTCTCCAGCGAGGGGCCGGCCACAACGTGCCAGGCCGGCCAGTCTCCAGAACGCTGCCGCATACACCGTCGCGCCTCGTCGTCATCGGCCTGAAGGTGCAGCGATTGCGCCAGGACCCGGAAGTCGACCAACAGGTCCGACCCGCGCAGCCGCGCGTTGAAAGGCCGGTCGACGGCGTTGAGCAGCGTATTCACAGCCCCATATGCCGACTCGATGAGTACGTGATCGCAACAAGATCGACCATCCGGGTGCGATGAACCTACGGGAGGACGCGGTACTCGGCCCGCTCGACGCCGTGGACCTAGAATTGTGTCCGAGGGGGGACTTGAACCCCCACCCCCTTTGTAGGGGACTAGCACCTCAAGCTAGCGCGTCTGCCATTCCGCCACTCGGACATCCCATTACCGGGATCTTGCCCACACGAAAGTCACCGTGCGGTGCGCAACGAGGGTAGCTGATCGCCACCCGGCGCCCCAACCCGGCGCACATATCGTAGATCGCGCAGATCAGCGGTGGTAGGAAGGCTAGATGGAGCGACCGGTGGGCGATACCAGTACGGCGCAGGACGAGGTCGTCGGCCTGGCCAGCGATCTGATCCGGATCGACAGCACGAACACCGGTGACCCGGACACCCTCGTGGGCGAGCGGGCCGCCGCGGAGTACGTCGCCGAGAAGCTCGGCGAGGTGGGTTTCGAGGTCACCTATCTGGAGTCCGGGGCTTCGGGTCGGGGCAATGTGATCGTCCGGCTGCCCGGGGCCGATCCCGCGCGCGGCGCGTTGCTCGTGCACGGTCATCTCGACGTGGTGCCCGCCGACGCCAGCGAATGGTCGGTGCACCCGTTCTCCGGCGCGGTGCAGGATGGTTACCTGTGGGGCCGCGGCGCGATCGATATGAAAGACATGGTGGCGATGATCATCGCTGTCGCCCGGCGGTTCCAGCGCGAGGGCGTGATCCCGCCACGAGATCTCGTCTTCGCCTTCGTGGCCGACGAGGAGACCGGCGGGCTGCAGGGAGCGCACTGGTTGGTCGAGCACCGTCGTGATCTGTTCGAGGGCTGCACCGAGGCGATCAGCGAGGTCGGCGGGTTCTCATTGACCGTGCGCGAAGGGCGCCGGCTGTACCTGATCCAGACCGCGGAGAAGGGCATCGCCTGGATGCGGCTACGAACCAGGGCACGGCCCGGGCACGGAGCGGTCGTGCACGAGGACAACGCGGTGACCGCGCTGTGTGCGGCGGTCACCCGGCTGGGCAAGCACCGTTTCCCCCTGGTGATGACCGACTCGGTACAGGAGTTCCTGACCGCCGTCGGTCAGGAGACCGGGCTGGACTTCTCCGGCGACAACCTGGAAGGCGCGGTCGCCAAAATCGGTGCGCTCGCCCGGCTCGTCGGTTCGACGCTGCGCGACACCGCCAACCCGACGATGCTCGACGCCGGCTACAAGGCCAACGTCATTCCCTCGACCGCGGAGGCGGTGGTGGATTGCCGGGTGTTGCCCGGGCGCCAGGCAGCGTTCGAACAGGAAGTCGACGAACTCCTCGGCCCGGATGTCACTCGCGAATGGGTGCTGAACCTGCCGCCGGTGGAGACGACCTTCGACGGTGACCTGGTCGCCGCGATGGACGCCGCGATCCGGCGCGAGGATCCCGACGCGCGAACCGTCCCCTACATGCTCTTCGGCGGCACTGACGCCAAGGCGTTCAGCAAGCTGGGAATGCGCTGCTTCGGGTTCGCGCCGTTGCGGCTGCCGCCCGATCTCGATTTCGGAGCCCTGTTCCACGGTGTCGACGAACGGGTACCGATCGACGGGCTGACCTTCGGCACTCGAGTGCTCGACCGGTTCCTCCGGAGCTGTTGATTCTGCTAACGTCGCGCGCGTAGCAGTCTTGGTTCCAAGGACGCCTGTGGAGCAAGCGCCACAGGCGTTCGTTGTGTCCGGCCAGCGTGGTCCATGCACGACGCAGCCGGATGGGCACGAAGGCGAGCCGGGACACCCGCATTGCGGGCCGGACAGGCGGCCCGAGCAAGGAGATGGAAGATGGCGACGGGCACGGTCAAGTGGTTCAACGCGGAGAAGGGGTACGGCTTCATCACCCAGGATGGTGGCGGCCCCGACGTCTTCGCCCACTTCTCGGCGATCCAGGCGACCGGATATCGCTCGCTGGAGGAGAACCAGCGGGTGGAGTTCGAGATCACTCAGGGACCCAAGGGTCCGCAGGCCGACCAGATCCGCGCGCTGCGCGCCTGAAGGCTGCTCGCAGGGTCGGGCCCTCCCGACCCTGATCGACCACCAGACTCACCAGTGGGGTCCGCACCGGACGGCGCGGGCCCTGCCTCGTACTGGGGCGTGCATGGGTCAGAACGAGAGCTTGGGCTGAGCGACGGAAGTCCGCTGCCTGCGCAACCATACGGTTCGCGTGCCGCCGGGATACATCCGCACCCGGGACAGTTCCCAGCCTGCGAATTCGGCCTGCACCGCGAGCTG
Organism: Pseudonocardiaceae bacterium; assembly: GCA_050701375.1. Taxonomy (GTDB): domain Bacteria; phylum Actinomycetota; class Actinomycetes; order Mycobacteriales; family Pseudonocardiaceae. The sequence continues at coordinate 5,768 of JBOHFC010000423.1, forward strand.
AGTCGCTGCGGTTCGCCGGGATACCTCCGGCGGTAACCGCAGCGGCTGGTACTCCCAGTCGGGGCCATCACCGTCAACTGTCTCGATCATCTACTGCACCACCCGTCCGGGATCGATCACCTGCAGTCCTGCTCCTGATGCGGAGACGACGAAGACCCGGCCGCTGACCGGGTCGACTGCCACTGCATCGGGTTGATGCACGGTGGGGAAGCGGTGGATGATCACCGGCTCGCCCCCTGCCACCCCGAGCCCGACTACCTCATCGCGGCCGGTCAGGGTGACCCACACCAGATCCCGCCGGCCGTCATAGGCCAGCCTGTAAGGCGCACCCGGCAGCGGAAAACGCTGCCGCAGCACCGGTGGATCACCGGCGAAGGCCAGCAGCTCGCCATCGCGGGTGTAGGTGACCAGCAGCCGACCGAACCTGTCGGCCACCGCACCGGCGGCTCCGTTGCCCGCGCGCAGCGCAGGACTGGTTTCACCGGTAGCCAGGTCCACTACCGTCACCGCACTGCGGCCCCGGTCGAGAACCCAGACCTTGGGTCTGCCACTGGTACCGGCAGGCACCAGGCGGGTTGCGTCGATAAATCCCGAGATGCGCCGATTGCCGCCGAGCACGACGAGCCGGTCACCCAGCGCAACCACGATCACGCCACCCACGGTGGCCGTCCCGCGTGCCGAGCCGGCAAGATCCGTCCTGCTCGGTGTCCCGCCGTCGAGCGGGACGCGGACCAGAGACCCCGGCGTGGTGATCGGCACCAGCAGCGGGCCGCCGTCGGCTGCGAGCACGAGATCCGCGGCCGGCCCCGGTAGCGGCACCTGCCGAGGTGGCGCCGCGGCGTCCAGTGTCGTCAGCAGCAACCGCGGCGGGTCGTCAAGCGCTACCGCCACCGTCTGCGTGCTGGGATCGAACACCACCTCGGTAGCCGGCGCGCCGAGCGGCACGACTGTCCCCGCGGGTGCCGGGCCGCCCAGCGGCGCCGACGCCGGCTCGACGGGCGCGACCGCTTGCTGCCCGGCGGAGCCGCCCACCGTGCCGCACCCTGCTACCAGCCCGGCGACGAGCAACGCAGCAAGCATCGCCGCGCGCTGGGCACCGAGCACACCGACCTCCATGTCGGTTAGGGGCGAGGTGTGGGGTCAAGCATTCCTGACCTGACACCCCCGCGTCATCCCCACGTAGCCGTATGTTGGCATTAATCCGCTAAATGGACGGACACCCTATCGTTGCGCCGCTGACCCTGTGCAGTCCTCCGTGACCGAGCTGTAACCAGCCCGGTGGGCGGTTACTCCGTCTAAGCGATAACGTCATCAACTGTGACTACCACGGTCGACATCGTGCTGCCGTGCCTGGACGAAGCCGAAGCGCTGCCCGGTGTCCTGGCCGCGATGCCTGCGGGCTACCGGATCCTCGTCGTCGACAACGGCAGCACCGATGACACGGTCGCCGTCGCTATCGCCTGCGGTGCCACCGTCGTGTCCGAACCGCGACGTGGCTACGGCGCCGCGGTGCACGCCGGGTTGCTCGCCGCGACCGCCGATCTGGTCGGCGTGCTGGACGCCGACGGATCACTTTCGCCGCAGGCGCTGCCCCAACTGGTCGCTGAGGCAGCCAACGGCAGTGATCTCGCCGTCGGGCGCCGGGTACCGCAGGCCGGTGCGTGGCCGTGGCACGCCCGGGCCGGCAACCTGGTGCTCTCCGCGGTGCTGCGACAGCGAGGGCTGCCAGTCCATGACATCGCACCGATCCGGGTCGGCCGCCGTCAGGCGTTGCTCGACCTGGGAGTGACCGATCGCGCCTGCGGTTACCCGCTGGAGTTGCTGCTGCGGGCCGGTGCCGCCGGCTGGCGGGTGCGCGAGTTCGACGTCGAGTACCGGCCGCGTACCGGCGGGCGGTCCAAGGTGTCCGGGTCTGTCCGGGGCACGGTGCGCGCCGCCCGTGACATGGCCGTGGCCATGCACCGGGTCAGCCAAGCGGACGTTCCGGATAACCCAACTCAATTGCACTGACGTCGTCCAGCGCGGCCCGGATCGCGGGCGCCAACTCCACTTCCTCAGCGGCCAGCGAGCCGGCCAGCTGGGTGGCGTTGCGAGCGCCGACGACCGGGGCGACCACGCCCGGCCGGTCTCGCACCCAGGCCACGGCGACCTCCAGCGGGGACACCCCCAGCCCGTCGGCGGCGGTGGCCACAGCCTGCACGATCCGGTTCGCCCGGTCGGTGCGGTGGTGCTCCACATATCTCGCGTAGTGCGGCGACGCGGCCCGGGAACCGGCCGGAGTGCTGGTGCGGTACTTGCCGGTGAGCACCCCGCGGGCCAGCGGAGCCCAGGGCAGCAGGCCCACCCCGTGGTGCGCCGCCGCGGGCACCACCTCGCGTTCCACCCCCCGCTCCAGCAGCGAGTACTCCACCTGGGTGGATACCAACGGCACCTCGGAGACGGCCTTGGCGGTGGCGAGCTGCCAGCCGGTGTAGTTCGACACCCCGACATAGCGGACCTTGCCGCTGTGCACCGCGTCGGCTACCGCGGACATCGTCTCCTCCACCGGCACAGCCGGATCCCAGGCGTGCAGCTGCCATAGGTCGATGTGGTCGGTGCGCAGCCGGCGCAGCGACCCGTCCAACGCAGCGAGCAGCGCCGCCCGGGACGCGCCGCCGCCGAAGGGCCCGTCGTCGCGGTG